>CAZJBJ010000089.1:0-15992 GCA_964544295.1 uncultured Bifidobacteriaceae bacterium
CGTTCTTCCTCTCCTCGCCGGGCCGCCTGAGCAGCGACACGAAGCAGTACCTCTACCTCGACCCGGCCCGATTCCTGAGCAGGATTCCGTGGTTGTGGGACCCCCACGTCGGCGCCGGCACGGTCCCGCACCAGCACATCGGGTACCTGTTCCCGATGGGCCCGTTCTTCTGGCTCGGCGAGGTGCTCGGACTGCCCGATTGGGTCGTGCAACGCTTCTGGTTGGGTTCGATCTCACTCGTCGCGGTGCTCGGGGCCCGGTGGCTCTTCCTGCGGCTCGGCCTGTCCCGGACCGCGGCGGCGGTGGCCGCGCTCGTCTACATGCTGTCGCCGTACCAACTGTCCTTCACCGCTCGCATGTCGGTGCTGCTGCTCCCCTGGGCCGCGTTGCCGTGGGTTGTCGGGCTGACGATGCGCGCGGCCCGTCGCGGCGGTTGGCGGGACCCCGCGATCATCGCCCTGATCGTGGTGAGTGTCGGCTCGGTCAACGCGTCGGCGCTCCTCCTCATGGCCGTCGGACCAGCGCTGTGGCTCGTGATGGAACTCGGCGGCGGCCGGGAGCGGGCGCGGGCCGCCGTCGGGGTGGCCGTGCGGGTCGCGCTGCTCGGCGGGGCGGTTTCGCTGTGGTGGCTCGCCGGTCTCTGGGCCCAGGGCAGCTACGGACTCCCCGTGCTCCAACTCACCGAGAACGTCCGGACGATCTCCACCGCGTCGACCCCCGGCGACATCCTGCGCGGGCTGGGCAACTGGTTCTTCTACGGGTACGACCGCAGCGGGTTCTCGCTGATCCAGACCTCGGCCTACGTCTCGGGGCGCGTCGTGGTGCTCGCCAGCTTCGCCGTGCCCACGATCGCCCTGGCGTCCGGCACCCTCGTCCGGTGGCGGCACCGCGGCTACTTCGCGGCGTGTGTCGTGGTCGGCACCATCGTCGGCGTCGGCGCGTGGCCGTTCGACGACACGACCGTCTACGGCCACTTCTGGCGGAACTTCACCGACGGTTCGGCGCTCGGACTCGCGCTCCGCAACACCCCCCGGGTCGTCCCCGTCGTCGTGCTCGGCGTCGCCGGACTCATCGGCGCCGGGATCAGTGCGCTGCCCCCTTCCCGAACCCGCCTCGCCGTGGTGGTCGGGGTGGTCGGGCTCGTGCTGGCCGCGTTCCTGCCGGTCTGGCGCAACGGTTTTCTCACGCCCGGCGTCGAACGACCCGAGCAGATCCCGGGCTACTGGACCCGGGCCGTCGATGCCCTCGACCGGGAGTCGCACCGCACCCGGATCCTCGAGATCCCCGGGTCGAGCTTCGCGACCTACCGGTGGGGCAACACCGTCGAGCCGATCACGCCGGGCCTCACCGACCGGCCCTATCTGGCCCGCGAGGTCCTGCCCTACGGATCGCCCGAGTCGGTCAACCTGCTCGACGCGTTCGACCGTCGGCTCCAGAACGGGAGTTTCGAACCGACCTCGTTGGCGCCCGTCGCGCGTCTCTTCGGCACCGGGACGGTGGCGTTGCGCAGCGACCTCGCGTACGAACGCTCCGGCGCCCCGCACGCGCGTGCGCTGTGGGACACGCTCACCAACCCGCTCGCACCGGGACTCGCTCCGCCACGGTCCTTCGGTCCGGTCGTCCCGCCGGTCGTCGACGCCCGCGACGGGGTGGACCTGCGGTCCAACGCCACCGCGACCGATCCGCACGCCGTCTCACTGTTCGGCGTCGAAGCGGCGGAGCCGATCGTGCGGACCACGCCCGATCGCGATCCGATCGTCGTGGCCGGCGACGGCGACGGCATCGTCGATCTCGCCGCGGCCGGGCTGATCGCCGGGAACGAACGGATCCTCGAACTGGCGGCGGAGTCCGCCCGCGCCCTCGATCACGCGCTGGCCACCGACGCGCGCCTCGTCCTCACCGACACCAACCGCCGGCGCGTCACCAGCTTCTTCTCCTCGATCCGCGACACACAGGGCGCGACGGAACGCGCGGGGCAGACCACCCACGACGTGAACGGGTACGACGGCCATCTCGAACCGTTTCCGGATTCGTCCGACCGCGCCCATACCGTCGTGGAGCAGCGTGGAGGCCGCGTCGACGCCAGCGCCGACGGCGGCGCCGAACACCCGGAGGACCACGCCGCGCGAGCGTTCGACGGTGACGTCCGCACCGCCTGGCGGGTCGGAGGCGTCGACCCCGCGGGCGAATGGATCCAGGTCGCGCCGGCCCGCCCGATGGTCGCGTCCGGGGTCACGGTGGTCCAGCCCCCGGGCCTACCCCGCGATCGCTGGATCACCGAGGTGCGCGTGACCGTGAACGGTTCGAAGACCGTCGACGCCGCCCTGGGACCGGAGTCCTTCACCGACGCCGGCCAACGCGTCGCCTTCCCGCGCACCCGGGTCCGATCGCTGCGCATCACCATCGCGGCCACGCAGCTCCCGCCGTTCGAACCGATCTTCGCGAACCCCGTCGGCTTCGCGGAGATCCGCCTCGGTGACCTCCGCATCGGCGAGACCGTCCGCCTCCCCACCGATCTGACCCGGCGCGTCGGCGACCGGGTCACCGATCACCCGCTGGCGGTGGTGCTGAGCCGGCTCCGCCAGGAGACGGCCGCCGAGGGTCGCCAGGACGAGGAACTCGCGCTGGACCGGCGCTTCGTCACCCCGGACCGTCGGGCGTACGGGCTCACCGGTACCGCGCGGGTGAATCCCGACGCCGGCGATACCGCACTCGACTCGTTGCTCCAGACCGCGCCGGCCGGGGTCACCTACACCGCGTCCAGCCATCTGGCGGGCAGCGCCGACGCCCGGGCGTCCCGGGCGTTCACCGATTCCACCGACACCGCCTGGACCGCCGCGTACGGCCCGCAGGCCGGACAATGGGTCGAGGTGTCCCTGCCCACGCCGACACGTGTCGACCACGTCGACCTCGCCGTCGTCACCGACCGCTGGCACTCGACGCCGACCACGCTCCGCGTCCTCGCCGACGGCCAGCGCATCGGGTCGGCCCCGGTCACGGTCGCCGCGTCGGCCCGCGCCGCCGACCGCCCGCAGTCCGTCCCCGTGTCGATCACCACGACGGCCACGACCGCGCGCACCTTCCGCGTCGAGGTCGTCGAAGCCGCGCTTCCCGAAGGCGAGCCGCCCGCGTCGACCCGGATCCCGCCGGTCGCGCTGCACCAGATCAGCCTCGCCGCGGACGCGGTCGCGCCGACGACGCCCGTCATCGACGGCCGCTGTCGTACCGGCGTCCTTCACATCGACGGGCGTGACGAGCCGGTGCGACTCCTCCCATCCCCGTCGGACCCCCGCGACGGACTCGGGGTCGCCGGCTGTGCGTCGGCGGTGACCCTCGGACCGGGCAGCCACCGGCTGCGGACCGACCGGGGCTGGGACACCGGGCTGGACCTCGACCGCATCGTGCTCGACTCCGCCGCCGACGGGACTCCACGTCCGCGCGGTCTCCTGGTCGACGCGGCGACGGCCACGGCGAACCCCGTGCGGGTCGCACGGGCCGGCGCGGATCAGGTCACGATCACGGCGGCGTCCGACGGCACGCCCTTCTGGCTCGTGTTCGGGGAGAGTCACAACCGCGGCTGGCACGCAACCGCCGACGGACGGGACCTGGGTGCTCCCCGCCTCGTCAACGGCTACGCCAACGCCTGGCTCGTGCGGCCCGACGGATCCGGTCCGGTCACGATCCGACTCACCTGGGAACCCCAGCGCACGATCTGGTGGAGCATCGGCCTGTCACTGGTCGCCGTGCTGCTCTGCGTCGGACTCGTGCTCTTCGGGCGGCGCCGGAGCCGATCGCTGCGCACGGTCGATTTCGCGACCGACGAGCCCCGGATGATCGCGCTGCGGGCGCCGAGTCCCGGTGCACCTCGCCGCACGATCGGCTGGATCGCCGCGGTCTTCGTCGTCACCTCCGTCGTCGCGCGCATCGAGATCGGTCTCGTCGCCGCGGCGGCAGTGGTCGCGGTCCGCCGGTTCCCGCGGTCGGTGCCACTCCTCGGGCTCGGCGCGGGCGGGTTGCTGCTCGTCAGCCGGGTCGGGCACCGGCCCGAACTCGCCTGGTTGGCTCTGGCCCTGTTCGCGGTCGCGGTGTTCGCGCCCGAGTCCGAGCGCGAGACGCCCGACGACTCAGCTCCGGCCGAGCGGGTCGGCCCGGTCCCGCCGGTCGAGGACGAGCCCGATCACGGCGTTCGCACCTAGCACGACGATCGCGATCCAGCCGAAGGTCCGCGCCCGAGCGAACAGCGTCGGCCACTCGAAGATGGGCGGGAGGTGCGAACGCGCCTGCCGCAGCGCGATGTACCCACCCGCGGCCGCGATCGCGAGCACCGGAACCGCGTCGAGGAGCCGGCGCACGCGTCGATCCCGCAGCGCTGCGACCACGGCGACCCCGAGGACGACGCCGATCACCGGCCGCACCACGACCGCGCCGGCCGCGCCGACGATCACGCCGGTCACGACCGCGACCGCCCAGGTCGCGCGGCGCGGCCGGGGGTTCCACTGCACCGTCGGCACGCCACCGACTTCGAGGACGAGCTCGCGCAGGTCGACCCGCCGGGACTGCCGGTGGGAGAAGATCACGATCCCGAGCGCGAGCATGATCGCCACGATCGACACGGCGATCGCCCGTTGTACCGTCCGCTCCGGAACCCATTCGAGTTCGACGGTGACCGACTGCCCCCGCGGGGTGATGCGCCACCCGTTGGCGTACCCGTTCACCAACGTCGACGGACCCAGGTCCTTGCCGTCGACGGTCGCGTGCCAACCGGCGTTGTCGCTCTGACCGAGGACGAGCCAGAACGGCTCGGTGGCATCGGCCACCTCGACGGTCGTCCGGACCCGACCGCTGCGCACCACGTTCACCGGCGGCGCATCGGTCGGGGCGTCCGTGGCGACGGTTCCCTGCAGCGTGAGGCGATCACTCGGCCCACCCGCGCCGGCCCCGGCCCAGATCACTCGATCGACGGCCAGACCGGTGTCCGCGCCGGGGGCGGCCTCGACCAGGTGGTCCCCCGCCGCCAGTTCGACAGCCACGGGGCGTGCCGGGACCGAACAGGTGGCGAAATGCAACGGTCGCAGGGCGACCGCGTCGGCCGTCGTCCCGAGAATCGACACCGGGACCGGCGTGCCGTCGACGGTGGCCAGATCCTCACGACACTCCGTCGGGAACGTGACCGGCGGTCGGACCGGTGCGAGGTCGGGCACACCCAGTTCCGCGATGGCGGCCGGCGTCTCCACGTCGCAGCCGCAGTCGTACTCCCGGGTCAGCACCGGGCGCACCTTGGTGATGCGCACGTCGAGGACCCGCCCGCGCAGTTCCGGGAACGTCGCCGTGACGGGCACCGTCGCGTCTTCCGCCGACTGGTCGGGCGGGACGTCGAGCGTCAGGGTCCGGCGCTCCCCGTCTTCGGTGTTGATGCGAAGTTCGGTCGGGACGCTGTGGCGACCGTCGGCGACGAGTTGCAGATCGAGTCGGTCCAAGGTGCGCCGGCTCCCGAAGTCGACCCGCATCGAGGAGCCGACCGCAGTCTTGAACGGCGTCGTCCACGCGGTCGTCGGATTCCGGTCGAGCGCGTTCGACGCGCGAGCGGCCGGCGCGTCCAACAGCCGCGCCGACGACGTCGCGGCGACCGGCCCGCGGTAGCCCAGGGTCCGGTCGATCGCGGCGTCGTCGCGATCGCGGGAGAGGCGCACGTCACCGGCCACGGCGAAGGCGCGAGCGGTCGGCAACGTGAAGGAACGCACCAGTGTCGACTCGGGGTCGACCCGGGCCGGTTTCGGCGTGACCCGCTGCCGGTTCATCGACAGGATCAGCGGATGGTCCTGGGAGACTTCGCCGGCGATCCGCAGCAGGTCCCGCGGCATCTCGACGACCTCGTGCACCACGATGGGCGTACCCGCGTCGTCGGTGAGCCGGATCTCCCCGAAGCCGACCGGACTGAGGCCCCCGAAGATGATCTGTTCGCCGACGTTGGTACCGCGCACCTCGACCTCGAAGGTCCGGAAGCTGCGACGCGGGAACGTGATCGTCTGACCCGTCGCCGTCCGCGACGGACGGCGGAGCCGGATCGCGGTGTCGTCGCCGCCGTCGAACCGCAGGGTGGCGTCGGTGATGAACCGGTCGTTGGGTGCGGTGAGGATCTGGACCAGGTTCACATGATCCGTAGTGATCGGCCGGTCGAGCGTGATCCGGATCCGCGTCCCCTTGACCTCGTCGAACTGCCCCGACCGCCACGAGGTCAGCGGGTTCCCGTCGAAGGCGCGGGCCGGTCGATCCTCGGGCGTGTAACTGATGGCGTTCCCGTAACTGTCGGCCCGCACACTGCGCGCCCCCACCAACCGGGTCACCGTCTGCGCATCACGGGGCGCATCAGGGAACAGGTCGAGGCGCGAGTCGGACTCGTCGCGGGTCAGCGGACGGGTGCCCGCACCTTCGGTGAATCCGGCCGTCTCGGTCAGGCTGCTCCAGCGGCGTCCGCGGTCGCGGTTGCTGTCGGTGACGACGAGCGTCGCACCCCGGGCGATCTCGCGTCGGAGCGCCGCCGGACGTCGGTCGAACGACCCCGAGTACAGCAGCGCCGAACGACCGTTGATCAGGCCGGCCTCCGCCGCGTCGACCACGCCCTCGCCGTCCCCCGCGAGCACGAGCGGGTTCGCGGCCGGCGTCGCCCGGATGATCGGGCGCGGTTCCTTCACGTCGTAGACCGACACCGGCGGCGGGATCGATCGGCTCCCGGGTTCGAGGACGGCCTGCTCGTCGAGGAACGGGAACTCGGTGCTCTGGGTCGAGGTCGCGGTGCCGAACGACACCGGGTCGCGCAGTCCGTTCGGCGTCGGCGTGAACAGGATCGACGTGAACTGCGGGCGCAGGAGCCGGTACCGCTCGAACTGGATGTCGTTGCGGAGGGTGATCGCCCCGACCGCCATGAGCCGCGCCAGCGGTGCGATCGCATCCGGCGTGAGCAGCCGGTCCTGGAGTCGCAGGTCGAACGCGTTCACCAGGTTCGCCGACGCCGGCGATCCGTACGGGATGACCTCGCGGGCGACGTAGGGCCGGTCGATGATCCCGGGCGTGATCGGATCGACGGTCTGGCCCCACCGGTAGGAACCGAAGTCCGAGCCGGGGATCTCGAGGACCCGCGTGTCGGGACCGGCAGCGTCCAGATGCGCGGCCGCCTCCTTCCAGTAGTCCGGGATCTCCTCGGGCCGCTGGAGGTTGTCGCCGTAGAACCCACCCGTCCAGAGCGCTGGGAGGTTGAGGAACAGCAACCCGCCCACGAGCAGCGGGATCGCGAACGCCAGGCGCGGTCGGCGCCAGTTGATCGCCAGGGCGACGAGCGCGGTCACGCCGGCACCGATCAACGCCGCGAGGCCGAGGACGACGAGCGGCACGGCGCGGCCGGTCGAGCGCAGCGCGAACGCGATCGACGACTCCTGCGACAACCGCTTGAACGCGCCACCGAGTGGGGTCGGCGACGCGTACGGATGTGCACCGACCGCCACCACCGCGCCGACGACGATGACGAGCATGAAGTACGCCCGGTGCCGCCAGCGGACGAACGCGGCCGACAGGAACGCGAGGGTCGGGATCGCGTACGAGACGAGGATGAGCGCCGGCCGTTGGGTGTAGCCGGTGCTGGCCTCGATCCAGGGCCCGAGGCGATCGCGCCCGTAGAAGAACCAGTAGCCGAGACCGCGGAGCACCTCGTTCGGCAGTGTCGTGCGCGACACGACGCTCATCGTCTCGGTGTACTTGAGGATGTTGAGCCCGTACCCGCCTTGCGCCCAGAGACCCGAGATCCACCACGCCGAAGCCAGCACGGTGAGCAATCCGATCTTCGCGACGATGCCGAGCACGCGCCGCCAGTCGACCTCGCGGTCGACGAAGAGCGCGTACGGAATCCACAACAGCGGGGCGAGACCCGCGAACACGAGGGCGGTGAGGTTCACGCTGCCGATGACCTGGATGAGCAACGCGAACAACGCGGCGTGCCGCCAGCCGCCCCGTCGCAATCCCCGAATGAGGAACGCCAGCATCCACGGCAGGCCGGCCCACGGCAGCAGGAGCACGGAGAGCCGCGCCGCGTACTCCAGCCAGTACGGACTGAGGACGAACACCAACGCGCCGACCGGCGCACCCGCGCCCCGCAGGTCGATCGTGCGGAACAGGTAGAGCATGCCGAGACCCGCGGCGAAGAGGATGGACCCCAACCAGAGGCGCTGGGCCACCCAGTCGGGAACACCCAGTTGCTGCATGGTCCAGTAGTACGGACCCATCGGGAACAGGTAGCCGATGTTCTGGTGGGTGACCGTGCCCATGCCGATGTTGGCGTCCCACATGGACCACGCCCGACTCAATACCCGGCCCGGGTCGAGGTACAGGTACTGCTTGGTGTCGGCCACCACCCGGCCGGCGTGGGCGATCAGCACCGGCACGTACGCCAGCAGCGCGAGCAGGCCGTAGCCGATCCGGCGCTCGGTCACCGTCGACCGTCGCACCTCGACCGGCCCGGGCAGTGCGGCATCGGTGTGACTCACGGGTCGAACCTTCGCACCTCGACGGTGTCGCCGTCGGGACCCGCGAACGACCTCGTCCCCGGGGCCGGCGTGCGCAACCGACCGAGCCCGTTGATCGCAGCCTCACACTTCGTGCCGAACGTGCGGTATCCGGGCGACCACACGAACCAGATCCGGCCGGCGTCCGCCCGCGCCGCGACATCGGCCGCGAACCGCCGGGGACGGGCCGCGGCGTTCCGATCGGCGTAATCGGTCCAGTCGACGAACTCCGGCGCGTCCAGATCCGGGAACGTGACCTGGTGCACCGACGCCGGCAGGAGGCGGGCCGTGCTCGGGCCGAGCTGATCGGGGCAGTAGACGACGAGATCGTTCGGGCGGAGCTCGCCGCGCAGCATCACCGCGACCGCGCCGGACGGGGTGCGAACCCGTCGTTCGGCGCGCACGCCACCGAGCAGTCCGAGACCGGCCAGCACGACGACCAGTCCGATCCGCACCCGGAGGTCGGAGATCGCGACCACCCCGACCGCGACCGTCAGCGCGAACAACGGGAACACCACCGCCGCGTACCGGTCCTGGAAGCCGGTCTCGGTGATGGCGGAGTACCCGATGCCGAGCAGGAACGTGCCGAGCCCGGCCGCGGCGACGGTCGCTGCCGCGCCCGAGACGACCGGCTCCGCCCGTCGGACACCCACCACGAGCCCGACGACGGCGAAGACGAACACCGCGGCGAGGATCGCGATCTGCGGCCACCCCTCCGGATTGCGGCCGCCGCCGAAGGCGACGACGGCCTTGATCGTGCCGCCGACCACCGAGATGGGGTCGTCCCACGGGGTCCCGGTGTGCGCGAGCTGGGTGCGGAACGTCGGCACCCACGGCAGGAACAACACGCACCCGCCGACCACCGCGCCGAGCAGTCGCGGTCCTGACGGGTGGCGCCGGATCGCGGCGACCGCGAGACCGAGCCCGACCACCCCGACCAGGAAGAACGACCAGTAATGGGTCAGGAGGAGCGCGCCGGTGATGACCGCGACCCCGAGGAGACGAGGCCAGGTCGGCGTCCGCCAGGCGTCGACCCCGACGATCACCCCGAGGAGGACGAGGACCATCGCCAGCGAGTACATGCGCGCTTCGGTCGCGTAGTGGATGGCGTACGGCGAGACCGCCACGATGATCATCGCAACCGCGCCGAGCCACCGTTGCTCGGTGCGGGTGCGCCCGAGGCGGGTCCCGGCCCCGTACGCCAATCCGATCGCGACCACGCCGAAGATTCCCGAAAGGGCCCGGACCGCGACCGAACCGGTCCCGAAGATCGCCATCCAGCCGTGGAGGAGCACGTAGTACAGCGGCGGCGCGCCGTCCCGCAGGAGTGCGTCGCGCAGCTGGTCGAGGGGCAGCCGGGCGATGTTGACCGTGAGCGCTTCGTCGAGCCACAGGTCCGGTTGAGCCGTGAACCGCAGGACGACCGCCCCTCCCAGCCCCACCGCCAGTCCGAGGCCGAGCACCAGCCGCAACGCGCGACGGTCCCCGGGCGACGGCGGATGCGGGTGCGGAGCGCCGGCCGACGCCGAGTCGAGGTCTGTCATGCGGGTCCGCCAGCGTACCGGGCACCTGCCGGGCGAGCCCACCACCCGCGCGCCCCGACCGGTTTGTTGGGATTCGACCGCTGAGCGGTCGTCAGCCAACAGACGCGCCTGGTTGTGGACCGGGCTCGACGATCCGTGTCAGCGGGTGACGTGGGGGACGACCTCGGCGGCGAACCGTTCCAGGCTCTCCGAGCCCGGGAAGTCGCGGAACCACAGTACGAACTCGGAACACCCGGCGTCCACGAAGGCCTGCACCTTCTCGGTCACCTGGGCGGCGGTGCCGACGAGGTTGTCGCGGACGTACTCCTCGGGATCGCCCCGACCCCACAGCGACCCGCCCTCGGGCGCGTCCATCCAGGCCGCGAGATCGGCCTCGGTGTCGAACAGCCGGCAATCGGGACCGTGGGTACGGACGATCGCGTCGAAGTCGCGACCGACGCGCTCGCAGTGGCCGGCCAGGATCTCGGACTTGCGCACGAACGCCTCCAGCCCGACCTGCCAGTTGGTCGCGTCGGCGTGCTCGGCGGCGATCCGCAGCGTGACCCGCTCTCCGCCACCCCCGATCCAGATCGGCGGCCGCGGCGCTCGGATCGGCTTCGGATCGCAGTAGGCGCCGTCGAACCGGAGATGTTCGCCACCGAAGTCGACGGTCTCCTCGGTCCAGAGCCGGGGGATGACCGTGACCGTCTCCTCGAGCACGGCGAGACGCGTGCGATCAGCCGGGTACTCGAGGCCGTACGCCTCGTACTCGCGCTGATACCACCCGGCACCGATGCCGAGGATCAACCGACCGCCGGAGAACACGTCGACGCACGCGGCTTCCTTCGCCAACAGGCCGGCGTTGCGGTAGCTCGCGCACGTCACCATCTGGCCGAGCTCCGCCCGCTCGGTCCGTTGACTCAACGCCGCGAGCATGGTGAACGCCTCGAAGCAGTGCGTCGGCTCCCGCCGCGGCACCGTCTCGACGTGGTCGTACACCCACAGGTGGTCGTAGCCCACCCGTTCGGCCAGCTGGGCGAGTTCCACCGAGCGCGCCCAGGCGTCGCCGGCCTTCCAGCCCGTGTACTCCAACTTCCAGCCCTGCGGCACGAACGCGCCGTACCGCAACGGGTGGCTCACGATCCCGCCTTGAAGTCCCACCACTGGATCTCGACCATCATCGGCAACAGGAACCGCACGTAGATCGACGTGATCGCGAGCATGCCGTGGTCGTCGGTCTTCTTGTCGATGATGTCGACGCGCTCGTCGCGCGCCTGCCAGGCCTTCGCCTTGGCGAGCACGTCGTCGAGTTCGGCCTCGGTACCGACGCTCAAGCCGTAGTGGTCGAGTCGGGGACAGCGCATCGGCTCGTCGTCGGCGATCAGGAACACGAACTGTTCGATGGCGTGCACGCCGAAGATCAGCCGTTGGCCGTCGATCGTCTCGGTGGGCAACTCGTTCCAACCGAATACGTCGCCGTAGAACGCGGTGAGTTCGGCGCGTCCGGCAGGTTCGAGCAGTGCCGACGGCACACTCATGGCCACGTGGTTGAACCGTGGGGCTCGTCGCTCCGAGGCGGTCACGGTCATCCCCTCCCGCGTGCCGGCGCGACGACGACCTTGGCCGGCACCTCGCCCGCACCGAGCCGGCCGATGGCGTCACGCAGTTCGTGGAGTCCGACGTCGTCCGGCTCGATGAGCACGTCGGTCGGGAAGTCCGGCGACGCGAGCATCGCCAGCGCGTCGTCGAACCCGCCGTCGTCGTAACAGAACGCGCCGGTGATGTTCAGCTCGTTGAGCAGGATCCGATTCGGGTCGAACCGCGGCGGCTTGACGCCGGCCCCGACCAGCACGAGTCGACCCATGCGGGCGAGTTGGCCCAGGCACTGCTCCATGGCGACCGCATGCCCCGAACACTCCAGCGCCACGTGAAACGGCTCGTCGGTGATCGCGTCCGGCATCGCGGGCGCGACGAGTGCGTCGGGCTCGACCACCGTCGCGCCGAGGCGAGCACACAACTCGCGTCGGACCGGCGACGGTTCGCTCACGACGACGTCGGTCACGCCGCGATGGATCAGGGCGGCCGCGCTCAACGCGCCGATCGGACCGCCCCCGGTGATGAGGACCCGTTCACCCGGCTGCGCCGCGGCCCGGGTCAGGCCGTGCAACGCGACGGCCAGCGGCTCGGTCAACGCCGCCTCGCGCAACGTCAGGCCCGCGGGCAACCGCAGGAGTTCGGCCTCGGGCACGCGCATGTAGTCGGCGAAGGCACCCTGCCACTCCCCGCCCGCGCCCACCGCGGACCGACCGGTACAGAGGTTCGGGCGTCCGGCCCGGCAGTACTCGCACTCACCGCAGCGCACGGACGGACCCCCGACCACGGCGTCGCCGACCGTCCAGGTGGTGACCGCGTCACCCACCGCGACGACGGTGCCGCTGAACTCGTGACCGTGCACCCGGTTGGGGGCCGACCACCCTTCGAGCACGAAGTGGATGTCGGACCCGCAGACGCCGCAATGGCTGATCTCGAGGAGGACGTCGTGCGGTCCCACCGTCGGCGTCGGATAGTCCTCCACCGCGATCGTCTGGTTCCCCTTGTACACCGCAGCCCGCATCCGCTCAGGAATCATGGGCCCAGCGTGTCCCAACCTGACACGGGCGTCAACTACCAGTAGTCCCGCATCAGCGCTTCGGCCCACTCCGGTTGCGTCACCGGACCCCGCGGCCCGAACGCCGGCAGGTACGGCTTGACGTCGAGCACCGGGGTGCCGTCGACCGCGTCGAGTCCCCGGACGGTGACGGTGGCGCCGTCCACTGCGACGAGTTCACACACGGTCGAGCCGATGCGGTTGGGGCGGTCCTTGGCCCGCTGGGCGAAGATCCCCACCCGGGGCCAGTCCGACCGACCGCGCGGGTGACGAGCGCCGGTGCAGATCGAGTCCGGATCGACCCGATCGAAGAGGAACAGCACCTCCAGGTGCGAGAACGCATCGAGACCGGCGAAGGCGTCGGCCCCCAGCCACTCGGCGTCCAGTTCGATCCGTGCGGTCACGCCGCCCCACGCATCGTCCTCCACCGCGTCGCGACCACCGCGAACCCAGCCGATCGGCCGGACCGAGAACCCCTCGGTCACGCCGGCTCCGCGGCCGCGACCGCGTCGGGTGCGACCTCCGCCCACAGCGCTTCGCGTTCGGCCGCCGCGAGATCCACCAGCCCGCGGTCCGGGTAGCGGTCGAGTCGACGGTCGCGGAACGCGTCGGCGCGCTCGATGATCGTGGCGTCGAAACGGAGGAGGGCGTCGTCGGGGGCGGTGAACCCGACGTCGTCCAGGCTCTCCCACGAGAACGAGCCGAACTCGGCGGCGGCCCGGGCGTACGCGCGCAACACCGGTGGCGGAGCGGTCATCGTGACCAGCCCAGCCTCGCGTTTCACCCACTCGTCCCACTCGTCCGGTTTCCACGACGCGCCGGATTCGTCGGCCGCCTCGCGCGCCACGAACCCGGCCGGATCGGCGAGTGCACGGTCCAACCCGGCGGTGCGGAGTTTGATCGTCCCGGTGGGCGGGGCCTCGAGCGGGAGTCGGGGTCGCAGCTCGTCGAGCATCGCCGCCGGCGCGTGCCCGAGGGCGGCGTTGCCCACGACGACGGGTCGGGACAGGTCACCGGTGATCGGATTCGGCGTCATCACCGACCGGTCGAACAACACGATCGTCCGGTCGTGGCGTTGGTAGGCCATGGCCCACAGGCTCTGGGCGAGGAACTCCAGATTCCGGGCGCTCGCCCAGAGGTGCACCGACTCGTCCTCCACCCCCATCGCCAGCCGGACGGAGTCCCGCGGGCGAGGACTCAGGATCGTCCACGACTCCCCCGCCAGGTACTCCGATCGTCGATGGAGACGCAGCGACGAACCGGAGAGCATCGTCCCAGGATGACAGATCCGCCGAGTCAGCGGCGGAGCCGGGAGAAGATCACATCGTCACCGTCCAGGGCGACCGGTTCGAGCCCGGCCCGGCCGAGCAGCCGATGCAAATGCTCGTCGGCCTGGGCGACGACCGCGACGACTCTCGCGGTGTCCGGCCCGTCGAGGAGGTGTTCGACCAGGCGTCCCACCGCCTCGGTCCCGAACCCCTTGCCGCGGACGGCTGCGGCCACGGTGACGCGGATCTCCGCGGTCGGCTCCTCGGCTTCCAACCGCACGCCGAGCTCGCCGATCGGTTCCCCACTCGTCGCTGCCGTGACCGTCCACCGCGTCCACTCGTCCCCGGGCGTGGACGATTCGATGACGAGACGAGAAGTGGTCAACCGCGTCGTGATCACGCGGTCGCCGCCGGACCCCTCCATGGCGGATCAGGCCGAACGCGGCGGCTTCTTGGAGTTGCGGAGCCGGCCCCGCTGCGAGGCGTCGAGGATCACCTTGCGGAGCCGGACACTCTCCGGCGTGACCTCCACGCACTCGTCGTCGGCCACGAACTCGAGCGCCTGCTCCAGCGACAACGGGCGCGGCGGGGTGAGCCGCACGGTGTCGTCCGAGCCACTGGCCCGCATGTTGGTGAGCTTCTTCTCGCGGGTCGGGTTCACGTCCATCTCCTCGGCGCGCGAGGACTCACCGACGATCATTCCCTCGTACACCTCGACCCCCGGTCCCACCAGCAACTCGCCCCGCTCCTGGAGTCCGAACAGCGAGTAGGCAGTCGTCACCCCGCGCCGGTCGGCGACCATCGAACCGCTGGGGCGGCTCCGCAGTTCGCCGAACCACGGCGCGTAGCCGTCGAAGACGTGGTGCAGGATGCCGGTGCCGCGCGTCTCGGTCATGAACTCGGTCCGGAATCCGACCAGGCCCCGCGCCGGCACCAGGTACTCCAACCGCACCCATCCGGTCCCGTGGTTGATCATCTGTTCCATGCGGCCCTTGCGCACCGCGAGGAGCTGCGTGACCGCGCCGAGGAACTCCTCGGGCACGTCGACCGACGCCCGCTCGACGGGCTCGTGCACCTTGCCGTCGATCTCGCGGGTGACCACCTGGGGTTTGCCGACCGTGAGCTCGAACCCTTCGCGCCGCATCGTCTCGACGAGGACCGCGAGTTGCAGTTCGCCCCGGCCCTGGACTTCCCAGGCATCCGGTCGCTCGGTCGGGACCACTCGGATGGCCACGTTGCCGACGAGTTCGGCGTCGAGCCGGTTCTTCAACAGCCGGGCGGTGAGCTTGGTGCCGTCGTTCCCCGCGACCGGCGAGGTGTTGATCCCGATCGTCATGGCCAGGCTGGGCTCGTCGATCGTCATGACCGGCAGCGGCACCGGGTTCTCGGCGTCGGCCAGGGTCTCACCGATCGTCACGTCCGGGAGACCGGCGATGGCGATGATCTCGCCCGGTCCCGCGTCGACCGCGTCGAGCCGCTCCAGCGACTCGGTCACGTAGAGCTCGGTGATGCGGACGCGCTCGATCGAGCCGTCGACCCGACACCATGCGACGTGTTGACCCTTGGCGATGGTGCCTTCCTGCACGCGGCACAGCGCGAGGCGACCCACGTAGGGCGACGCGTCGAGGTTGGTCACCAACGCCTGCAGCGGCGCGCCCTCGGTGTAGGTCGGCGCCGGGATCCGGTCGAGGAGCAACTCGAACAACGGCTTGAGATCGCTGCCCTCGACTTCCACGTCCATGCTCGCCCACCCGGCGCGGGCATTCGTGTACACGATCGGGAAGTCGATCTGCTCCTCGTTGGCGTCGAGATCGAGGAACAGCTCGTAGACCTCGTCGACCACTTCGCTGATCCGCGCGTCGGGGCGGTCGACCTTGTTGATCACCAGGATGACCGGCAGGTTCGATTCGAGCGCCTTGCGCAGCACGAAGCGGGTCTGGGGCAACGGGCCTTCACTGGCGTCGACGAGCAACAACACGCCGTCGACCATGGTGAGCCCGCG
>CAZJBJ010000090.1:0-15948 GCA_964544295.1 uncultured Bifidobacteriaceae bacterium
GATCGAAGGCGAGATGGGCGACACGCACGTCGGTCTGCAGGCCCGCCTGATGAGCCAGGCCCTGCGCAAGCTCACCGGGAACCTGAACAAGTCCCGCACGATCGCGGTGTTCATCAACCAGCTGCGGGAGAAGATCGGCGTGATGTTCGGATCGCCCGAGACCACCCCGGGTGGACGGGCGCTGAAGTTCTACTCCTCGGTCCGGCTCGACATCCGTCGGATCGAGTCGCTGAAGGACGGCGCCGAGATCGTCGGGAACCGGGCCCGGGTCAAGGTGGTCAAGAACAAGGTCGCGCCGCCGTTCAAGCAGGCCGAGTTCGACATCATGTACGGCAAGGGCATCAGTCGAGAAGGTTCCGCGCTCGACATCGGTGTCGACATGGGCATCGTCAAGAAGTCCGGTGCGTGGTTCACCTATGAAGGCGAACAACTCGGCCAGGGTCGCGAGAACGCGAAGAAGTTCCTCTCCGAGAACATCGACATGATGGTCGAGATCACCGAGAAGATCCGTCAGGAAGTCCTGCTCGAGGCCGAGCCCGAGGTCGAAGACGATCTGCTCGACGTCACCGATCCCGAAACCGCCGAGGCCGAAGCGGAGTAGTCACCGCCACCCGGCGGTTCATGCACCACCCCGAGGTCATCAGCCTCGGGCCACCACGTTCAGCGGGTGGGGACGGGACCACGAGTCCGTCTCCACCCGCCTGTTCGTTGTGGCCCTCAGAACGCGATGAGTCCTCGCACCAACGCCACCGTTCCAGCGACGGCTGCGACGCCGAGCACGATCGGGCGTAGCTGTTCGCGGTTGAGTCGGCGAGCGAGCGGACCCGAGAGGGCCAGCCCGACGAGCATCGCCGGGAGGAACATCGCGGTGAGGAGGAGTTGCTCGCCGGAGAGCCGGCCCCGGGCCGCGAGGGCGATGCCCGAGACCGTCGCGGCGATGAGGAACGACGTGGCGAGCGTCGCCCGGAAGGTGTGGGGTTCGGCGCGCTGATAGAGCAGCGCGAGCGGCGGTCCGCCGACGCTCGCGGCGGTGTCGGAGACGCCGGCGACCGTCCCCGCGGCGAACGCAGTGCCCCGGTTCACCGGGATGCCGGGGTGGATCACGCTGAGGAACACGCCGAGGATGATCAAGAGCCCGATCGCGAACGCCAGTTGTTCCTCGGGGAGCGCGGCGAGGACCGCCAGCCCGATGACCGTGCCCGGGATGCGCCCGGTCGCGATCCATCGGACCCCCGACCAGTCGATGGCGTGGTGCTCCCGGAGCAGCATCGTCAGGGTCATCGGCATGCTGAGCAGCACCATCGAACCGGGCACCGATCCCGGGATCAGGACCGCCACGAGCGGCACGACGACGAGGTTCATGCCGTAGCCGATCACCCCTTGGATCAGCCCGCCGATCATCACGATCACCAGCGCGGCCGCCAGCTGCCACCACCCAACGTCAAGCGGCATGTCTATTGGGGGTCATTCCATCGCATCGAGGCGGATCCTACGGGGCTCGTAGAATCGGACCGTGACCCGCCGCTTCTACGTTCGCACCTTCGGGTGCCAGATGAACGAACACGATTCGGAGCGGATCGCCGGCCTGTTGGAGGCCGACGGCCTCGAGGCCACCGACGACCTCGAAACCGCCGACGTGGTGGTCCTCAACACCTGCTGTATCCGCGAGAACGCCGACAACAAGCTCTACGGCCACCTCGGACACCTGAAGTCCCTGAAGGACCGTCGGCCCGGGCTCCAGATCGCCGTCGGCGGCTGCCTGGCGCAGAAGGACCGCGACGAGATCGTCCGACGCGCCGGTCACGTGGACGTCGTCTTCGGGACTCACAACCTGGCGCACGCGCCGGCCCTGCTCGCCGAGGCGTCCCGGACCGGCGAGTCGATCGTCGAGATCCTCGAGGAGCACGAGGCGTACCCGTCGGCGTTGCCCGCGCGACGCGAGGTCGACCACAGCGCCTGGCTCACGATCCAGATCGGCTGCGACAACAGCTGCGCCTTCTGCATCGTGCCCTCGGTGCGCGGCGCGGAAGTCAGTCGGCGCATGGGCGACATCGTCCGCGAGGTCGAGGAGCTGGCCCGCGACGGCGTGTCCGAGCTCACCCTGCTCGGCCAGAACGTGAACTCCTACGGCCGCGATCTCGGGTCGGGTCAGTGGAGCCCGCAGTTCGCCGACCTGCTCCGTGCGGTCGACGCGGTCGAAGGCATCGAGCGGGTGCGGTTCACCTCGCCCCACCCCAAGGACCTGCGGGCCGAGACGGTCGCGGCGATGGCCGAGTGCGCCAGCGTGTGCGAGCACCTGCACCTGCCGGTGCAGTCGGGCAGTGACCGGACCCTGGCGCGCATGCGGCGCGGCTATACCGCCGAGCGCTACCTCGAGAAGCTCGCGATGGCGCGGGCGGCCATTCCCGATCTGGCCGTGACGAGCGACATCATCGTCGGCTTCCCCGGTGAGACCGAGGAGGACTTCCTCGCCACGATGGCGTTGGCCGAGACCGCCCAGTACGACGCCGCCTACATCTTCGTGTTCTCGCCCCGTCCGGGTACGGCTGCGGCCGAGATGGTCGACGACTTCGTGCCCGACGCGGTCGTGCGGGAGCGGATGGACCGGCTCACCGAGGTGGTCGAACGGCACGGCACTGCGAAGCACGAGGCCCGACTCGGCCGGGTCGAGCAGGCGTTGGTCGAAGGACCGTCGAAGAAGGACCCGGCGGTGATGACGGGCCGCACCCGCCAGAACAAGGTGGTGCACTTCGCCGGCGACGTCCCCGTCGGTGCCACCGTCGAGGTGACGGTGACCAAGGCCGCGCCCCACTGGCTGCGCGGTGATCTCGGCGCGGTGCTCCACGGTCCCCGGCGGAGCCGCACCCGCATTCCGGTCGCGGCGGGCTGAGCCGCGCCCACCCATCTCGCCCTGGTCGGCCCGACGGCGTCGGGGAAGTCGGCGCTGGCGTTGACGGTCGCCGCCGCATGGCCCGACGTCGAGATCGTCTCGATGGACTCGATGCAGGTCTACCGGGGCATGGACATCGGCACCGCGAAGCCTTCCCTCGCCGAGCGGGCGGCGGTCCCGCACCACCTCGTCGACATCGTCGACCCGAGCGAGGACTTCTCGGTCGTGCGGTTCCAGGCCGCGGCGCGTGCCGCGATCGCACAGATCGAGGAACGCGGGCATCGCGCCCTGCTCGTCGGTGGCACCGGCCTCTACCTGCAGGCCGTGATCGACGACCTGCGCTTCCCGGGCGAGGATCTCGAACTCCGGGCCCGCATCGACGCCGGGTGCGAGGACGCCGACGGTCTGGCCACGGCCTACGCCGAGCTGACGGTGCGCGACCCGCTGGCGGCGAGTCGGATCGAACCGGGGAACCGGCGACGTATCGTGCGCGCTCTCGAGGTGATCGCCCTGACGGGTGAGCCCTTCTCGTCGTTCGGCGCGGGGATCGGTGCGGCTCATGACTCGGCCGTCGACGTGCGAATCGCGGCACTCGGGATGGATGCCGCCACGATCGGCGAGCGGCTGCAGGCCCGGGTGGAGGGCATGCTCGCGGCCGGCCTGGTCGAGGAGGTGCGCGGCCTGGCCGCCCGCCCGGAGGGGTGGTCGCGCACCGCCCGCCAGGCCATCGGGTACAAGGAACTGCTGGAGCATCTCGACGGGACGACCGGGCTGGAGGACGCGACCGAGCAGATCCTGATCCGGTCCCGCAACTTCGCCCGACGCCAGCGGGCCTGGTTCCGACGTGATCCGCGCATCCACTGGTTCGACCACGAACCGAAAAGGGCGACGGTGGCCGCCGAGGTCATGGCATGGTGGAGTCGATGAACTCGGTCCACCTCGCGAAGCTCCACGGCACCGGGAACGATTTCCTGGTAACCACGGCCGCGCTCACCGCAGCCGATGCCGTCGCGCTCTGCGACCGGTTCACCGGGGTCGGCGCCGACGGGCTGTTGCTCCTCGGACCCGGCCACGACGGCGCCGACGCGACCATGACGTTGTTCAACGCCGACGGCTCGGTCGCGGAGATGTCCGGGAACGGCGCCCGCTGCCTGGCCTGGCTGGCCCGCCGGGAGGGGATGGGGACGCCGGACCGGCTCGTCGTCGACACCGGGGGCGGTCGGCGGGACCTCGACCTGACCCTCGACACCACCGGGGCGGTCGCGGCTGCGGTGTGCGACATGGGCGCGGCGACGTTCGACCCGGCCTCGATCCCGATGGTGGGCGAGACCGCGGACAACGTCTCCGTCGATCTGGACGGCGTCGCGGTCGGCGCCGGTGCCGCGGGAATGGGAAATCCGCATCTCGTCGTGTTCGTCGACGATCCGGCGACCACCGACGTGACCCGCCACGGCGCGCGCCTGGAACACGACCCGCGCTTTCCCAACCGCGTCAACGTCGAGTTCGTGCGGGTCGACGGTCCGGACGCGCTGACCCTGCGGGTGTGGGAGCGGGGCGTGGGCGAGACCCAGTCGTGTGGCACCGGCGCGTGCGCCGCGGTCGCGGTCGCGCATCGGCGGGGTCTCGTCGGAGAGTCGGCCCGGGTCCGGGTGCCGGGCGGCGAACTGACGGTGCAGCTCGGGACCACCATCCGCCTGGGTGGCCCGGTCGTGCACGTGTTCGACGTCGAGATCGACCTGGACGAATGGCGGCGGCGATGAGTCGCGAACATCTCGACCGCGGGCGCCGGCGCCTCACCGCGACCGAGGTCGACCTCGGGGTCGTCGAACAGACCGCGATCCTCGTGGGCACCGGCTTCGGGATGCGCACGCTGGAGGAGGCCGAGGCGAGCCTGGAGGAACTCGCGCTGCTGGCCGATACCGCGGGGGCCGAACCGCTCGCCGTCGAGTTGCAACGACGCGACACGCCCGATCCCGCGCTCTACGTCGGGAAGGGCAAGGCGGAGGAACTGCGCGAGTTGGCCGAGGCACTGGACGTGGACGTCGTCATCTTCGACGACGAACTGTCACCGGCCCAGCAACGCAACCTCGAGAAGCTGTTCGAGCGCGATGTGGTGGACCGGGTCGCGCTGATCCTCGACATCTTCGCTCAACACGCCGCGAGCCAGGAAGGCATGCTCCAGGTCGAACTCGCGCAGTTGCGATACCGATTGCCGCGCCTGCGCGGCCGGGGTCTGACCCTGTCGCAGCAGGGTGGTGGAATCGGAACCCGCGGTCCCGGTGAAACCCAGCTGGAGGTCGACCGTCGGCGCATCCAACGCCGCATCAACAAACTCGAACGGGAGCTGGTCGGTCTGGCCCAGACCCGCGACACCCAGCGCAAGGCCCGGCTGCGGCGCTCGCTCAGCACCGTGGCGTTGGTGGGCTACACCAACGCCGGGAAGTCGACGCTGCTCAATCGGGTCACCGAGGCGACCGTTCTCGTCGAGGACCGCCTGTTCTCGACGCTGGACCCGACGGTCCGCCGGTTGCGCCTCCCCGGAGGTGAGACGGTGCTGCTCTCGGACACGGTCGGATTCGTGCGCCGGCTCCCGCACCAGCTGGTCGAGTCGTTCCGCTCGACCCTGGACGAAGTGGCCGACGCCGACTTCATGCTGCACCTCGTCGACGCCAGCGATGCCGACCCCGACGGTCGGATCCGGGCCGTGCGCGCGGTGCTCGACGACATCCACGCCGGTGAGGTCCCCGAACAGCTGGTCTTCACCAAGACCGACGCGGCCGACCCGGAGGTCGTGGCCGAACTCCTGCGCAGCCACCCCGGTGCCATCGCGGTGTCGGCGCGGGCGGATGTCGGCATCAAGGAGCTGCTCGACTGCGTCGGTCGGCGGTTGCGTGCGCTGGCGAGCGTCGTCGAACTGCACGTGCCCTACGACCGCGGTGACGTGCTCGCGGCGTTGCACCGGGAGGGCGACGTGTTGGTCACCGTGCACGACGACACCGGTACGCGCGTGCGGGCCCGGCTCTCGGACGAGATGGTGGGTCGTTTCGCGCCGTTGATCACCTCCATCGACGGCGTCGCCGCGACGCGCCGGTAGTCTCGGCGCCATGTCCGCGGCTGGGTTCGTACCGCCTCCGTATCCGCACGACCGGCTCGACGCGTTTCGTCGGTTGGCCAACACCGTGTCCGGCGGGGTCGTCGACTGTTCGATCGGCAACCCGGTCGATCCGGTTCCCGAGTTCGTGCTCGCCGCGCTCGCCGACGCCGCGCCCCTGGCCACGGGATACCCACCCACCATCGGGTCGACGGAGTACCGGGCGGCGGCGGCCGGGTGGATCGATCGGCGCTTCGGCGTCGCGGTCGACGCCGAGCATGTGCTCGCGTGTGTGGGCACCAAGGAGTTCGTGGCGTCACTGCCGCGCCTGTTACACCTGCGCAACCCCGCCCGCGACACCGTGTTGTATCCCGCGGTCGCCTATCCCACCTACGCCATGGGGGCGGAGCTGGCCGGGTTGCGCGCGGTGCCGGTGCCGCTCGACGCGGACTGGCATCTCGACCTGAGTCGCGTCCGATCCGAGGATGCCGACCGGGCGCTCCTGCTCTGGACCAACGAACCGGGGAACCCGACCGGCGCGGTGGCGACGCCCGAGGCCGTGGCCGCGACCGTCGCCTGGGCCCGGGACCGCTCGATCGTGATCGCCGCCGACGAGTGCTACGCGGAGTTCTCCGGGGGTGAGCCCCACACCGCGCTCGCGTCCGGTCACGACGGTGTGCTGGCGGTGCACTCCCTGTCGAAGCGGTCGAACCTGGCCGGGTTCCGGGCGGGCTTCGTCGCCGGGGATCCGACCCTGGTGCAGTACCTCGGCGAGGTGCGCAAGCACGCCGGGCTCATGACCCCGGCACCGATCCAGGCGGCGGCGGCCGCGGCCCTGGCCGACGACGTCCACGTCGCCACCCAGCGCGCCCGCTACGAGGAGCGGCGCGCGTTGATGCTCGACGGTCTCGCGCACCACGGGCTGGTGCACGACGGCGGTCCCGCGCCGTTCTACCTCTGGCTGCACTCGCAGGAGCAGGTCGACGACGGGTGGGAGCTCGCGGCGCAGCTCGCCGAAGCGGGCACGCTGGTCGCCCCGGGCAGCCTGTACGGCGCCGCCGGTGCGGATCACATCCGCCTGGCCCTGACCCAACCGACGGACCGCCTCGAACTCGTCCTCGAACGACTCGCCGCCGCGACCGCCTGACCTATCCGGCTGATGCGCCCGGCCGCGCGGTTGGCCGGCCGCGGGCGAACGAACCGGGTGTCGGAGGGTGCGGTTGCCTACGCTGGCCGCATGGCTGACCTCGAAGCACAGATCGACGCGCTCTGGGAGCACCGGGACGACGTGACCGCGGTGATGTCGGAGGCGGAAGCGGGCGCCTGTGTGCGCGCCGCGATTGACCTGCTCGACTCCGGCGAGGCGCGGATCGCCGAACGGGTCGGCGACGACGTGATCGTGCACCAGTGGCTCAAGCGGGCGATCCTGCTCCTGTTCCGTCTCACCCACATGGAGACGATGGAGCTCGGCCCGTTCGAGTACCGGGACAAGATCCCGCTCAAGCAGCACTACGAAGCTGCGGGCGTGCGGGTCGTTCCCGGGGCGTCGGCCCGGTGGGGCGCCTACCTCGCGCCGGGCGTGATCATGATGCCGAGCTACGTCAACATCGGCGCCCGCGTCGGCGCGGACTCGATGGTCGACACGTGGGCCACGGTCGGCTCCTGCGCCCAGATCGGCGAGCGGGTGCACCTCGCCGGCGGGGTCGGCATCGGCGGCGTGCTCGAACCGCCCGGCGCGGTCCCGATCATGGTCGGCGACGACGCGTTCATCGGCTCGCGCTGCATGGTCGTCGACGGCGCCCGCGTCGGGAACGGCGCGGTATTGGGCGCCGGCGTGATCCTTTCGGGGTCGATCCCGGTGATCGACGCCGAGACGGGCGAGGAGATCTCGCGGGGCATCGTGCCGGACTGGTGCGTGGCCGTGAGTGCGACCCGGCCGCGGTCGTTCCCCGGCGGGGAGTTCGGGTTGCCGTGTGTCCTGGTCATCAAGCGGCTCGACGAAGGCGAACGCCACGACAAGGCCGCGCTGAACGACATCCTGCGCGACAAGGGCGTCACGACCTGATGGACCTGCTGGCGCTGACCGAGACGCTGTGCGCAATCCCGTCGGTCAGTCTCGAGGAGCGGGCGATCGCCGACGTGGTCGAGGCCCGGCTCCGCGAGTCGGCGGCGACCCTGCGCATCGAGCGTGTCGGCGACAACGTCGTGGCCCGTACCGAGCTCGGTCGCGACCAACGTGTCCTGCTCGGCGGCCACCTCGACACCGTCCCCGCGAACGGCAACCAGACGCCGAGGCGCGACGGCGACACCCTGCACGGGCTCGGCACCGCCGACATGAAGGGCGGGCTGGCGGTGATGCTCGCGGTCGCCGAAGCGATCGCCGCCCGTCCGGCGGACGCCCGCTTCGACGCCACCTTCGTCTTCTACGTCGGTGAGGAGATCGCCGAGGAGCACAACGGGTTGCGCACCCTGTTCGCCGATCGTCCCGATCTCGTCGCCACCGACCTCGCGATCCTGCTCGAGCCCACCGAGGGCTGGGTCGAGGCCGGCTGCCAGGGCACCCTCCACCTGCGCGCCACCTACCGCGGGGCGCGGGCCCATACGGCCCGGCCGTGGATGGGGGAGAACGCCATCCACCGGGCGTCGGTCGCACTCCGGGCGGTCGCCGAGCATCCACCCGCACCCGCGGACGTGGACGGTCTCGAATACCGCCAGGCGTTGCAGGTGGTGCGGGTCGACGGTGGCATTGCGAACAACGTCGTGCCCGACGAGTGCACGGTCGTGGTCAACCGCCGCTTCGCCCCGAGCGTGTCGCTCGCCGAGGCCGAGGCCGAGACGCGCACATTGCTCGGCGACGCCGACGACATCGAGGTGATCAACGCGTCGGTCGCGGCGCCGCCGAACCTGTGGAACCCGCTGGTCGCCGAACTCACCGGCACGTTCGACCTCGGGGTGCGCCCGAAACTGGGATGGACGGATGTCGCCCGCTTCGCCGCGGCCGGGATTCCCGCGTTGAACTTCGGCCCCGGCGATCCGACCATCTCCCACACCGCCGACGAGTTCGTGACCCGCGAATCGCTCGAGGGCTGCCACGCCGTGTTGGCGCGGTTCCTCGGACTCTGACCGATCACCAGGAGACGACCACCGTGGCCATCGACCTCGAACAACTCGGCGAAGTGCAGATCGTCCGGTGGGACGACGGCGAGAACCGGGTGAACCTCGATTCCCTGACCGAGTGGCACGCCGCGCTCGACCAATTGGAGGCGATCGAGGGACCGCTCGCCGTGGTCGTCACCGGCACTGGGAAGTTCTTCTCCAACGGCCTGGATCTGGACCGGTTCGGTTCGGCACCGGAGGAGTCCGGTCCGACGATCGAGTTGCTCAACCGGTTGTTCGGTCGGCTGTTGTTGCTGCCGGCGTACACCGTCGGCGCGCTGAACGGGCACACCTTCGCCGCCGGCGCCATGCTCTCGTGCTGCTTCGACGCGCGCGTCATGCGGTCCGACCGGGGCTACTGGTGTCTCCCGGAGGTCGATCTCGGCCTGCCGTTGAGCGAGGCCATGGCGGCGGTGGTGACCGCACGCCTGCCGATGGAAGCCGCGCAGGACGCGATCTTGACCGGCCGTCGGTACGGCGCGGAGGAGGCGATGGCCCTCGGGATCGTGACCGACACCGCCGACGAGGAACGACTGCTCAACCTGGCCGTCGATCTCGCGTCACCGATGGCCGGGAAGGACCGTCGGGTGATCGCGGAACACAAGCGCCTGCTGTTCGGACCGGTGGCCACGCTGTGTGGGGTTCCCGCCGAGTCCTGATCGGGTCGTCCAGGGTCGGAAGACCTCGCGGACGGCCGAACGTCCCGGCTCGGTGGGGTCGGAAGTCCGACGACACCGGCACGTGTGCTTCCTAGGGTCCGCGCATCGGACGACTTGAGGTTGATGCGTGGCCCTCCTGGATGTGAACGGCGTCGGACTCGAATTCGGGGGAATCCGCGCGTTGGACGACCTCGGCTTCCACGTCGACGACGGGGAGATCTGCGCACTCATCGGCCCGAACGGCGCCGGCAAGACGACGCTGTTCAACTGCGTGAGCCGGGTGTACACGCCCCAGCGGGGATCGATTCGCTTCGAGGGCCGCGAACTCCTGACCCTCCCGCCGCACCGGGTCGCGCGCGCCGGTGTCGGCCGCACGTTCCAGAACCTCGCGTTGTTCCCGGCGTTGACCGTGCTGGAGAACGTCATGGTCGGCGCGTACTCGCGCGGTCGCGGCGGACCGTGGTCCGACGCGTTCAGACTTCCCGGCGTCGCTCGACGCGAGCGGCAGCTGGCGCGGGATGCGTCCGTGCTGCTCGACCGACTGTCGCTCGGGCATCTCGGCGATCAGCCGGCATCGGAGCTGCCCTACGGCACGCTGAAACGCATCGAGATCGCTCGGGCGCTGGCGTCGCGGCCGCGCCTGCTCATGCTCGACGAGCCGGCGGCCGGCCTGACCCACGGTGAGGTGGACGAGCTGGGCGAGACGATTCGTACAATCCGCGACGAGTTCGAGCTGACGGTGTTGCTCGTCGAGCACCACATGGCGCTGGTGATGGCAATTTCGGACCGGGTCGTCGTGCTCGATCTCGGCCGCAAGCTGGCCGAAGGTACGCCGGCTGCCGTGCGCGAGGACCCGCTCGTGATCGCGGCGTATCTGGGTGCCGCGCCGTGAGCCTGTTGGAGATCGCGGACCTGACCGCCACCTACGGACCGATCCAGGTCCTGCACGGCATCAGCCTGACCGTCGACGCCGGGGAGGTCGTGGTGGTGCTGGGGGCGAACGGTGCCGGCAAGACCACGACCTTGCGGGCGATCTCCGGCCTGGTCGCCGCCAAGGGGCAGCTGCGCTTCGACGGGACCTCGATCCTCGGACGGCGGCCGGAGTCGATCGCCCGACACGGCATCTCCCACGTCCCGCAGGGTCGGGGAACGCTCGACGGGTTGACCGTCGACGAGAACCTGCGGTTGGGGGCGTACGCGCGGCGTGACCGCGACGGCATCGGTGCCGACCTCGAACGGTGGTACGAGACCTTTCCCCCGTTGGCTGCCCGTCGGGAACAGGCGGCCGGGACGATGAGCGGCGGTGAACAGCAGATGCTCGCAATCGCGCGGGCGCTGATGGCTCGACCTCGGCTGGTGTTGCTCGACGAACCGTCGCTCGGCCTGGCGCCGCTCGTCACCGGCCAGTTGTTCGAGACGCTCGCCGCCGTCAACCGGGAGATGGGGGTGGCCATGTTGCTCGTCGAGCAGAACGCCGCACTCGCGCTCGAACTCGCCGGTCGTGCCTACGTCCTCGAAGCCGGCGACCTCGTCGCGTCCGGGACGCCCGCCGAGCTCACCCGCGACGACGAGATCCGCAAGGCCTACCTGGGGCGCTGATGGACCTGAACCTGTTCTTCTCCCAAGTGTTGAACGGCCTGAGTTCGGGCGCGATCTACGCGTCCCTGGCGCTGGCCATCGTGCTGATCTTCCGCACGACCGGCATTCTCAACTTCGCGCAGGGCGAGATGGCGCTGTTCTCGACGTACGTCACCTGGTGGCTCGCCGATCAGGGCCTCTCGATCGGTGCCGCGATCGCCGTCTCGGTCGTCGTGTCCTTCATCGGGGGTGCTGCCATCGAGCGGGTCGTGATCCGACCGTTCGAGAAGGCGTCGCCGCTCGTGATCGTCATCGCGACGCTCGGACTGTTCCTCGCACTGAACAGTCTCACGCAGGTCATCTTCGGCACCGACGCGAAGCAGCTGGGGAGCGCCTTTCCCGACACGGTGTGGAAGCTCTGGGGTCTGCGCATCGAGGCGCAGACGGTCGGCATCATCGCGGTGCTCGGGGTGGAGTGTGCGGCGCTGTGGGTGCTGTTCCAGCGCACCAAGGTCGGACTCGCGTTGCGATCGGTGGCCGAGAATCCCGAATCCAGTCGGCTCCTGGGCATTCGGGTGGGATCGATGCTGATGTTCGGGTGGGGGCTCTCGGCCGCCCTGGGTGCGGTGGCCGGCGCGATGGTCGTCCCCACCACCCAGGCGCTCACCGCGGCCTCGCTGCAGAGTGTGCTCGTCTTCGCGTTCGCCGCGGCGGCGTTGGGCGGCTTCGACAGTCCGCTCGGTGCCGTCGTCGCGGGGCTCATCGTCGGGGTCGCGCGCGCCCTCACCATCCAGTACATCGAACCGCTGAACAACATCGAGCTCGTCGTGCCGTTCGGGATCATCCTCGTGGTGCTGCTCGTCAAACCGGCCGGCCTGTTCGGCACGACTCGAGTGGAACGCGTCTGATGCGCGGACGCGCCCTCGGCTTTGGGATGCGTGCGGGGGTGGCGCTCGTCACCATCGGGGTGTTGGCGTGGCTCCCGCAGTACTACGGCCCGACCGACACCGAGTTGTTCGCGAAGGCGATCTACATCACGATCGCCGCGCTCGGGCTCAACCTGCTCACGGGGTACGACGGTCAGGTCTCGATCGGTCACGGCGCGTTCTTCGGCTTCGGGGCGTACACCACCGCGATCCTCATGAACGATCACGGGTGGAGCTTCTTCGCGACGCTCCCGGTGGTGGCCGTCGCCTCGCTGATCGTGGGGGCCGCGGTCGGGTTCCCGGCGTTGCGGGTGACCGGCCTCTACCTCGCGCTCATCACGCTGGGGCTCGCGGCGCTGTTCCCGGATCTGGTGACGAAGTACGTCCACGGCACCGGCGGCACGACGTTGGTGCAGCCGCCCTTGCCGACATCGCCCGACTGGGCCGCCGGATTCGCGCCCCAGGACGACCAGTGGCGGTATTACCTCGCCCTCACGATCGGGATCGTGATGTTCGTCCTGGCCTGGAATCTGGTGCGAGGACGGTACGGCCGCGCGTTACTGGCGGTGCGCGACCACGAGGCGGCGGCGTCCACGATCGGTATCGACATCGCCCGGGTGAAGGTCGCGAGCTTCGCCATCAGCGCGTTGTACGCCGGGATCGCCGGGTCGGTCGGGGTGATGGTCACCGGCCTGGCGAATGCGGGCCGGGTCGAGACGTTCCAGCTGTCGATCGACTTCCTGGTGGCGATCGTGATCGGTGGGACGGCGACGGTGCTCGGGCCGGTGGTCGGCGCCTGGACGTTCGTCTTCCTGGAGCGGGCCACCCGCACCGCATTCCCGGACCAGGCGCTGCTCTCGCCCGCGATCTTCGGCGTGGCGTTGATCCTGCTCCTCTTCGCGCTTCCCGACGGCATCGTCGGCGGCGCTCGGCGCTTCGGACGTTTCGCCCGGCGGCACCTGCCCCCCGGGGACCCGCGCCCCGAATCCCAACTCCCATCCCCGATCCGAGAGGACACACCATGAGGGACATCCATCGTGAGCAACGGCGAGCACCGGTTCCGGTCCTGGCGGTACTCGTGACCGTGATGGCACTGGTCGTCGCGTCGTGCAGCGGCGGCGGTCGCAGCTCGACGTCGTCGCCGAAGTCGGGTTCGCCATCGACCAAGGGGGCGATCGTCGACGCGTCCAACTGCCCCGGCTCGGAAACCGAAGGCGTGGACGGCACCACGATCAAGCTCGGGACGAGCCTGCCCCAGTCGGGCCTGTACTCGGCCTTCAGCGAGATCTTCAAGGGCGAGTCGGCCTACTTCGACTACCTCAACCAGGAACTCGGCGGTGTCGAGGTCGACGGCAAGAAGTACACCATCGATCTCATCGCGAAGGACGACGCGTACCAGGCCGACCGGACGGTGACCAACGCGACGGCGCTCGTCAACGACGACAAGGTCTTCGGGCTGTTCAACGTGGTCGGCACCAAGAACAACCTCGCGATCCGCGACTTCGTGAACCGGTCCTGCGTTCCCAACCTGTTCGCGGCCACCGGATCGCCGGCGTGGGGTGACAAGACCTACCCGTGGGTGCTCGGATCCGAACTCGTGCCCTATCCCCTCGAGGCGAAGGCACTGTTCGACTACCTGGAGAAGAACTCGCCGACCGCCAAGGTCGCGATCCTGCGGGCCTCGGACGACTTCGGTCGGGCCTATTCGGAGACGTTCCGTTCGTTGATCAAGGGTTCCAAGATCACCGTCGCCAAGGAGGAGACCTACAACCCGGAGCAGTCCGACACGAAGTCCCAGGTGACGAGCCTGGCCGCCACGAACGCGGACGTCCTGCTGCTCGGTGCCACGTTGCTGGCGTGTCCCGACGCCCTCAAGAACGTCCAGGCGTCGGGCTGGAAGCCACTCACCTACATGTCGGGCACGTGCACGTCCAAGACGTTGATGGCGCTCGCCGGTGACGCCGCCGACGGGGTCTACAGCGTGACCGACATCATGGAGCCGGGCCTCCCCGCATGGGCGGACCAGCCGGCCATGCAGCTCTACCGGGAGAAGATCGCGAAGTACGCGCCCGACGCCGACGTCGAGAACGGCATCGTCGCCTACGGCTGGACCACCGGTGCACTTCTCGCCGAGACCTTGCGCCGGTCACCTGCGCTCACCCGGCAGGCGGTGATGGAGACCGCCCGGACGTTGAAGGTGAGTGAGATCGGTCTGCTGATGCCCGGCGTGACGCTCTCGGTCGACGCCAAGGACTGGTTCCTCGGTGAGATGTTCACGTTGGCGCAGTACCGCTCGGCGCTCGGCCACTTCGAGTTGGTCGGCGAGATCCTGGACTTCTCGGGGGAGACCGCGAAGCTGACGCCACCCGACCTGATCGGGGGCTGATGGTGGGCCGCGCGACGCCTCGGCGCGTCGCGCGGCTCAGGTCAGCAACGCTTCGAGCAGCTGGGCGTACTTCTCCAGGTGCCGATCGCCGAGGAACTCGGTGAAGACACGGGTATAGGCGCGTTCACCCAACCCCTGCGCCACGGGTGCCTCCGCGAGGAGGTGTTCGACCATGGCGCCGAAGCCGGGGAGGTCCTCGGGGTCGTCGAGCAGGAGACCGTGGACGGTGTCGTCGATCTGGTCGACGATGCCGCCGACCCGGGTCGCCACGACGGGACGGTGTTTCCACATGGCCTCGGAGACGGTGAGGCCGAAGCCCTCGGCGAGACTCTTCTGCGCCACGATCGTCGAGTGCCGCTGGATGGCGTTCGCGATCGTCGCCGCGTGCTCGGCTGAGCCCATGGGCACGCTGGCCAGATGCACCCGGGCCCGGTCACGATCCGGAAGGTCGGCCCATTCGGCCAGACACTGGGCGAGGACGGCCCCGCCTTCGGGATCATCGTCCACGCCGACGACCGACGGGCCTGTGAGGAGCAGGTGCGCGTCGAGATGGTGGGAGACGTGGCGGGCGAACGCGCGGAGGACCCCGATCATGTCCTTCTGGGAGTCCCAGCGTGAGAGTTGGGTCACGAGGGGACGGTCGGGAGGGGGATGGCCGGTGCCGAGCGTGTCGACGGCGCCGGCCACGTGACCGGGGGAGCCGTCGGCGTAGGTGAAGGACAAGCCCGTTCCCGGACAGCCGGCGTCGAAGAGTCCGACGTGGGCGAGGATCCGGCGCGCGGTCTCGTCGGTGAACTCGGCGTTCTTCGCACTGAACGGGTCGATCGACGGGGTGATCACATGGAGGCGGTCGGTATCGATCCACGCGGGCGCGAACTCGGCGCGGGTGAAGACGAATGCTTCCACGGATTCGAGGTAGGGCCGGAGGAACGACCACGCCCGCTCGGTGAACTCGTTGGCCGTGTCGCAGCCGACGTGACACCGCCAGACGACCTTGATCCCGGCCCGTTGCAGCGCCGGCACCATGCCGGCGGTCTGGGGGTCGTGCAGGAGGACGACGTCGCCGGGATCGATGGCGGCGGTGAGGGCGGCGGCGTTGGGGGCCAGGGTCGCCTCGTAGTGGTCACGGGCGCGTGCGTCGAGCGGCTGGCCGTCGCCGGCGGTGCCGTAGAGGTGGTTGTGGACGCGCTTCGTGATGGTGAAGAAATCCGGGTTGCCTTCGATGACGAGCCAGCGGGGGGCGACGCCGGTGCCGCGCGCGT
>CAZJBJ010000091.1:0-15943 GCA_964544295.1 uncultured Bifidobacteriaceae bacterium
CAGCCGCTCGACGCGCTCGGCGTCGAGCATGTCGTACAGCGCGTCGTAGAGCGGCCGCAGGTACGGATCCACTTTCGCGAGCATGTCGCCCGGCAGGAAACCGAGCCGTTCGCCGGCCTCGACCGCGGGCCGGGTGAGGATGATGCGGTTGACCGTCTTCGCCTGGAGCGCCTGCACCGCGAGCGCGACCGCGAGGTAGCTCTTGCCGGTTCCCGCCGGGCCGATCGCGAACGTGATCGTGTGATCGCGCACGGCGTCGACGTACCGCTTCTGGCCCGAGGTCTTCGGGCGCACACTCTTGCGGCCCTTGATGACCTCGGTGGCGAGGACGTCGGTCGGCTTCTGGTCCGATTCGATCATCGCGATGGCGCGATCGACGCCATCCCGGTCGAGTGCGTGCCCTTGTTCCAACAGGACGACGAGTTCCTCGAACAGGCGCGCCACCCGGGCGGCCGGATCGGTGGCACCGGTCACGGTGATCTCGTTGCCGCGCACCAGGATGCTCACCGGAAACGCAGCTTCGACGCGCCGCAACAACTCGTCACGCTCGCCGAGCAACCCGACCATGAGGTGGTTGCCGGGGACCAGGACTTTGAGTTGCGTGGTGAGAGAGGCGGTCACGACGAGCCGAGGCTAGCGGTCGGTCCCGCGTGCGCCATCGCAGTTCTAGAGAACAGGTGACCCTGCCCGCAGCCCGAGTTCGTCCAGCCGGACGCCTATCTCCTCGGGCCGACGACCGAGTACGGCGGCCAGCACGCGGAGATCGTCCCGCCGCACGGTCAGGAGGCGACCGTTGAAGTCCTGCCGCTGCAACTGGATCGTCGCCGCGTACCGGGAGAGCACCTCGGCCTCGGGCTCGTCGAGCGCGTGGAGTCGGACGAGGTCGATGGTGAACCCGGCATCGAGATCCGACGGGTCGGTGAGGTTGATCTCGACGTCCGCATCGCGCGGCAGCAGCTGATCCGGTGGGATCTCGTAGATCTCGGACAGTCGGAGCAATCGGGGTACGGAGATGGCGCGCTCACCGCGCTCGTACGCGCCGAGCACGCTCGCCTTGAACTCGAGATCCGACTGCGCTTCCACATCGTGGAGCGACAGACCCTTCTGGCGTCGGATCGCTCGCAACCGATCTCCGACATGTAGGCCATTCATTGAACGACTCTTGCCCCCTGTGACACTGCATACCGCCCCAGAACCGCGTGACTATGTCACGAATCACCGCAGAAGTCGAACCTCTTGTCGACCGGTGTCGCCCCGGTGCGCTCACCAACCGGTCAGCCGGCACGACGGGCGGCGAAAATCGCGGCGACGGCGACCGGCGCGGTGACCGACCGCAACACGTGCGGGCCGACCGCGAGCTTGGCAATTTCGCCGAACGCGCGACGTTCCTCGAGCGAGAATCCGCCCTCCGGACCGACGATGACCGTCCAATCCCCGCCTCCTGGGGCCGCGATCGCGGCAGTGGGTGCGCCCTCACGATCGGCCAGGACGAGGCCGCCCCGATCGACGAGGGTCGTCACCTCGGTGGGAGCCTCGACGGCGGGGATGCGCGCCCGCTGCGCCTGCACCGCCGCTTCGCGTGCGACCCGTTGCAGCCGATCGTGGGCTTTGGCACCTCGGTCGCCGTTCCAGCGCACCACGCCGTGTCGGGTGATCAGCGGCACGATCCGATCCACGCCGAGTTCGACCAGCTGGTGGACGACCTCGGACCCGTGATCCCGCTTGGCCGGCGAGAACGCCACCGTCAACGCCGGGGTGAGGCGCGGTTCGGTGCGATTCGGGCCGGCGCGCGCCACGTCGACCGTCCCGTCGCCGAGGGCGACCACGGTGCTCGGGAACCAGGTCCCGTCTCCGTCCGCGACGACCACCGCTTCACCGACCTCGAGCCGACGGGCCCGCTGCAGGTGGTGACCGTCGGCTCCACCGATCTGCATCCGATCGGTGGCGAAGTCCTCGGGGCGGGCGAAGACGAGGGCCCGGGCACCGGCCGCGGCGGCCCAACCGGACTCGTTCACCGGGCGTTGTCCGTCCCGAATCCGGGACGCCGCCGCGTCATCGGTCGCCGAACGCCGACCGGATCTTCGAGAACAAGCCGCCCTCCGGCGGGTCGACCGCCTCGCCGCGCAGCGCGGCGAAGTGGGTGAGGAGTTCGGCCTCCTCGGCGCTGAGCTTGTGGGGCACCTCGACGTTGACCTCGATCAGCAGGTCACCCCGACCCCGACCGTTCAGGACCGGCACGCCGTGACCGCGCATGCGGATCACATGACCGGGCTGGGTCCCCGGATCGATCGTGACCGTCTCGGTGCCCTCGAGCGTGTCGAGCTCGAAGGTCGTGCCCAGTGCGGCCTGGGTCATCGCGACGTTGGCCCGATGCACGAGGTCGACACCATGACGTTCGAGCGTCGGGTGCTGGCGCACGCGGACCAGGACGTACAGGTCCCCCGGGGCGCCACCGCGCGGTGCGGCCGGACCACGACCGGGCAGACGCAAACGCTGCCCATCGTCGATGCCGGCCGGGATCTCGACCTCGATCTCCTTGCGGGTGCGGACCCGACCGTCCCCGCGACACTCGGTGCACGGGTTCGGGATGATCTGGCCGGTGCCCTGACACCGCGTGCACGGCGCCGCGGTCACCAACTGCCCGAGGATCGACTTGCGCACCTGGCGCACTTCTCCGCTCCCGCCACATTCGTCGCATCGCTCCGGGTGCGTCCCCGGCTCACCGCCGGTGCCCTCGCAGCGTGCGCAGGGCCCCGGGATCTCGATGTCGACGGTGCTGGTGATGCCGAACGCCGCTTCGGCCAGATCGAGCTGGATGGTGGTCTCGGCGTCCTGCCCGCGGGGCGGTCCGCCCCGACCACCGCCGCCGAATCCGCCGGAGAAGAACGCATCGAAGATGTCGCCGAACCCGAACGCGTCGCCGGGACCTCCCTGACCGCCACGACCGTCCTCGCCGAACGTGTCGTACCGACGCCGCCGCTCGGGGTCGCGCAGCACCTCGTAGGCCGCCGACACTTCCTTGAACCGTTCCTCGGCCGCCGCGTCGCCGGGGTTCGCGTCGGGATGCAGCTCGCGCGCGAGTTGCCGGTACGCCCGCTTGATCTCGTCGTCGGTCGCGCTCGGTGCGACGCCGAGCAACTCGTAGTAGTCGGACATCAGCTGGGCGGCAACAGGAGTCGGCCGAGTTGCTGGGACACCGCGGCGACCGCGGCCAGGGCCTGGGCGTAGTCCATGCGCGTCGGTCCGAGGACCCCGACGGTGCCGGCCAACGTGCCCTCGACCTCGTACGGCGCCAGGACGATCGAACAGTCGCGCAGTTCGTCGACGTCGTTCTCGGAACCGATCGAGACGTTGACGCCGTGATCGAGCAGGTCCCGCACCAGGCTGACCACGACGACCTGTTCCTCGAGCATCTCGAGCAGTCGGGCGGTCGTCGCCGTCGTGGTGAAGGCATCTTGTTCGGCGGCGAGCCGACTCACTCCCCCGACGTAGAGATGGTCCGAGACCTGGCGGGCACGCGTGGTCACGGCGGCGATCGCCTGGGCGAGCAGCGCGTCGACGTCCGCGTCACCGGTGAATGGCGAGGAGTGGGGCGCGGCCAACGTGCGGTCGCGCAACGCGGCGTCGAACGCGGTCGATGCCCGGGCCACGTCGCCACCGGCGAGGTCGCTCCGCAGCACTTCGCGTTCGACGGTGCCGTTGCCGAGGACCACGACCGCCAGGACCGTTCCCGGCTCGATCGGAACGAGCTGCGCAGTGCGGACGCGCACGACGTCGGCATCCGGACCCACGACGACGGCCGCGTGGCTCGTGAGGTTGGCCAACAGCTGACTGGTCTCGTGGAGCAGGTCCTCGAGCGCGCGGTGGGTGGTCGCGAAGAAGTCGGCGACGGCGCGCCGCTGACCGACCGGCAGACCACCGGCGGCGGTGAAGTGGTCGACGAAGTACCGGTAGCCCTGGTCGGTGGGGATCCGCCCGGCCGACGTGTGCGGCTGGGCGAGGAACCCCTCCCGTTCGAGCTGGGTCATGTCGTTGCGCACCGTGGCACTCGATACGCCGAGGTCCCGAGACTCCGTGACGGTCTGGCTCGCCACTGGCGCGGCGGTCCGGACGTACTCCTCCACGACCGTCTTGAGCACCGTGGCCCGTCGTTCTGCTGCATCCATCAGGTGACCGATCCCGTATGCCGGAACTTCCCGGGCCGGTCGGCCCGAGCGGTAGCACTCGAGTGTACCGACTGCTAACCACACCGGGTTCGTCAGCCGTGTTCGGGGGCGGTGTTCGTCGGCCATGTTCGTGGGTGCGTCGAGGTCGTGCCGCGCTATGCCTGGAGCCGGATGACGACCTCGTTCGCCATCATGCGACCGTGACGGGTCAGCACCAGCCGACCGTCGGGCTCGTCCGCCCGGAGGAGCCCCGCGGCCACGAGATCGGCGGAGGCATCCACATTCACCGAGTCTCCGGGGATGCCCCACCGGAGTCGGAGGGCGAGGTCCCGGGCCTCCTGCGCCCGGCCGTCGGCATCCAACTCCTCCTCGCCCGCGACGGGTGACTCACCCGATCGGATCGCCGCGATGTACCGCTCGGGGGTGCGCACGTTCCACCACCGACGGGAACCGGTCTTGCCGTGGGCGGCGCAGCCGATCGCCAGGTAGTCGCCGCCCTGCCAGTAGATGAGGTTGTGCCGGCACTCCTCTCCCGGCTTCGCCCAGTTCGAGATCTCGTACCACTCGTACCCCGCCGCCTCGAGTCGTTCGTCGGCGATCTCGTACTTGTCGGCCTGGTCGTCGTCGTCGGGCGCCGGCTTCACGCCCGCGACGACGTCCCGGCCGAGCGGCGTGCCGGCCTCGACGGTCAACGCGTATGCACTCACGTGCTCGGGAGCCAGCGATATCGCGCCCTGGACCGTCGCGATCCAATCGGCGACGGTTTCTCCCGGGGTGCCGTAGATGAGGTCGAGGTTCAGCCGGTCGATGTCGGCGGTACGCGCCGCGTCGACTGCGCGCACGACGTTGTCCGGATCGTGGGTTCGGCCGAGGACGGCCAGGACGTTCGTTCGCATCGACTGCACGCCGAAGGACACCCGGTTGACCCCGGCGGCGGCGAGGACCCGCAACTCGTCGACGCTGGTGGAGTCCGGATTGCACTCGACGGTCACTTCGGCGTCGGTTGCGAGCGGGATGGCATCCAGGATGCGGGCCAGGTCGATCGCCGGGATCATCGACGGCGTCCCGCCACCGAAGAACACGGTGTCCGCGTCCGGCATCTCGCCGTTGGCCCGCCGGACCGCGATGTCGGCGACGCAGGCGTCGACGTACTCGGTGACGAGATGGCTCCGGTCGGTCCAGGTCGCGAAATCGCAGTAGTCACACCGGTGCGCACAGAACGGGATGTGGACGTACACGCCGAAGGCCACACCCCAGTGTGACCGTTCGTGCGTCACAAACCGGCTCCACGCGCCGGTTTGTGACGCAAGAATGGCGGAGAGTTCGAATCTTGGCCTAGGCCATGGGCGTGGATTTCGACTTGCCGCCCGAAGCCGAGCAGTACCGCGCCGACATCCGAGCGTTCCTCGCCGAGCACGCGCCCGACGGTGTCTACCCGCCCGACTGGTCCCGCACGTTGGCCGCGGCCGGGTACGTCGCGCCGCACTGGCCGCGGCCGTGGGGTCGGGCCGCCTCCCCCATCGAACAGCTGGTCATCGACCAGGAACTTCGTGCCGCCGACGCGCCGCGGCCGATGAACCCGATCGGTATCGGCTGGGCCGGCCCGACGCTTCTCGTCGCCGGTTCGGAGGAACAGCACCGGCGGTACCTCCCGGGGTTGCTCGACGGGTCCGAGATCTGGTGCCAGCTCTTCAGCGAACCGGGCGCGGGCAGCGACCTCGCGTCACTTGCCACGACGGCCGTGCGCGACGGTGACGAGTTCGTGGTCAACGGCCAGAAGGTGTGGACGACCCTCGCCCACGTGGCGCACTTCGGCATCCTGCTCGCACGCACCGATCCCGAGGCCGAAGCGCACAACGGCATCACCTACTTCGTCCTCGACATGCGCACGCCCGGCATCGAGGTCCGGCCGCTGGTACAGATGACCGGGACTCACGAGTTCAACGAGGTGTTCTTCACCGACGTGAGGATCCCGGCGGCGAACGTCGTCGGTGAGCTCCACGACGGGTGGCGCCTCGCCAAGGTCACCCTCGGCAACGAACGCGTCTCGCTCTCCGGCGAGGGCGCCCTCTGGGGTCGGGGCCCGACGGCGATGGACGTCATCGATCTCGTGCGCGCGCACGGCGGCGCTGCCGACTCGGTGACCCGGCAACGCCTCGCCGCGCTCTACATCGAGAGCGAGATCCTGCGCCTCATCCGTCTCCGCACCGTGTCCGCGACCGTCCGCGGCATGGAGCCGGGTCCGGAAGCCAGTGTGCGCAAGGCGATCTCGGACGAACACGGCCAGCACGTCATGGAGATGGCCATCGAACTGGCCGGCACCGACGGTCTGCTGGCCGCGGCCGGACCGTACGGCGACCCCGCGGGCGGCATGTGGAGCTACGGCTACCTCTACGCGCGGGCGTTGACGATCGGTGGCGGCACGAGCGAGGTCCAGCGCAACATTCTCGGGGAGCGGGTCCTCGGCCTCCCCCGGGACTGAGTGCTGCGGCCCCGTCCGGATTCCGGCCCGCGGAGCGCACGCCCTGGCGTGCTGTTCTCGTACGAGAAGTGCACGCCCTGGCGTGCACGACGGGTGCGAGAAGTGCACGCCCTGGCGTGCACGACGGGTACGAGAACGCGGGGGCGAGAGCTAGTCGCCGAGTTTGAGGGCGGCGACGAAGGCTTCCTGGGGGACTTCGACGCTGCCGATCTGCTTCATGCGTTTCTTCCCGGCCTTCTGCTTCTCCAACAGCTTCCGCTTCCGGGTGATGTCACCGCCGTAACACTTCGCGATGACGTCCTTGCGCTTCGCCTTCACCGTCTCGCGGGCGATGATGCGGCCACCGATCGCGGCCTGGATCGGCACGTCGAAGAGCTGCCGAGGGATCAGTTCCTTGAGCTTGTCGGTCATGCGCTTGCCGTAGTCGTACGCCTTGTCGCGATGGGCAATCGACGAGAACGCGTCGACCGGCACCCCGTTCAGCATGATGTCGACCTTCACCAGCTTCGACTCCCGGTACCCGACCGGCTCGTAGTCCAGTGACGCGTACCCCTTCGAGCGTGACTTCAGCTGATCGAAGAAGTCCATGACGATCTCCGCGAGCGGGACCTCGTAGACGATCTCGAGTCGCTCGGCGGACAGGTACTCCATCTTCTTCAGGTCGCCGCGTCGGCCCTGGGCGAGTTCCATCAGCGTCCCGACGTACTCGGACGGCGTGAGCATCGTGATCTGGACGTAGGGCTCCTCGATGCCCGCGATGTCGTTCGGCGCGGGCAACGTCGACGGGTCGTCGACCACCGAGACCGTGCCGTCGAGCGCGATCGCCCGGTACTCGACGTTGGGTGCGGTCGCGACGAGGTCGAGGTCGTACTCCCGCTCGAGCCGTTCCCGCACGATCTCCATGTGGAGCAACCCGAGGAACCCACACCGGAAGCCGAACCCGAGCGCGCCCGACGTCTCCGGCTCGTAGGTGAAGGAGGAGTCGTTGAGCCGCAGCCGTTCGAGCGACTCCCGCAGGTCCGCGTAGGAATCGCCCTCCACCGGGTACAGACCGCAGAAGACCATCGGCTTCGGGTCGAGATACCCGTCGAGCGGTTCCGAAGGTCGTTGCGCGGTCGTGACCGTCTCACCGACCCGCGCCTGGCCGACGTCCTTGATCCCGGCGATGAGGTAGCCGACCTCGCCGGGGCCGAGGGAGGCGACGGGCGTCGGCACTGGGAGCCGCACGCCCACTTCCTCGGCGTCGTGGTTGGCGCCCGCCTGGACGAAGCGCAGCTTGGCCCCCGAGTTCAGCGTGCCGTTGAACACGCGCAACGACGAGATCACGCCGCGGTACGGGTCGTAGATCGAGTCGAAGATCAGGGCCTGGAGCGGATCCTCCGCGTTGCCGACCGGCGGGGGGATCCGTTCGACGATCGCGTCGAGCAGGTCCGTGACCCCGAGCCCCGACTTGGCGGAGATGCGCAGGATCTCGTCGGCCGGGACGCCGAGCACGTTCTCGATCTCGCCACAGACCCGATCGGGATCGGCCGCGGGCAGGTCGATCTTGTTCACTGCGGCCACGATGGCGAGGTCGTGTTCCATGGCCAGGTAACAGTTCGCCAGGGTCTGCGCCTCGATGCCCTGGCTCGCGTCCACGACCAGCACCACGCCCTCGCACGCCGCCAGCGAGCGGGACACCTCGTATCCGAAGTCCACGTGACCCGGCGTGTCGATCAGGTTGATGACGTGACCGGCCCAGTCGATCCGGACGTTCTGGGCCTTGATCGTGATGCCGCGCTCGCGCTCGATGTCCATCGAGTCGAGGTACTGGGCCCGCATGTCCCGGGCCTCGACCGCTCCCGAGAGCTCGAGGAACCGGTCCGCCAGGGTGGATTTGCCGTGGTCCACGTGCGCGACGATCGACAGGTTGCGGAACCGGGAGAGGTCGGACACACCCCTATTCTCCCCTCTGGAGCCTCTGCGGCTCCGAACCATCTCGAGGGGCGCCCCGTACGGGCCTCGCCGCCCGGAGACTGCTACTGTTCCCTGGTTCTTCGAACGTCTTTGGGAGATTTTTCGCGCCGTGGCAAATATTGCGAGTCAGAAGAAGCGGAACCGTCAGAACGAGAAGCGCCGGGTGCGCAACGTCGCGGTCCGCTCCGAGCTGAAGACGCGAGTGAAGAAGGCTCGGACGGCGATCGACGCCGGCGACGAGACCATGCACGAAGCGGTCACCGCGGCGCAGAAGAAGCTGGGCAAGGCGGCGACCAAGAACGTGCTGCACAAGAACGCGGCCGCCCGTCGCACCTCGCGCCTGATGAAGGCCGCGAACCGCGCCGCCCAGAACTAACCCCGGGACCGGCCCGCCGGCCGGCGCCCACTCCCCGCGCCCCGACCGCCGCCACGGTGCAGGTTGGCGAGGCGCGCCACCGCGATCTCCAGCACGGTCCCTTCCGGGAGTCCGCTCGCACCCTTGAGCTGGATGTCGGCGCGGTGCAGGATGTCGAACGCCCGTGCGAACCCTTCCGACCCGAGCGCGCGGGCGGCTTCGAGGCCCTTCTTCGCCGGGAACGTCGACGCCTTCGGCTTGCCCTCCCACGCACGATGGGCGTCATCGACGGTCACGACGTCGTCCGCATCGAGCCGCGCCAGCTTGCGATACCGACCGGTCAGGATGCCGAGCACCTGGAGCGGGTGGAGCGGCTTCGGTTGGGTGGGACTCGTGACCGTCAGGAGCCGGTCGAGCACCTCGAGTGCGCCGGCGACGTCGCCCGTCTCGATGTGGTTGTTCAGGATGTACGGACGCACCGCGCCCGAGTCGTTGAGGTAGGGCGTGACGTCGTCGAGTTCGAGCCGGTGGCCCTCGCCGTAGGTCGACGCCCAGAGGTCGACCAGCCCGCCGATGCGGCCCGCGTCGTCACCCAGGTGCTTGGCCACGGTCTCCGCGGCGTCGGCCTTCATGGTCAGGCCCGCCCGATCGAGCTCACGTTGGAGGACGTCGTTCATCTTCTCGGCCGCGCCGCCGCGCAGGTTCGCGCCCTTCAGCGCGTCGCCGAGCGCCTTCGCCACCCGACCGCCGCCGGCAACGAAGACCAGATCCGTGGTGTCGAGCAGGTCACCGATCACGTCGACGACGGGGGCGCAGGCCGCGGCCGGAAGCGATTCGTAGTTGCGGACGACCACGATGCGCCGAGCGGTCATGAACGGCGGGCTCTGCGCCGCGTTGACCACGGCGGTGACGATCGGGTCCGCACTCACGCCGTCGTCGTCCGGTCCGTCCGCGTCCTCGTTGACCGCGCCGGCCTTCGCCGGCACGGTGTGCTCCTCGACACACAGCGAGCGATCGTCCGCGCCGACGAGGTGGTCGAGCAGGACGGACAGTTCCCGATCCCGCAGGACCGGATCGCTCCCCTTCACGATGTAGATGCCGCCCACGAGGTCGAGACTACCGGTGAGCCCTCGCCGCGCGGCCGCTGATCACCCGGCGCTCTTGCAGACGTTCTTGGGGTGGGTGAGCCACCCCTTCTTCGGGTACTGGTAGTAGGTGCCGTCCGGACACATGAGGGCGGGGTTCACCTCGCCGAAGAGTCCCTGACGAGACTCCCAGCCCGGCACCGACCACACGTGGACCATCCACTGCGACTGCTTCAGGAGGTTGGCGCCCGCGGCGTCGCACTCCTTCTTGGTGGCGGACTTGTCGAGCCCGTACGGCGTCTCGATGCCGTTCGGGGTGTACTTGAGACACAGGTCCTCGTGGTAGTGCCAGACGTCGTTCGCGCCGGCGAACCCGGCCGGCTCGTCCTTGCTCATCGAGTAGTACATGAATCCGGCGACGACCGACGTCGGGTCGGTGCCGTCGTAGATGATGGCGAGTGGTTCGGCGAGATCGGCGGCGTCCATCACGCCGTCGGGGTTGAACGCGTTGCCGCCGAACTTGATGTAGTGCGCGCCGATGCCGGGCATGTACGGACCGACCTGCCGATACCCGCCGGCGAGGGCCTCGGTCACCGTCGGGAACCGCTTGGCCACCTCGATGGTCGCAGCCACCTGCGCGGACAGGTCCGCGCGTTCGGCGGAAGTGAGTTGACGTTCCACCGTGCCGATCTCGTGATGGTGTCCGTTACTCAGCAGCGACAGGCCCTTGTCGTCGGCCATCGCGTGGTCCATGCCCGACATGTCGTGGTCCGACTTGGCCTTGGCTGTGGCCTTGGCTTTCGCTTTGGCCTTCGCCTTTGCTTTGACCTTCGCGGTCGACGCGGACTTGCCGGGCGCGTCGTCGTGCGCGGCCGCGACTCCCCCGGTGAGGGCGAACGCGCCGAGCAGCACGGCGACCGCCGCCAGTGCCGTCGACGGGCGCCGCACGCGGCTGGCTTGACCCTGAACTCCCACGATGGTCCCCCGACTCGCTTCCCCAGATCCTGGGCCGGAGCGCGCAGCGTAGGCCGATTCGCGACCATCCGAGGACGGAGCGGAGCCCGACACCCGTCCCCGTGAGCAGTACCCCGATTCCAGCCGTCGGAGCGTCGACGCTGAGCGGCACTCTCGCCGCGGTGCGGGCGATCGTCTCGACCAGTCGGAGCATCGTGAGGGTGGGGAGTTGCAACCACAGGGCGGCGCTGCGCCCGAGAATCGCACCGACCACGCCGGCCACGAGTCCCCACACCGTGAGTGGACCGACGAACGGCGCGGCGAGCAGGTTGGCGGGCAAGGCGATGAGCGGCAGCGTGCCGAACGTCGTGAGAATCACGGGTGCGACCCCGATCTGGGCGGCCGTCGTCACGCCGAGCGCTTCCCGGAACCAGGTCGGCCCACGGAGCCAAGCGGTGATCGCCCCCGCCCCGATGACGATGCCGGCGCAGGCACCGCACGAGAGGAGGAACCCGACCGAGTGCAGGAGAAACGGGTCGGCAACCAGCAGGACGATCGCCGCCAGCACCAGGACGCGTGCCGCGTCGGCGGGTCGCCCGATGGCGCGGGCGAGCATGACCAGCGCGGCCATGACCGCGGCGCGCAACACCGACGGTTCCCAGCGGGTCATCGTGCCGAACAACCCGACGACCGCGATCCCGGCGGCGAAGCGCGGACCCCGCCGTAGGCGTGCCAGCGCAGGTTCGGCGATGGCCAACGCGAACGCGACGTTCGCCCCCGAGACGGCAAGCAAGTGGCTGAGGCCGGCGTCACGGAAGTCGGAGACCAGGTCGTCAGGGATGGCCCGGGTATCGCCGAGGAGGAACCCGGAGAGCAGCGCGCGTGGCGTGGACGGCAGCACCCGGCTCCCCTCGAACACCACTGCTCGGGCTCGGTTCGCGGTGCGGTACCACGGACTGTCCGGGCGGGCGATCGCCTCCACGTCGGTGATCCGAAACGTCGCGACGACATGCCGCCACTTCAAGCGCGTCGCATAGCCGCGCAGCGGCTCGAGGGAACCGGAGACGCGGAGGCGGTCGCCGGCATCGAGCACGCCGAGCGCGCTCCGCACATCACCGGTCGCGACGGCCAGTACCCGCCGGTCACCGGCGTCGCGGCCCCGGAACGACTGCACGGTCGCGACGGCCTCCGTCTGGAACTGCGGCCCGTCCGGGTCCTCGGCGAGCGTCAGGATCGCCGGACCGACCGCACGCTGTTCGACTGCCGCACTGATCGGCGAGACGACCAGACCGTGGAGCGCCCGTTGCTCGACCGCGATCCCGATGGCGAGCACGGCCAGGCACCCGACCGCCACCCCCCAACGTCGATCCCGGTACCGAAATCCGACGACGATGCCGACCGTGCCGAGTGCCGCGAGCCAACGGGCAGAGCCGGGTCCGAGGGTGTCGCCGACCAAGATCCCGGTTGCGAGCGCCGCGAGGATCCCGAGCGGCCCCTTCACACGCCGACGAGCGGCTCGAGATCGGCGAACCGCTTCTCGCCGATCCCCCGGACGTCCCGAAGCTGGTCGACACTGGTGAACCCGCCGCGTCGTTCCCGTTCCCGGATGATCGCCGCCGCGAAGCTCGGACCGATCCCGGGCAACGTCTCGAGTTCCGCACTCGTCGCGGTGTTGAGGTTGAGGGGACCGGTGGATCCGGTCGTTGCCGGGCCTGTCGGGTCACTCGCGCCGGACGCGAGCCCCGTCCCGGCGCCGACATCCGCCGTCGCCGGGTCACCGAGTCTCGCCACCGGGATGCGCTGACCGTCGATGACCTTGGCCGCGAGGTTGAGCCGATCCAGATCGGCATCGGGCAGTCCCCCACCCGCAGCCTCGATGGCGTCGGCCACCCGGGCGCCGGTCGCGACCCGGACCAGACCGGGGTGCACCACCGCGCCGGCCACGTGCACGAGCACGGGCGGCACCGTGGTCGGGGTCGGGGTACGGCGGGAGCTGGACCCCCGGGCGGTCGACGACGCGGGAGTCGGTGTCCCGGAGAGGGCGGCCGCGGCCTGATCCTGGCCGATCTGGTACCAGACGTAGCCGGCGACACCGGCGACAAGCAGGAGCATCGCGATCCGCACCCGCGGATCCGAGAGCCGGTCCCGCACGGTTGCGAACCAGCTTGCGGCACCACCGACGGGTGGGCGGGGCGGGATCGGGGGAATGGGTGACATGACGACCTCCGGGCGCGACGAGACCAACGGAGGAAGTACCGGGGGGAAGGTGCGTACCGTACCAAATCACCCCACCGAATGCTCACCGCGAGCCCCCACCACCCCCGATCCCCCCGTTCTCGTACGAGTCCTGCACGCCCTGGCGTGCAGGACGTGTACGAGAACGCGATTTCGGGGGCGGGTCAGTGGCCGGCGCGGGTGCGGGCGTCGGCCTCGAGGCTGATGGCCTGGTAGGCGGCCCAGTGGGTCATCCCCGCCCGGCGGCCGCGGAGGTAGTCCGCCAGATACACGCGGAGGAATCGCACGACACCCATCTCGCGCCACTGTTCGACGTGGACCAGCTCGTGGGCGAGGAGTCCGAGGTCACGTTCATGGCCGCGGCGGACGAACACGAACCGCCCGAGCGTCATCGCGGCAACCCCGGGTGTCAGCACGGGGACGACGATCACGCGCGCCCGGGCGCGGTCGATGGCGCGCACGTGGACGAGACGGGCCTGCGCCGCGGGCGTGAGACGCGCCACCGGCTCGAACCGTCAGCCGACGACGAAGTTGATCAACCGGCCGGGCACGACGATCACCTTGCGCACCGTCGCGCCGTCGAGCAGCGCGGCGATCTCGCCCCGGGCCGCCACTTCGATCGCCGCGTCGTCGGCGTCGGCCGCGACGACGACCTTGCCGCGCACCTTCCCGTTGACCTGGATCGGGATCTCGATGGTGTCGTCAACCAACCACGCCGGGTCGGCCACCGGAAAATTCTCGTAGGTCAACGTCTCGGGGTGCCCGAGTCGGGACCACAGCTCCTCGGCGACGTGCGGCGCGAGCGGCGCCAGCATCAACACCGTCGGCTCGACGATCTCGCGTGGTGCACCGCCCGCGGCGGCCACCTGGGTCAGGTGGTTGTTCAGCGTGATGAGCTTGGCGACGACGGTGTTGAACCCCATGGTCGGCATGTCGGCCCGGACGCCTTCGATCGTCCGGTGCAACAACCGACGGGACTCGTCGGACGCAGGATCCTCGGAGATGCGCAGCTCACCGGAATCCTCGTCGACGACGTTGCGCCAGAGCCGTTGCAGGAACCGGTACACGCCGACGATGTCGCGCTCGCTCCACGGTCGCGACGCGTCGAGCGGACCCGTCGACATCTCGTACAGCCGCAGGGTGTCGGCCCCGTAGTCCCGGAAGATGTCATCGGGCGTGACCATGTTCTTGAGGCTCTTGCCGATCTTGCCGAACTCCTGATGGACCCGTTCGTCGCCGACGTAGAACCCGCCGTCGCGCTCGACCACCGAGCTCGCCTCGACGTACACGCCGCGGTCGTCGGTGTATGCGGGCGCCTGGATCATCCCCTGGTTGAACAACCGCTGGAATGGCTCGGGCGTCGACACGTGACCGAGGTCGAAGAGCACCTTGTGCCAGAACCGCGCGTAGAGGAGGTGGAGGACGGCGTGCTCGACGCCGCCGACGTAGAGGTCCACTCCCCCGGGTCCGTCGCCCATCCAGTAGCGCTCCGCCTCGGGGCTGACGAACTGGTCCTCGTTGGTGGGATCGAGATAGCGCAGGTAGTACCAACACGACCCGGCCCACTGCGGCATGGTGTTCAGTTCGCGCCGATAGGTCTTCGGGCCGTCACCGAGATCCAACTCGACCTCGGCCCACCCCTCCGCTCGCGAGAGCGGCGGCGCGGGCACGCTCGCATCGCTATCCTCGGAGATCTCGGGCTCGAAATCCATGATCTCGGGCAACGTGACCGGCAGCAGATCCTCGGGCACGGCGATGGGCAGGTCCTCGTCGTCGTAGACGATCGGGAACGGTTCACCCCAGTACCGCTGCCGGCTGAAGAGCCAGTCGCGCAGCTTGTAGTTGACCGTCGCCTCGCCGAGGTCCTGGTCGACCAGCCACTCGGTGATCGCCTGCTTGGCCTCGGTGACGGCCAGGCCGTCCAACGACACGTCGGCGTTCGCGGAGTTCATCGCGACGCCGTCACCCGTGAACGCCTCGGACCACTCGGAGGCGTCGGTGCCACACTCGTGCTCGAACAGCCACGGGTCCGGCGGGGTGATCACGCACTCGATCGGCAGATCGAACTCGCGCGCGAACTCGAAGTCGCGTTCGTCGTGCGCGGGCACGGCCATGATCGCGCCGGTGCCGTACCCCATCAGCACGTAGTCGGCGATGAAGATCGGGATGCGCGCGTCATTGACGGGGTTGACCGCGAACGCGCCGGTGAACACCCCGGTCTTGTCCTTGCCTTCGGCCTGCCGTTCGAGGTCGCTCTTCTGTGCCGCGAAGTCGCGGTACTTGCGGACCGCCTCCGCGGGACCGACGTCGGTGCCGAAGATGCCCTTCCACTCGGCCGGGATCTCGCTCAGTTCCCCGCCGATGTCCGCGCCCGGCCACTCGGCGGGCACAATCTCGTCGACCAGCGGATGCTCCGGCGCCAGCACCATGTAGGTCGCGCCGAACAGCGTGTCGGGTCGGGTCGTGAACACCGAGACGAGCTCGTCCCGACCGTCGATGCCGAAGTCGACCGTCGCACCGGTACTCCGGCCGATCCAGTTGCGCTGCATCACCTTGATCGAGTCGGTCCAGTCGAGCAGATCGAGGTCCTCGAGCAGCCGGTCCGCGTAGGCGGTGATACGCAGCATCCACTGCTTCAGCGGGCGCCGATAGACGGGGAAGTTGCCGCGCTCGCTGCGCCCGTCGGCGGTGACCTCCTCGTTGGCCAGCA
>CAZJBJ010000092.1:0-15907 GCA_964544295.1 uncultured Bifidobacteriaceae bacterium
CGTCGTGGGGCAGGACGTCGTGGATCGTCGTGACCAGCGGGACGCGGCGCGCGAGGGCACGCAGATCCACGACGTCGGTGTACTGGTTCAGGAACGCCACGTGCGCGACGTCGAACCCACCGGACGCGATCGCCGACCGTCGGCTGCGAGCGCGCGACCGATACGTGGCGGCGCGGGACACCGCCCACCGCAGTGAGCGCTCGGGATCCGTGCTCACGTCGGGCAGATCGGCGCGGACCGTCACCCGGCCCCGACTGTCCCGAGGCACTCCCGGCCGATCGAGCGCGTGCAGCACGAGGGAGTCGCCCTCACCCGGGGTCGCCAGCGCCAACTCGAAGTCCTCTTCGCGGGCGAACGGCCAATACCAATAGATCCGCATCTACTGGTCGCCTGGCCGCAGCAGTCGGCGCACTCCCCGGACCGGCCGGGCGATCCCCCGGTTGTAGACGGTGCCGACGACCGTGAGCCCGCGTTCGATGCGGGTCAACGGCTGCTCGTGGATCAGCGTCGGATCCACGCGAGCCGCGAGCGCATCGCGCCAACGCGGCGCCTCGATCGTGGGTTCGAGGAACGACAACTTGTCGTAGGTGTACGCCCAGTCCTGGGTGAACCGGGGGAACGCGAGCAGCGTGTGCGGCAGGTCGAAGCGGGCGACGGTCACGAGCAACTCCGCCAACATCACCGCCAGCGCATCGCGCTGGCGCGTCGCCCGGTTCGTGCCGAGCAGACCACCCCACGTGTGCAGGTCGCTCCCGTACTTCGTGTTGCGAACCCGGCTCGCCGCGGCCACGTCGAGGTCCCGGATCGGAATGATCACGTGGTCCACGGTCACGTCGCCCCGGGCCAGGAGCTCACCCAACCGACGGCTCAGGTCCGGGGACTTCACGATGCGAGGCGCATCGGGCGCGTCCACCGCGAGTTCGAGGCCGGCGTTCACGCGGGCGTCGATCGCCGCGTCCGGAGCAAACCCGGTGTCGAGCCCCAGGTCCGACAAGATCTGCACCAGGAGTGTCGTCCCGGCGCGCCCGGTTCCGGCGATCACGATCTTGCCTTCGGTGCTGGTCATCGCGGGCGCTCCGATGCTGAGGGCAGACGATCGGCAAACTCGGCCGGCGCATCCGCGTGCCCGCGAAGATACGCGACGAGGCCGTCGGCGTCGCGCAGGAGCCAGTCCCGCGCGACGTCGTAGGCCACCCGATTCCGTTCCTTGATCGAGCGCTCGGCACTGCCCCGCGCCCGCTCGAGGACGACACGCTTCGCACCTCGTATCGCCGACGGAACCGGCAGGCGTTCGATCGGACGGGTGAGGCGATGAGCGGTGGACGCCGACAGGTCGCGCCGGAACAACGTGCCACTCGCGACGCCGGCGAGGTGAAAGACCGCATCGGCGTAGACGCCGGCGATCACGGGATGGATCTCGCGCACGTTGCTCCGACGGAACCGGTGCCAGTCGAGGTCGTGCGCCCACAACGCGTAGGCGAGCCCGAGCCCGGTGTCACCGGCCTGCCCGGTAGTGCGCAGGAAGCGCCGGAACGCGGGCGTGAAGTCCGAATCGGGTGAGAAGCTCGGTCGATACGTTTCCCAGAACGTGCGCTCGACGACCGTCCACGACGGGTGCGGCAGCGCGACGTCTCCGTTCTCGGCCCGCAGAATCCCGGCGACGCCGCTCGGCGCAGCCGCGGCCTCGGCGATGTCCAGCCACCCGTCGGCGATCGGGAACGAGTCGACGTCGAGCGTGACGATCCGATCGCACCCGTCGGCGATCGCGCGCTCCGCCAGTTGATCGAGACCGACCGCGTGCTCGCGACTCCCACGCAGGTCACGGGCATCCACGGCAACCTGACGGACCCAGGACCGTTCCGCCAGCAGCGCCCGACCGGGCTGGATCAGCCGCTCGGTGGCGGCATACACCGTGAACGGCGAGGTCGTATGCCGCTCGATCCGGCCGAGGTGCTCGGCCAGGATCGGGACGTCGGCCGCGTCCGGCAGGTAGTACACGACCAGAATTGCGGTGTGACCGGCCCGTTCTGGCATCGCTGTTCACCCCCGACCGGGCCGACGTTGGCTGATCAGCGTGTCATATCCGGTCCTCACCTGGTGCCGAACCACCCACCCGGGACGGGAAACCGTCCGATTTCACGCTGGGTGAACCCACGAACACCCGTGAAATCGCTCAACCTCGACGTTTCGGGTGACGACATGGCTGTGGATCTCACCGTCGGCGCGATGCTATCTTTGACCGGTTCACACCGATCCGGCTCGAGCCGAGACCGGTCACCGAGAAGTCTGGGAAGCGCGAGTGTCGGCACGGGTTGGATCAGCCCGCTCCGATACGGACCGAGGGGTACACCAGCAAATGGCCACCGAGCACGGCACGGAAGCGTCAGGCGGCCTCAGCCGTCGTCAGCTTCTGACGCGCGGCGCGGTCGCCGGCGGCCTGGTGTGGGCGGCACCCATCATCCGGACCACCGCTGCGTATGCGACCACGGCGAACGGCACCGAGCGTCCCTGCATCAACTTCTACATGGTGGTGATCAACCCGGCCGGCAACGTGCGGCCCGGGCCGGGAAGCCTGAACGGCAAGGAGATCCCGCCCGCCATCCGTCAGTGGTTCGAGGACAACCCGGCGGTGCCGGTCCAGTTCCCGGCGGCCCGTCCACTGCTCACCGCAGCCAACGGAGACGTGTGGGCAGTGCTGCTGCCCGAGGTCACCGGCCCCAACGCAGCCGGCCGCCAGTGTCGGATGGTGCTCGGTTGGGGGGCCAAGGGTCGCGATTTCGCCGAGGGGTACGTCGACCCGAACCCGCCCCTCGCCATCGAAGTCGGTCGGCGCCTGCTGTTCCCATGTCCCGATCGCAGTGGCGGCCACGACGACAACGATGACGACGGCGGGAACGGACACGGGAACGGACACGGAAACGGGAACGGACTCGACGGAGACGGGGACACCGACGGCGATCACCTCGGCGAAGCGGGCGCGCTGTCGAGTTCGGGCGTCGCGAGCGACGGTTCCGGCAACGGAGGCCTGAGCGGCGATGGGCGCGCAGGGTCCCTGACGAGCGACGGAACTGCGTCGATCCGTCAACAGACCGGGCCCGGCAGCTGCCTGGACGCGGTGTACCTGATCTTCTGCTGCCCTCGATGAGCGCGAGCCTCATCGGCCGCATCGACGACCGCACGGCGCGTGTCGTCATCGTCGGCCAGGGTTACGTCGGACTGCCGGTCGCGATGCGCGCCGTCGAGGTCGGCTTCGCCGTCACCGGCTACGAGATCGACCCGCGTCGCGTCGACGCACTGCGCCGCGGCATCTCGTTCGTCGAAGACGTCCCCGATGATCGGTTGGCCGCAGCACTTGCCCAGGGGTATGCCGCGACGGATGCCGTCGCCGATCTGGCCGACTTCGACGTTGCCATCATCTCGGTCCCCACGCCACTGCGCGACGGTGCTCCCGACCTCAGCTTCGTCGAGTCCGCCACCCGGTCGCTGGCCACGGTCCTGCGCCCAGGTGCGCTCGTCGTGCTCGAGTCGACGACGTATCCGGGTACGACCGAGGAGTTGGTGCGACCCATCCTCGAGGAGTCGGGCCTGCGCGCAGGTACCGACTTCTTCCTCGGCTACTCACCCGAACGCATCGATCCGGGCAATGACCGTTGGACGTTCGAGAACACGCCGAAGGTCGTCTCGGGCATCGACGCCAGCTCGTGTCGGGCCGTCGAGGCGTTCTACGGATCGCTGGTGGAGAAGGTCGTCCCCGTCGGTTCGCCGGCTGAAGCCGAACTCGTCAAGCTCCTCGAGAACACCTTCCGGCACGTGAACATCGCGTTGGTCAACGAGCTCGCGATGTTCGCCGAGGACCTCGGCGTCGACATCTGGTCGGCGATCGACGCTGCGTCGAGCAAGCCCTTCGGCTACATGCGGTTCACTCCCGGGCCGGGCGTTGGTGGCCACTGCCTTCCCGTGGACCCGTCCTATCTGTCGTGGCGGGTCCGGCGGCGTTCGGGCCACCCGTTCCGGTTCGTCGAACTGGCCAACGACGTCAACGAGCACATGCCGGACTACGTGGTCAGCCGCATTGCGGCACTCCTCAACCGCGAGGGGCGTCCGATCAAGGGCACCCGGATCCTGCTGCTCGGTCTCGCCTACAAGGCCGGCACCTCCGACTGGCGCGAGTCGCCGTCGCTCATGGTGGCCGACCGCCTCCAGGCGCTCGGAGCAGACATCAGGGGGTGCGATCCGTACGTCTCGTCACCGGTACCCGCGGGACTGGATTTCGAACTCGTCGATTTCGGACCGGAGAGTCTCGCCGCGTGTGACCTCGCGGTGCTGCTCGTCGATCACGCCGAGTTCGACACCGCCGCGATCTGTGCCCATGCTCCGGTCGTCTTCGACACCAAAGGCATGTTGCGCGGGCAGGACTTCACGGGCGAGGTCCTCTGAGCCTCGGCTCAGGCCCGCGAGGGTCCGGGGTCACCATCGACATCGAGCACGGCGATCGCCGCGGCGAGGGGATCACCAGAACGAACGGGCAGCGGACGAAGCTGTCGGATCAGGGTCGGTAGGTCGGGGACTGCGGTCGCGGCATCGACCGACGGACCGAACTCACCGAGCACGCTGGCGACGTTCGGCGTTCCCGCGACGACCACGGCTCTGAGGTCGTATCGGCCCCAATCCAGTCCCGGGGACTCGCCCTCGATCCGGCGGCGGCTCGCGGCGAGTTCCGCCAGGGACCCGCGCGTGCCGACCAGTGGTTCGGCCCCCACCCGGACCGTCGCGGAATCGGCGAGCAGGACCGCGGACGGGATGTCCGCGCACGACAACCCGACCCGCGCCGCGTCACGCTCGAACGCCACCCGGTTCGCGGGTACCGGGACCACGACCGCCGAGTTTCCTCGACCCACGACGAGTCCCTCGAGTACCACCGCGCCGGGGTCGACCACGTGCGTGGCGACCTGTGCCAGCAGCGCGTCCAGGACGCGGCCGGGCTCGCGACTGCGAAGCAGGACATCGGGTCCCCGGTGCAGTCGTGCGACCTCGACGGCAGGCCCGGCGGCTGGGCCCTGCGGCAGCACGACGCCGTACGCGGGCCGGTCCTCCGCCGGGTCGAGTCGGCCGATCACGCGGTTCCCCAGGACGCCTTCGAGCGACCGGACGACCTCGGCGTCGCACCCGATCGCCACGACCCCGGCACCGACGTCGATCAGGATCACCGCTTCGTACTGCGGTCCCGGGCCACACGCGGAACAGGCGACGGCAGGCTGGAGCAACGGCTTCGAGAAGGTCGGCGCCGACGCGACTGCTCCGACGACGCCGGCCAGCCCCACCTCGATCAGGGACCGGACGACGTTCAGGACGTCGCGGCGGACGGTATCCGGATCCGCGCCGAACTCGTCGGCGAGGAGGTCCGCAACGTCGCTGAGTTGCGTCGGTTCCTCGCACGCAGCCCAGACCCTGGCCGCAGTGAGGTTCAGCGTATGGATCTCACCACCATGCGCCACCACCACCTCGCCGTCGACCATGACGAACTCCGCCGACTCGGACGATCGCACCCAGGTCGTCGGGTCCAGCGCGGTCCCGGTCACGATGTACCCCAGTCGTCGACACCGAGCACCGCATCGACTGCTGCATCGAGGTCCCCGCTCACGAGTGCGAAGGCCGGCACGCCGGTGAGGGAAGCGGCGAGCGCCGACAGAGTCCCGGGCACACCGATGTCGAAGGTGTGACTCGCGACCCCGACGAGCGCGTCGGCCTCACCCAACGGCGTCAAGGTCGTTGACGCGCCGTTCACGTATTTCGGCAGTACCACTCCCCTGATCGGCACCGGCCCGACCGTCACCGCACCGAGACGGGTCGCCGGCACGAATCCACTGCCACCGAGGTACCGCTGGGCTGCGTCGCTCGGCGACCACGTGGACGCCGCCAGCGCAGCCGGCGGAACACCGAGCGAACACGGTCGCGGATAGGGCAACACCCGATGACTCACCGGATCGATGGCGACGACCTCGTCGGTGACGTACGAGAGACCGCGCTGCACGAGGCCGGCCACCAGGGTCGACTTCCCAGCACCCATCGGGCCGGGCAGCACCACGGCTCCCCCACCGAGGACGGCCGCCGCCGCGTGCACCCTGATCGCCGATGTCGACTGGGCAATGGCGCGTTGGTTCATCTCGAACATCAGGTGGGCGAAGGCGACGGTGCTCGCTGGTGAGCGCACCACGATTCCCTCGTCCGCCGCCACGAAGTACTGCGGCCGCGCGGTCGGGCCGGCGGCTCCCATGACGAGCGCGTGCGGCGCCTCGCCCGCGACGATCAACGGTTCGAACAGATCGTGGATCAGCGCCGGCACTTCGGGGTCGTTGCTGTGCACGGCGACGTCGAAGTCCAGGAGCCTGAGACACGCGCTGCGGACCCATCCCTCGGTTCCCAGGATCTCACTCGCGACCGGCGTGCGATCAGCCATCGCCTCGACCGCGTCGATCGCGGAAGCGCTCGTACGGGTCGAACGAGAAGTCCGACTCCGCGTACGGATCCGTGGGCTCCGCGGCCGGAATCGACCCGGTGGGTTCGGGTTGGTCCGCGTACGGCGCCGGCGCGGCATCGTCGAAGTTCGGGTCTGGAGTTTCGACACGCCCTTCGAGCGCCTCCTCGATGGAAATCGTCCCCTCGCGCTCCCACTCGGGCAGGCAGACCAGTACCAGGAAGAAGGGCAGTACCTGACATCGCTGCCGGGCCAGGATGCCGAAGTTCGAGAACGACGAGAACGCGAAGATGAAGGTCACCATGATCCCGACGCTGTATGCGACGTACGGCGTCCGGCGCATCGCCCGCGGGATCGATCGCAGCCGCTTCCCTGACTTGATTGCGAGCACCAGGAGGAAGACTCCCTCGAGCGACGATCCGAACGACACCGGGCTGCTCGCCTCGATCGGCAGCGGGCGGAACAGCACCGTCACCACCGCCAGAGGAGTGTTCAGCGGGTTGGACATCCGCACCGGCGTGAACGTCGAACCTGCCTCACTCGTCCGGCCCTCGGCGTCGTTGAGGGTCTTGTTGATCGTCTCCTGATCCAACCGTTCGACGCCGAAGAACTTCGCCGTCGACGAGGCCAGGGAAATGCCGACCACGACCAACATTCCGAACAAGATCATGCGGAGCACCGACGATGCACCGCTGGGCTTGGACGACTTGCCGACCGCGGCAGCCAGGAAGATGCCCGAGAAGATGGTCAGGGCAACGTGCGGACGCAGCAACGTGACGCCGAAGAGTCCCGCCGCGACCAGCACGACTCCCACCGGAATCTGGCGGGTCATCGCCAACGCGACGCCGTACGAGGCGAGTCCGAGACAGAAGATCGCCCAGCCCTCCTTCCCCAGCGCGGATGGCCAGTACAGGAACGACGGGAGGAACAGGACGAGCATCGCGTAGCGGTGATGCAGACCGTTCGGCACCGCTCTCGCGAAGGCGCGCCACAACAACAGCAGTCCGATGAACGAGAGGAACGAGAAGACGAGTGCGCCGCTGTGCTCGGAGGCACCCGTCACGGCATAGACGATTCCGGTCGTCGTACGCATGAACTCGGTTCCGCTCCAGCCCCGGATCTGGGAGAAGTCGAACCCACGGAACAGTGGCGCGAAGTATTGACCCCACTGGTGGTAGTCGATCGCGTCCGACCGGTTGTTGTAGAGGGTGGCCACGACCAGCGCACGAACCAGCGTGCCGAGCATCTTCGCCCAGAACGCGGCCATCACGAACTGCACCAGCCAGGGGTTCTGATCGGTCGCGGCGATCCGCCGACCGACCCGGAAGGCGACGTACGCGAGGATCGGCACCAACACCACGGGTTCGATCAGGTTGTAGCGCCCACTGCCGAACGCCGCGATGAACACGATGCCGTACACGATGTACCCCGCGCCGCTGACGTACCGGGGCCATTGCGGTGCCCGGACCTGCGCCAACTCGTGCTCGGAGGCGAGCGGAAGTGCGTCACCCGCCGCAACCTCGTCGCTCGGTTCGGGACTCTCGCTCGGCTGATCGGCCGCACTCATCGCACCGAACTCCACCGTCGAGCGCGAGCATCCCAGGCTCGTCGTACCCGCCCGAGGTACCCGCCGTCGTGACGGCGGGCGTAGTCACGGTCGACGAACACCAATGCCCGGAGATACGCGGCCTTCGCCCCCAGCCCGGGAATCGCAGGCACCGCGGCGACCATCTGCCGAGCGTAGCTACGCCTCGGCCCGTCGTACGCGGCGAGGGCGCGCGCCTCGAACCGTCCCGGGGTGTGGCGAACGACCATCCGGGAGGTAGCCGTCGGTGCCAGCCGCAACCGTTCCCACGTACCGGACACCGCTCGGGCGGCGACCGCGCCGAGGTGCCACCGCTCGGCCAGGGCGAGCGCCGCATCGATATCGACGTCCGTCGTGAGCATGATCTGGGCGATGTCGCGCTGGGTCACCACCCGAGGGGTGGCGTCGCCCAGAGCCGCATGCACCCAGGCGTGCACGAGTCGTTGCACCCTCGTCAGCACCGGGATCCGAACGCCGGCGAGGGTCACGACATCGGGATCCGAGGTGAAGACCGACTCGGCGTCGATCGTGAACCCGAACGGACCGGGGGCGAAGGTCCGATGCACGTCGATCTGGGTGCCGTCGACGAGGGTCAGACAGGTCCCCTTGCCGAACCGCCGGTCGAAGCCGGGGCGTATCTCGGCCGATCGGCGATAGCCCCCCAGCTCGGAGATCGTGCCGACCGCGCGGTCGTAGTCGGCCGATGGCACCAGGATGTCGACATCGCCGAACGCGCGCCACGACGGATCCGGATAGTCGAGATGCGCCACGGCGGGGCCCTTCAGGATCCGGAAGGGGATACCGGCACTCGTCATCCTCTCGGCAACGACGAGCGTCGACCGTTCGAGCTGGACACATGCCCGCATCGCCGACTCATGGCCACTGTCGAGCTGGGCGAACTGTCGCTCCGTGCCCAACACATTGGCGTCGGTCACGATCGCGGCCAGGAGCGCCACGGCCCGATCGTCGACCGCATCGTCCCACAACGCCTGCCAGGCGGGGCCCTCCGGGAGCCGGTCGAGCGTCGGACCGCCCGGCAGCCCGACCCCGCACCAGGTCCCGATGTCGCTCACGGCGCGCTCGTGACGATGTCGAGGACGAGCAACTCGTCCAGTGTCGACTCGACGCTCGATCGGATCACGTCGGGCTCGACATCGCACCGCCGCGCCACCTCGGCGACGACGTCCGCACGGCACGTCGGCACCGCCAGCACGTCCCAGACCAGGCGAGCCGAGCCACCGAGGGTGACCGGCGCCTCGGCGGACCGAGTCGCCAGCACCACGCCGAACGCCGCCTCACGCGTGAGGAGATCAACCGCGCGCGTGAGCAGCGGACCGGGCGCACCGTCGGGAGCGCAGGGCGAGGTCATACGACGCGCTAGACCCAGGGGTCGTCGACGTCCGGCGGCGTCGCCGGGCCCGGACTCGCGCCGGGCCTCGGATTCGCAATCGGTGGAGCCGCCGGACGGGTCCGCGGCGACGCGGTCGTCGGCGGCTTGCGGCCGCCCTTCCACGGGATCAGCTTCTTCATGATCGACACTTCGCCGGGATGCGCGTATCCGTAGCCGTAGCCGTAGTAGCCGTAGTACCCGTAGTACCCGGCCCGCGCGCCATGCTCCGCGCCGACGATGACGACGCCGATGACGGTCGCCTCGAGGCGCCGGAGCAGGTCGGCGGAAGCGACGATGCCACTCCGGCGAGTCCAACCGGACCGTGCCAACAGCACGGTCGCGTCCACACCCAGCGCGATGTCGGCGGCATCGTTGGCGAGCAGGATCGGCGGCGAGTCGACGATGACGATGTCGGCGAGCTGCTCCGCGGCGGCGGCCGCCGCTTTCGCGACCGCGATCGCATGACCGGGATCAGACTTTGTCGGTGCACTCGCGGCGAGCCGCACTCCGGGCACCTCGGTCTCCTGCAGAATCGCCTCGAGGTCCTCCGGCGTACACGTGAGATCCAGGTCGCCGAGGTTCGGGTTTCGCGGCCGGTCGAGATACCGCGTCTGGGTCGGGCGTCGGAAGTCGGCGTCGATCACGATCACCGACACGCCGGTCTCCGCGAACGCGGCAGCCAGGTTGACCACCGAGATCGACTTTCCTTCGGCCGGACCCGGCGAGGTGACGAGCAGGGTCCGCAATGGCCGGCCGCGACCGGGCCCGCCGCGAGCGTTGCCATTCGCATTCCCGTTGGTGTGGCCATTCCCGTTGCCGTTCCCGTTCGCGACAGGAAGGGGGACATTGCGCGGGTGGCGCTGCCACATCGCGAGCAGCGACGTCCGGAACGATCGGTAGGCCTCCGCCGTGAGCGAGGCGGGATCGGCTGCGGTCGCCACCACGAAACGATCGGCCCGATTCATCTTCACGACCGGGATCTCCGCGATCACCGGCATCCGCGCCGCGCCCTCGGTTCCGGCCACGTCGCGAATCCGGGCCCCGAGGAGTTCCATCGCCACCAGCAGCGCGAGCGCGAGGAAGAAACCGATCGCGCCGCCGACCAGCTGCCGCTGGCCGCCGCTCAGTGCCGACCCACCGGGCGACTTGAGATAGCTCTCGCCCTCCTCCGTCGCCGGATCGAGGGTCCCGAGATCGAGCGGGGTCGGCCCCTTTCGCTGGGTGGCGAGAAGTTCGGCGCCGACATCCTCGACGTCCGCCTGCACCACGGCGCGACGCTGCACGAGAGCATTGCGCGCCACTGGATCCAGCGTCGCCGCGATCTGGCCGTCGAGGGCGAAGAGTTTGCCGTTCAGATCCGACACCTGGGTCGTGAGATCCGCCACCTTCGCGTCGAAGTCCTTCTGCGCGAACCGTTGCAGTTCATCAAGCAACGCCTTCGCGAAAGCGTTGGCGACGATCGGAGCTTCTTTCTTGCCGCCCGTTGCGACAATTGCGAGCGCACCGCTCCCCGGATCGGGCGCCGCCGCGATCGACACATACCGCGCCGGGTCCTTGAGGATGATCGTCATCGCCCCCTTCGGCACCGATGGATCGTCGGCCTTGATCTGCTTGCGGCGCCCGCTGTTCTTGCCACCCGATGAATCCGACTCGCTGTCGGTCGTCTTCTCGACGATGCTCCCGATCGGGACCGCGTTGAGTTCCGCCATGGCAGCCTTCGGAACATTGCCCCGGATCGTCATCAACGAGAGCCGGTCATATCCGATGCGCTTGCCGAGGCCGGTCGTGGAGTTCGGACTCGTCACGAGCAGGTGGGTGGCGCGGTACTGGATCTTCGGGGAAGTGGCGATCGACACCGTCAGGTCACTCGGCCGGGTGACGAACGCGATGAGCGAGCCGATCAACGCACCGACGACCAGGATCCACCAACGGCGTCGGAGGATCCGGAGATAATCGAGTGGTCTCATGACTGGGCGGAGCTCCCCACAGCTACGTGCGTCGGCGACGAACAGCGTCGTGCAGCACGAAATGTGCGCACGAAGACCACGCAGTGTAGCCGTGACCTCCGGCAAAGAGCCATAGGCTCACAGCCTCACATCAGCCTGATCCGTCACCAAAGACGGCGGAATCCTCCCCGAAAGTGGGGATGGTCGACCGACGACGACCTGCGGTCGGCTGACCACCCTCTGCGCCCGACAGGTGCCCGGGACCACTGATTCTGCTGTACCCTCGCCCGCCTCCCAACCGGCGAAGCCCGTCGGTGCACCGGGGTCCACGACTCGGCCCGGAAGCGAACGCATGACCACGGCGGATCACGCACGCCACACACCTCACCCCAGTGGCGATGATCGAGTGCGGCGCGTCCTCGGCATCACCGCCATCCTGCTCCTCGCCGTGGTCGCGCCGCTGGTGATCGCACGGCACTACGGCGCCTTCGGCATCCCTCGCAGCGACGACTGGTCCTATCTCGTCACCATGTTCCGGGTCGTCGACACCGGTCACCTCTCGTTCAACCACTGGGTGTCGATGACCCTCGTCGGTCAGCTCGCACTGGCCGCCCCGATCGCGCTGCTCGCCCGGAACGACATCGGGGCGCTCCAGACCTTCACCGCCGCGCTGGGGGCGGCCGGATTGATCGGCGTCGCCATGACCTTTCCCCACACATCACGCCGGCGACGGGGCTCGTGGCTGCTCGCCGCGTCGATCGCAGCGGGTCCACTGTGGGGATCGCTCGCGGCGAGCTTCATGACCGACATCCCCACCTTCGCCGGTTCCGCGCTCGCGATGCTGCTCGGGGTGCGCGCGTTCCGGCGCCGGCCCGTACCGCTGACGCTGGTCGTGGCCAGTCTCGTTGCGGCCTTCGCGGCCTTCACCATTCGTCAGTACGCGATCGTCGGCATCCTGGCCGCGGCGATCGCCGGCATCGGCTGGTATCTCGGCCACGGTGACCGTCGATCCGCCCGTTGGCTGTTCATCACCACCGGAGGGCTGCTCGCGGCCGCCGCGCTGCTTCTCGCCTGGTGGAGCCAGGTCCCCGACGGCCACGGCCTCACTCCGATGGTCCCGACCGCACACGAGTCCGGCGTCGCGATCCTGAAGCTGGCGGGCTTCGTGCGCCTCGCGGGACTCCTCCTCCTTCCCGTCCTGGTGTTCGTCGGTCCCCGCCGGGTCCTGGCCCGCGCTTGGCGCCGGCATCGCGATCTCACGATCGTCGTCCTCGCCGGGTCCGCGCTCTGGCTCACCGTGACCGCGCTTCGAGTCCCCAATGACACGTTCGTCGGGAACTACCTCATGCCCGACGGCGTGCTCTCGGACATCGTGGTCATCGGCGCGCGGCCCGACGTCCTCCCGGGACCCCTCTGGTCGATCCTGACCCTGGTCGGAACCGTCGCGGGGATGGTGCTGATCGCAGCCACGATCCCCTGGCTCGTCGCAACCATGCGTCGCCTGCGGACGAGAGACTTCAGGATCACCGATCCGGTCTCCACGTACCTCACCCTGACGGTGCTCGGGTACCTGACCATCTTCCTCCTCGCGATCGTCACCGGGCTCCAGGCGTACGACCGGTACATCCTCCCGGTGCTCCCTGCCATCGGCTTCCTGCTCCTCGGGCTCGATTGCCACCCCGCGCCCGCGGGCGAGTCGTCGACGCGTCGCATCGAGGACCGGTCGGCCGCCCGACGCCGGCTCATCACGACCGGACTCGCATTCCTGGGCCTGGCCGCGGTCGGTCTCGCGTTCACGATCGACTCGGCGTCCTTCGACGGAGCCCGTTGGCGAGCTGCGAACGCGGCAGTCGCCCGCGGCTGGGCTCCCCGGCAGGTCAACGGCGGATTCGAATGGCTCAACTACCACCGCGGCGACAAGATCCTGCGCGGGCAGGGTGAGCAGGTGTGCGTGACCGTGCACGTGAATCCCCCGCGCCGACCGGCCGAGGTCATCGTCGTCGTGCGATCGACCGCACCGACCCGCCCGGACGCGCGTCTGGTCGCGTTCCGCACACGCGCCCCATGCCGACCGGCCCGTCCCTGAGCTGGCGCACCGCTGCTACCGGGCCGCGACCGCACGCCGATCGGAAGCCCGGCCCCGTTTCCGGGTCTACGATGCTCGACCTTCCGCCGCGTCGACGGGGAGCATTCAGGTGTCGGGGCTGACCAAACAAGCGATGAAGTGGTCGGCGTTCGCGGCCGACCGCCTCCGACCCCCACCCGCGGGCGTGGTCGTGCTCATCTATCACCGGATCGGCACGGACTCGGGACTCGACGTGGATCTCCCCGTTGCCGACTTCGAAGATCAGGCCGCGCGGCTCGCGGCGTCCGGACGGGTCCAGACGCTCGACGCAGCATTGGATCGGCTCGACGCCGACACCCGAACCTCACTCGATCCGGTCGTAATCACCTTCGACGACGGCACCGCCGACTTCGCGGACCGGGCGGTTCCCGTCCTGGCCAAGTACGGATTGCCGGCCACGCTCTACGTCGCCACGGATTTCGTCGATCGCCAGGTCGAGTTTCCCAACAACGGCCGACCGCTGTCGTGGGCGGCGCTCCGCGACGTCGCGTCGACCGGCCTCGTCACGATCGGCTCCCACACCCATACCCATGCCCTGCTCGATCGCCTCGCACCAGACGCGATCGCCGAGGAACTCGACCGGGCCGACGATCTGATCGCGGACCACGTGGGCGCTCGACCCGAGCACTTCGCGTACCCGAAAGCCGTCGCCGGATCGTCGCCCGCGGATCGAGCGGTGCGAGCGCGCTACCGATCAGCCGCCCTGGCCGGCACGCGGCCGAACGAGTATCAGCGCACCGACCCGTATCGCCTGGCGCGCACTCCGATTCAGCGCAGTGATGGGGCGCGTTTCTTCGCCGCCAAGCTGAACGGCGGCATGCGCCTCGAGGATTCGGTCCGGGTCACGCTGAATCGATGGCGGTATCGGGACGCCACCGCATGACCCGGCGGCTCATCCACGTCACCACCGCCGACATGAGTCTCGAACTGCTCCTCGGGCCGCAACTGAGCGCCTTCGTCGAGGCCGGCTACGAGGTGATCGGCGCCTCCGCACCGGGGCCGTACGTCGATGCGATCACCGCGCGCGGGGTGCGCCACGTGGCGCTGCGCCACGCGACCCGTTCGATGGCGCCGCATCACGACATCGCGGCGATCGGCGAGCTTCGCGCGCTGTTCAAGCGCCTCCGTCCCGACATCGTCCACACGCACAACCCCAAGCCGGGGATCTATGGACGCCTGGCCGCGCGGGCGGCACGGGTTCCGGCCGTGGTCAACACCGTCCACGGCCTCTACGCACTCCCCGACGACCGCTGGTCCAAGCGCGCCGTGGTCTACTCGCTGGAGTGGGCCGCGGCGCACGCGTCCGATGCGGAACTGGTCCAGAATCCGGAGGACCTCCCGACCCTGCGGTCGATCGGCATCTCCGAACAGAAGCTGACCCTGCTCGGCAACGGCATCGACCTGACCCGATTCGGGACCGACTCGGTCGCGGCACAGCGCGATCGACTGCGAGCGGAATGGGGCGTCGGACCCGACGACGTCGTCTGCGGCGCGGTCGGACGACTGGTGTGGGAGAAGGGCTACCGCGAACTCTTCGCGGCCGCTCGTTCACTGCACGGTCACGCGCCGCGCATCCACTTCGTCGTCGTCGGCGGCCTCGATGCCGCGAAGTCCGACCAACTCGACCAGGGCGATCTCGACCAGGCCGAAGCAGAGTCCGACATTCGTTTCCTCGGGATGCGCGACGACGTCGAAACGCTGTACGCCGCGATGGACCTCTACGTGCTCGCATCGCACCGCGAGGGCTTTCCGCGTTCGGCCATGGAGGCCGCCGCGAGCGGTCTGCCCGTCGTCGCCACCGATATCCGCGGCTGCCGGCAGGTCGTCGACCATGGCGTCACCGGCGAACTCGTTCCCCCGCACGACGCCGTGGCCCTGGCCGGTGCGATCCTCCGACTCGCCGACGACGCAGCATCTCGTACCGCGATGGGAACCGCCGCGCGAGCCAGAGCCCGCGCGGAGTTCGACGACCGCCGGAGCATCGCGATCACGCTGGCGACCTACGACCGCCTGCTCGCGGCCAGGGAAGCGTCCCGATGACCATGCGACCTGCCACCGACCGCGACCTCCCAGCCATCGCGGCGCTGCACGCGACACGCATTGCCGAGGGCTTCCTCAGCTCACTCGGACCGCGGTTCCTCACTCGCCTCTACCGTCGAGTCCTCCGTTCGCCCGGATGCTTCGTCCTCGTCGCGGACGAAGCGGGCACGGTGCAGGGATTCGCAGCTGCGGTCGACGATCTGAGCCGGTTGTACCGACGCTTCATCATCCGTGACGGGATCGTCGCCGGCGTGACGGCCGCGCCACGATTGGCGACCGCACTGCCACGAGTTCGCGAGACCCGTCGCTATCCGGCCGCCACTGCCGAACTCCCGTCGGCCGAGAT
>CAZJBJ010000093.1:0-15787 GCA_964544295.1 uncultured Bifidobacteriaceae bacterium
AGGAGCACGTGGAGGAAGTCGAACGTCGGACCGGTGCTCGGCTGCAACGAGTTGATGAAGCCGTTCGCCGTGAGCATCGCCTGCACGTCCTCGCCGCCGAGGCCACCGAACCCGGGGGCGTCCCGGTTGGCCGGGTCGGCGAAGTCACGCCAGATCGTCGCGGTGTCACCCACCATGCCGCGCACGCCCGGGTGGACACCGAGCGCGCGGTTGCGCGCTGCGCACGACGTGCGGGGACACAACCGGGTCACCGACTCGCGGACGTTGAGGTGATACCGACCGCCGAGCAACGTGAACAGGTTGTGTGGATGTTCCGCGGCGACCGGTACCCGCTCCCCCGGCGTGGGCAACTGACCGGTGAGGATCGCCGGGACCGCGGCTTCGGTGTACGGCGCGACCGTTGTGGAGTTGCGATACCAGGTCCCCTGCTGGGAGAGCGCGGCGAGGTTCGGGTACAGCTGCGCGTCGATCGCGCCGTTCCCGTCGAGCAATGACGTGAGGGGGAACTCGTCCATCACGATCATCACGACCCGCGCCGGGCGCGCGACGGCGACCTGGGCCGGGGCCGGTTCCGAGTCGAACACCACCGCGGTGGCGGGCGAGGCGAGCAGCAAGAGCGCGGCGAAGCCGACCGGTGCCACCGCGAGGTACCGGAACCAAAGTCGCACGGCCGTCGTCCGGACGATCACGAGCACCATGGCGATCGCGGCCAGCACTGCGAGGACGACCAGCGGGACCGGCCCGAGCTCGGTCATCCGTTTGGTGGCCTCCATGACGATGATCCCCACCCCGACGGCGAGCATGCCCGCGTGGGTCCAGGCCCGCAGCCGCGGCACGAACACACCGACGAGCAGTTCGAGCGCCATCGCAACGAGCGGCGGCACGAGGATCACCAGCGCGACCAACAGGAAGACTCTCGGCGTCGTCGCGTTCCAGGCGATGAACAGGCCGGCGTTCTTGCCGAGCAGATCGAAGGTCGGCTGCGCGATCGCGAGCCCGAACACGCCGACGAGTTCGAGGAACCGGGCGACTTCGACCCGCCACGGCCCCACCCGCGGTGCACGCTCGACCTCAGCCATGAGGCCCGGACGCTACTGCTCGGCGGCGAGTCCGAACTCGGACCAGTCCTCGGGGTTCGCCTCGGTGTACTCCCCCATCACCCGCCCGTCGACCGCGTCGCACTCGACCAGCCCGCGCAGACTCGGCGGCTCGTCGGCGCTGTAGAGCAGGATGCGCCACGCGGGCCGGCTCCGTAAGCCGTACCAGGCGAGCTGCGCGGACGCGTGACCGACCGGGAAGCCGACCGTCCGGCTCGCGATGGCGAGCGCCTCGGTCTCGTTGATCTTCGTGGTCCAACCGGCGAGGAAGTGGTAGCCACCGATCGCGGCGAGGAGCAGGCCGACAGCCAGCAGCCCCCGGTTGCCGCTCTGCGCGAACTGCGCCAGGCAACCGGCGGCGATCACCAGGTCGATGGTGCCGGTGATCCGGCGTTTCCCGTTGTCCGGGAAGACCGTGGGACCGACGAAGTTGGTGACGTCGAGATCCTCGGGGAGTGCATCGCCGGTCATGGGTTCGGACACGGCCCCGACGCTACCCAGCCGGCTCAGGCCAGGGCGGACCGGAGCTTGTCGTAGGACTGGCGCAGGCTCTCGGGCAGCACCCGGGCCTCGGCGACCGCGGTCATGAAGTTGGTGTCGCCACTCCAGCGGGGCAGCACGTGGACGTGGAGATGGCCGGGGACACCGGCGCCCGCAGCTCGCCCGATGTTGGCCCCGACGTTGAGTCCCTCCGGCCGGTACACCGCGTCGAGCGCCGCGGCGGCGCGCTGGGTCGCGTGCATCAGCGCCGCGGCCTCGTCGGCATCCAGTTCGGTGATGGACGCCACGTGGCGCACCGGCGAGACCATCACGTGACCGGACGTGTACGGATACGCGTTCATGAGCGTGAACGTGGTCGCGCCGCGTTCGAGGACCAGGGCCTCGGCCTCGTCGGCCATCGCGAGCCGGCCGCAGAACAGACACCCGTCGAGGTGCGGCGCCGTGTCGATGCTGTCGATGTACTCGGACCGCCAACCGGCCCAGAGCCGAGCCAGGCTCATACCCGCCGCTCGCGCACTTCCTCGACCACCCGTTGGACGAAGTCCTCGAGCCACACGCCGCGCTCGGGCGCGTCCGCACCGCGTGCGTTCACCCCGACCGTCGTGTCCTCGGCGTCCTCGTCACCGACGACGAGGACCCACGGCACCTTCTCGGTCTTCGCCCGGCGCACCCGGTTGCCGAGCGTGTCGTTGTGGGCATCGAGCACCTCGACGCGCAACTGCTCGGACTGCAACCGATGGGCGACCCGCGCCGCGTAGTCATGGTGGCGGTCGGCGACGGGGAGGACCGCCACCTGGACCGGTGCGAGCCAGGTGGGGAACGCGCCGGCATAGTGCTCGAGCAACACCGCGAAGAACCGTTCGATCGAGCCGAACAGGGCGCGGTGGATCATCACCGGTCGGTGCCGTTCGTTGTCGGCCCCGACGTAGTGGAGATCGAATCGCTGCGGGAGTTGGAAGTCGACCTGGATCGTCGACATCTGCCAGGTGCGACCGATGGCGTCGCGGGCCTGCACCGAGATCTTGGGACCGTAGAACGCGCCACCGCCCGGATCCATCACCAGTTCGAGTCCGGCGTTCTCGGCCACGACCCGCAGGGCTTCGGTCGCCTCGTCCCACTCCTCGTCCGACCCGACGGCCTTGGCCTCCGGCTTGGTCGAGAGTTCGAGGTAGAAGTCGTCGAGGCCGTAGTCACGCAGCAACCCGAGGACGAACTCCAACAGCGACGTCAGCTCGCGCGTGACGTCTTCCTTGGTGCAGAAGATGTGCGCGTCGTCCTGGGTGAAGCCGCGCGCCCGGGTGAGGCCGTGCACCACGCCGGACTTCTCGTAGCGGTACACGGTGCCGAACTCGAACAGGCGCAGCGGGAGTTCACGGTAGGAACGGGTCCGGTTCCGGTAGATCAGGATGTGGAACGGACAGTTCATGGGCTTGAGGTAGTAGTCCGTGCCCGCGTCGAGCTCCATCGGCGGGTACATGCCGTCGGCGAACCACTCCAGGTGCCCGCTCGTCTCGAACAGGTGCGACTTCGTGATGTGGGGCGAGTACACGAACTCGTAGCCGCCGGCCACGTGCTGCGCGCGCGAGAACTCCTCCATGACCCGGCGGACGGTCCCACCCTTGGGGTGGAAGACCGCCAGACCCGAGCCAACTTCGTCCGGGAACGAGAAGAGGTCGAGCTCGACGCCGAGCTTGCGGTGGTCGCGCCGTTCGGCTTCCTCCAACCGGTGGAGATGCTCGGCGAGCATGTCCTTGCTCTCCCACGCGGTGCCGTAGATGCGCTGCAACTGGGGCCGCTTCTCGTCGCCGCGCCAGTACGCGCCCGCGACCCGGGTGAGCTTGAACGCGCCCAACTTGCCGGTGGTCGGCACGTGCGGACCCCGACACAGGTCGACGTAGGCCGTCGAACCGTCGGCGCGCACGTTGCGGTACACGCCGACGACGCCGTCGCCGATCACCTCGCCGGCATCCTCGGCGTCGGCCGAGCCACTGGTGACGTTGGTGATGATCTCGAGCTTGAAGGGCTGATCGGCGAAGATCGCGGACCCCTCGGCCGCCGCGTGCTCCTCGCGCACGAAGGCCTGGTCCTCCTTCACCAACTCCCGCATGCGGGCGTCGATCCGTTCGAGGTCGGTGTCGTGGAAGTGGGCGCCGCCGGGCAGCTCGAAGTCGTAGTAGAAGCCGTCGGCGATCGCCGGCCCGATGGCGTACTTCGCGCCGGGGAACAGGTCGAACACGGCCTGAGCCATCAGGTGCGCGGTCGAATGGCGCAGGACTTCGCGACCTTCGGACGACGCGCCGGTGACGATCGCGACCTCGGCGTCGGCGTCGATCGGCCGGTCGAGGTCGACCACTTCGCCGTTGACGGTGACGGCGAGCGCGGCCTTCGCCAACCCGCGGCCGATGCTGGCCGCGACCTCGGCACCGGTGGTCCCGGCGGCGTATTCGCGCTGGGATCCGTCGGGCAACGTGAGTGTGATCGGGGTGGACATCGAACCGAGGTTACCGGCGACCCCTTCCCGGACCGGGGACGATTCGTCGCCGTATGATCGGCGCCCTTCCGACCTCGAACCTGGAGCTGCCCCCATGGCGACCGCCACCGCTGAACTCACGATGACCGCGACTCCCGATGCCGTCTGGGCCATCGTGCGCGACTTCCACGGCCTCGCCGGCTGGATGCCCGGGATCGACAGCTCCGAGCCCGACGGCGACGACCGCGTGCTCTCGATGATGGGTATGACCATCCGGGAGCGGCTCGTGAAGCTCGACGAGGCGGCGAAGTCGATCACCTATTCGATCGTCGACGGCGCGCCGGTCGAGTCCCACGAGGCGACCATCACCGTGCACCCCGCCGACGGCGGGTCCCGCGTCACCTGGGACGTCACCGCCACCCCGGACGAGATGGCCGGCCTGATGCAGGGCGTCTACCAGGGCAGTCTCGACGCCCTCAAGGCCGAAGCCGAGAAGTAGCCGGCCACTTCCTGCGGCACGCCGAGACGGCATGCCGGTGACCAATGTGCGTTGCGCCACCGTGCAGGTGGCGCAACGCACATTGCTTGGTTGCATTCGGGAGTCGACGGCTCGTCTCCGCTCGTCCCTCAGTCCGGCTCGGTCGCGCCGGGCCGGGTGACCGTCAGAGTTCGCGGGTCGCGTCGACGCCGATGAGGGCGCAGAGTTCGACGAGCACGCCGGGTGCGGTCTGATCGGAGCCGCCGGAGAGGATGGCGTCGGCCAGCTCGCCGAGGGCGTCGATCGCCTTCGGGGCGTCGAGGTCGTCGTCGATCGCGGCGCGGACCCGGGCGGCGAACGGTGCCGGGTCGGGACCGTTCGCGCACGCGGCCGCGGCCACGAGCCGGTGCAGGAGCGCGGTGCCGTCCTGGATGTCGGTGTCGTGCCACTCGAACCCGGAGCGGTAGTGATGATGCATCAACGCGAGGCGGATGGCCCGCGGGTCGGTGGTCTCACGAAGGTCGCTGATGAACACGAGGTTGCCGAGCGACTTGCTCATCTTCTCGCCCTCGTAGGCGACCATCGCCGAGTGCAGCCAGTGCCGCACGAACGGCTGACCGGTGAGCGCCTCGCTCTGGGCGATCTCACACTCGTGGTGCGGGAAGATCAGGTCGGTCCCGCCGCCGTGGAGATCGATCGTGGGGCCGAGTTCCTGCATCGACATCGCCGAACACTCCACGTGCCACCCGGGGCGACCCACGCCGAACGGCGCGCGCCACGCGGGCTCGTCGGGACCGCTCGGCTGCCAGAGGACGAAGTCGAGCGGGCTGCGCCGGTGCGGATCGTCGGGGTTGCCGCCCCGGGCCCGGGCCAGGCGCACCATCTGATCCTCCGAGTACTGGGACAGCTTGCCGAACTCGGGGAAGCTCGACACGTCGAAGTACGCGGTGCCGTGGGTGAGGTAGGCGTGCCCGGAATCGAGCAGCCGTTCGACGATCGAGATGATCTCGTCGATGGTCTCGGTCGCGCGCGGTTCGGCGATGGGCGGCCGCATCTCGAGCGCTTCCATGTCGGCGCGGAACCGGGTGAGTTCGGCCTCGGCGAGTTCGAGGTACGGGATCCCGAGCTCGCGCGCCTTGGGCAGGATGGAGTCGTCGACGTCGGTGACGTTGCGGACCATGTGCACCTCGTGGCCCAGCTCCTCCAACCGCCGGATCAGCAGGTCGTAGGTGAGGTAGGTCGCGGCGTGACCGAGGTGGGTCGAGTCGTACGGGGTGATGCCGCACACGTACATGCGCACGAGGTGGTCCGGCTCGAACGGGACCACGGCGCGGCGCGCCGTGTCGTAGAGGTGGATCGTCACGAGATCAGATACCCGACAGTCGGAGGCCGGCACGCACCTTGTGCCGGATGTTGATCGACAGCAACACCGCCGCGAACGTCTCCATTCCGACGGCGTTCTCCAGTGACCCGCCGTCGAACGCGCGCAGGTCCGGGATCGCCGAGATGATCTCCATGAGCGTCGACCGGGCGGTGTCGTCGTTCCCACAGGCGACGACGTCGCTCTCCATCTTCTCGTCGAGGTTCGCGAACTCCGCCGCCGGGACGAGGTGGAACGCGGTGACGACCTCGGACCGCCACAGCAACGCCTGCATCTCCTTGGCGATCGAGCCGTGCGGCGGCAACACCGCGTTGAACTCGGTGCCGTTGCGCACGAGGTGGTTGGCCATCGAGACGACGATCTTGCCGGCGAGCTGATCGGCGAAGTACTTGGCCGTCGCCAGGGCCGCGTCGGCGTGGACGGCGAGGACCACGACGTCCGCATCACAGGCCGCCTGGTTGTTGGCCGGGGTGATCCGGCCGACGCGGTCGCCCCACTGCTCCGTGAGCTCGTCCACCACCTGTTCGGCCTTGACCCGCTCCCGGGAACCGGCCAGGACGTCGTAGCCGACGTCACTCAACCGGGCTGCCAATCCTCGACCCGCGGGTCCTGTCGCTCCGAGCACTCCGATTTTCACCGGTGCAGCTTGGCACGCGGACCCCGCGGTACTGAAAACTGCCCGACGACCCCCAGGGAGGACCCCATGAAGTTCGGAATGCTCTTCGCCAACGTCGGCCCGTTCGGGCTCCCCGACCACGCCGCCGCGCTCGGCGCGATCTGCGAGGAGACCGGGATCGAATCGGTCTGGACCGTCGAGCACGTGATCGTGCCCAGCGGGTACACCTCCGAGTACCCCTACTCCGCCGACGGCAGGATGCCCGGCGGGGACACCGCGCCGATGCCCGACCCGCTCACGTGGCTGACCTGGGTGGGCGCGCACACGACGACCCTGCGCCTCGCCACCGGCATCCTGATCCTGCCCCAACGCAATCCCGTCGTCCTCGCCAAGGAGGTCGCCACGCTCGACGTGCTCTCCGGCGGTCGGGTCACCCTCGGCATCGGCGTGGGGTGGCTCGAGGAGGAGTTCGACGCCATCGGCGTGCCGTTCGCCGAGCGGGCGGCGCGCACCGACGAGCACGTCGCGGTGATGCGGGCGCTCTGGGCCGGCGAGGCGGTGGACTTCGACGGTGCGTTCACCACCCTGCGCGGTGCGAACTCCTTCCCCCACCCGCACCAGCCGTCGGTGCCGATCGTCGTCGGCGGTCACACCCTGGCCGCGGCGCGCCGCGCCGGTCGCCTCGGCGACGGGTTCTTCCCCGGCAAGGGCGACTGGGCCAAACAGGAAGCCGCCATGCGGGCGGCGGCCGAGGAGGTCGGGCGCGACCCCGATGCCATCGAGATCACCCGCGGCGGTGCGATGGATCTGGACAGTGTCAAGCGCCTGCAGGACGAGGGCGTCGACCGATTCGTGATTCCCCCACTGGCGTTCCACCCCGACGGCCTCCGCGACGCGCTGTCCCGCTTCGCCGACGACGTGATCACCAAAGTCGCGTGAGCGGGGCCCCACACCAGCCGCGGCCGCTGTACGACACGATCGGGACGGGGTACGCGACGACGCGCCGACCCGACCCGCGCATCGCGGCACAGATCCACGCCGCGCTCGGTGACGCGCGGCGCGTCGTGAACGTCGGCGCGGGCGCGGGGTCCTACGAGCCGACCGACCGGCAGGTGGTCGCGGTCGAACCGTCGCCGGTCATGCTCGCCCAACGACCGACGGGTGCCGCGCCCGCCGTCCGCGCGGTGGCCGAAGCGCTGCCGTTCGCCGACGCGAAATTCGACGCCGCGATGGCGCTGCTCACGATGCACCACTGGACCGACCAGCGAGCTGGGATCGCGGAACTTCGACGAGTTGCGCCCCGCTCGGTGATGTTCACCTTCGACACCGACATCGTGCCCTGGATCGTCGCGGACTACCTGCCCGAGATCGTCGGCCAGGACAAGTTCAAGTTCCCACCGATCACCGAGGTCGCGAACTGGCTCGACGCCGAGATCCACGTCGTGCCCGTCCCCCACGACTGCACCGACGGTTTCACCGCGGCCTACTGGGCCCGCCCCGAGCGGTACCTCGATCCGGCGGCCCGCAACGGCACGTCGGCGATGCGCACGCTGGACCAGACGCTCGTCGAGGCCCGCATGGACCGCCTGCGTGCCGACCTCGAATCCGGCGCATGGGATGCGAAGTGGGGCCACCTCCGCGACCTCGACGAACTCGACCTCGGCTACCGACTCCTGGTCAGTCGTTAGTTCGCAGCTCCGTCGCCATCGGGGCGGGCGACTCGGTACACCACGCGAGAGCTGTCGGGGTCGGCGATGTCGATCGAGACCTGGATGGGATCGTCGGGGTCGGGCTCGGGCTCGCCGGCCTCCCGGATCTCCATCGTCTCCTCCTGCTCGTGGTGCATGCCCATGCCCTTGGCGAGGCCGAGCATCGCGGCACCGGTCATCGCGCCGGGGAGCGAGCCCATCAGGCGGTCGACCGTGCGCTCGGTGTTCTCGTCGACGACGTTCAACGACTCGTCGATGGGGACGCCGTCACGCTCCTTCGCTGCCATGCCCCCAGGGTAGGCCCCGGCGGGCGACCGGGTTACGCGATGCAGTCGGGGCCGAGCAGCACCCGCAACTCGCCGAAGAGGCCGTTGCGGTCCGAGACGCAGAACTCGTCGCCGAGTTGGAGGACGGTGGTCTTGTCCTGGCTCTCGAGGTGGACGAACACCTGGGATTCGCCGGGATGTTCGGAGAGGATCTCCTTGAGCCGGGTGGTCTTGGCGTCGGTCAGTTCGCCGGGCCGGATACGCAACCGCACCGGCGGCGCACCGTCGAGGATCAGCGCGGGTTGGGTGATCTCCATCGCGATGACCTTCGGGCTGTCGTCGCGGGCGTCGAGGCGACCCTTGACGCACACGATGGCGTCCTCGTTCAACAGTTCGCCGTAGGACGCCATCGTCTTCGGGAACACCATCACTTCGACCGCGGCGGCGAGGTCCTCGAGCACGAACGTGGCCATGAGATCACCGCGCTTGGTGTACTTCTTGGCCAATGCGGTCACGACCCCGCCGACCGTCCGCATCTCGCCTTCGCGGATCTCCTTGAGGTCCGAGAGCGTGGCGTCGGTATGGCGGCGCAGCGCCCGCTCCGCCCCCATCAACGGGTGGTCGGACACGTAGAGACCCAGCATCTCCTTCTCGAACGCGAGCCGCTGGGTCTTGCCGAACTCCTGGTCCGGAATCGCGGTGCGCGTGTGGTCGCGCTCGGACTCCATGATCTCGGCGCTGGTCGAGAACAGATCGAACTGTCCTTCGGCTTCCTTGTTGCGGCGGCGCAGCACTTCTTCGACGATCGACTCGAACACCAGCGAGAGCCCCTGGCGGGGATGACCGAGCGAGTCGAAGCCGCCGGCCTTGACCAACGACTCGATGGTGCGCTTGTTCAACGCGGTGGTCTCGACCCGATCGCAGAAGTCGTAGAAGTCGACGAACGGACCGCCCTCGTCGCGCGCTTCGAGGATCTTGGCCACGACCCCTTCGCCGACATTGCGCACCGCGGACAGTCCGAACCGGATCGAGCCCGCGCCGGTGGCGACGCCGGCCTCGTCGACCGGGTGCACGACCGCGAAGTCCATGAGCGACTCGTTGACGTCGGGCACGAGCACCGGGATCTCGAGCTGGCGGCACTCGTTGAGGTAGATCGCGGACTTGTCCTTGTCGCCCTTGACGCTGGTGAGCAGCGCGGCGAGGTACTCGCGTGGGTAGTTCGCCTTGAGGTAGGCCGTCTGGTAGGCGACGAACCCGTAGCCGACCGAGTGTGATTTGTTGAACGAGTAGTCCGCGAACGGCTCGATGATGTCGAACATCTTCTCGCCGAACTGGCGGCCGTACCCCTGGGCCTCGCACCCGTCGACGAACTTGGCCCGCTCCTTGGCGATGAGGACGCGGTCCTTCTTGCCGGTCGCCTTGCGCAGGTTGTCGGCCTCTTCGAGCGAGTAGCCGGCGAGCCGCTGACTGACCCGCATCAGCTGCTCCTGGTAGATCATCAACCCGAACGTGGGGCCGAGGATCTCCTCGAGGTCGGGGTGGTCGTACGCCACCGGCTTGCGCCCGTTCTTGCGGTCGGCGTAGTCGGTGTGCATGTTCGCGGCCATCGGCCCGGGGCGGTAGAGCGCAACGAGCGCGGCGACGTCCTCGAAGGAACTCGGTTCCAACGAGCGGATCAGCGCCCGCATCGGACCACCTTCGAGTTGGAACACGCCGATCGTGTCGCCCTGGCGCAGCAGGTCGAACGTCTTGGCGTCGGTCAGGTCGACGTTGTCGATGTCGGGCCGGACCCCGGTGCCGCGCTCGACCAGATCGAGGGTGATCTCCATCACGTCGAGGTTGCGCAGGCCGAGGAAGTCCATCTTGAGGAGGCCGAGATCCTCGACCCCGTGCATCTCGTACTGGGTGACGACGGGTGCGTCCTCGATGGGCGAGCCCGGTTCGGGCTTGCGTTGGATCGGCAGGTACTCGGTGAGCGGTTCCCGGGTGATCACCACCGCGGCCGCGTGGATGCCGTCCTGACGGCGCAGACCCTCCAACCCCCGGGCGACGTCGATGACGTCCTTGGCTTCCTTGTCGCTCTGGTACAGCTCCCGCAGCTCCGCGGCCATCTTGTAGCCGTCCTCGAACTTCGGGTGGGGGTCGAGGCACGCGTAGAGCGGGGTGTCCCGTCCCATGATGAGCGGCGGCATGAGCTTGGCGATCTTGTCACCGACGACGTAGGGGTAGTCCAACACCCGCGCCGCGTCGCGGACCGCGGCCCGCGCCTTGATCGTGGAGAACGTGATGATCTGCGCGACGTGGTCCGACCCGTAGCGCTGCGCCGCGTACTTGATCATGTCGCCGCGGTAGCGCGAGTCGAAGTCCATGTCGATGTCGGGCATCTGCTTGCGACCCGGGTTGAGGAACCGCTCGAACAGCAGGTCGTACCGGATGGGGTCGATGTCGACGATGCGCAGGCAGTACGCGACACAGGAGCCCGCCGCACTCCCGCGGCCCGGACCCACGCGGATGTTCTGACTGCGCGCGTAGTTGACGAGGTCCCACACGACGAGGAAGTAGGCGGAGAAGCCCATCGACTCGATGACGCCGAGCTCGTACTCGATGCGCTCGCGCACGTTCGGGGCGAGGTCCGCGCCGTAGCGCTGCGCGGCACCTTCGTAGGTGAGCTGGTACAGGTACTCGGTCTCGGTCATCCCCTCGGGCACGGGGAAGCTGGGCAGGACGGGCTGCCCGAAGTCGATCTCGACGTTGGCGCGCTCGGCGACCCACAGCGTGTTGTCGCACGCCTCGGGCACCTCCGAGAAGATCGACCGCATCTCGGCGGCCGACTTGAGGTAGTGGCCGGAGCCGGAGAACTTGAACCGGTTCGTCTCGTGGATCTTCGCGTTGGTCTGGACGCAGAGCAGCGCGTCGTGCGCGGCGGCGTCCGCCTCGTGGGTGTAGTGGCTGTCGTTGGTGGCGAGCAGCGGCGCCTGCAGTTGGCGCGCGATCCGGATGAGCTGTGGGTTGGTCTGGGCTTGTTCGGGCAGCCCCTGGTCCTGCAGTTCGATGAAGAGGTTGTCCCGTCCGAAGATCTCCTGCAGGCGTGCCGCGGCATCCAGTGCGCCCTGCTCGTCGCCGTGGAGCAACCGCTGGAGGACGTGGCCACCGAGGCATCCGGTGGTGGCGATCACGCCTTCGTGATGGTCGGCGAGGATCTCCCAGTCGACCTTGGGCTTCTGGTAGTAGCCCTCGAGGTAGGCGCGGCTCGAGAGCTGGATCAGGTTGCGGTACCCCTGCTGGGTCTCGGCCAACGCGGTCAGGTGGTAGTACGCCTTGCGGCCGCCTTCGACCTCACCGCCGGAGTCGTCGACCTGACTCCCCCGCCGCACCGGCCGCTCGGTGCGATGTTCGTACGCCTGGTACAGCTCGGTCCCGATGATCGGGACGATGCCCTGCTTGCGCGCCTCCTGGTACATCGGCAGCACGCCGTACATGTTCCCGTGGTCGGTGATCCCGATCGCGGGCTGCCCGTCGGCGGCCGCGGCCGCGACGACGTCACCGATGCGCGAGGCACCATCGAGCATCGAATACTCGGTGTGCACATGCAGGTGGGTGAACGACTTCGCCACCGACTCCTCCGACTCCCCTGTCTCCCCAGTTACTCCGCCAAGAGATCATGGGCATCCCACGTGCGAATGACACGCGTGGAATTCACGACCCTACCCGCGACCCGCCGCCGCGACCAAGGGGACGTACATCTCGGCCGCAGTCAGCGATCCGTGGGCCCCGACGAGCAGGGATTCGCGGGGCATGACCGGGTCGAGATAGCCCACCGGACCCTTCGGGATCAGGGCCACGTCGCCGAGCCGGCGCAGGTTGCCCGCCGGTGCCGGCCCCGGTCCGAGCCAGCCGCCGTCGACCACCTCGTCCCGGCTCATCACCCAGGCGTCGGCGCCGTACGCGTCGGTCGCCGCCGCGAGCAGCTCATCGGCCCGGCCCCGCATCGCGGTCAGCCACCGGAACCGGCCTTCCCCACTGCAGCCGTTGAGCAGGTGTTGCACCGCGGTCAGTTCCTGCCAGTGGTCGCCGACCTCCATCTGGCCGTGGTCCGCGGTCACGAGCAGTGCGGTCTCCGCCGGCAACGCGTCGCGCAGTTGGCCGACGAGCGCGTCGGCGAAGGCGAGCTCGGCGTCGAGGTACGGCGGGGCCAAGCCGAACTCGTGCGCAACGGTGTCGACCCCGGGGTAGTACGCGTACACCAGTGGGTTCCCCGCCCGTGCGAGGACGGCGCAGTGTTCGACCAACACCGACGTGGTGCTCCACCCGTGGAAGGGGGCGTCGCGCAGGTGGGTCTGGGTGAAGCCCGACGAGCGGAACTCCCGCCGCGTCACCACCGGCACGGTCCGACCGAGGAACGGTTGATGGCGCTGGACCCGGAAGGCGTCGGGCGGGCGGCCGGGGCGGTCGAGCGCCCACCAGAGGACGTTGAGCACGTCGCCGTCCAGCCGCATCCGGAAGCCGAGCACACCGTGCTGGATCGGAGCCAGGCCCGTCGTGATCGACGTCAGCGCCGACGCGGTCGTGGACGGCGCGACCGTCGTGATCGGACCACCGACCAACTCGCACAGCTCGGGGAGCTGCTCGCGATGGGTCTGGAGGAGGTCCCAACCCAGCCCGTCGAGGACGAGCAGCACGACCGAGGTGGCGACCCGCGCCGGTTCGGGCAACCAGGCATCGTCGACCCGGCCGACGAGCGCGGGCACGACCTGTTCGAGCGACGCCCGGCCGTAGTCGGGGCGAACGGGCTCGATGGGCGACATCGACGCACCGTAGCGAACCGGCCACCACCGGCGTGGGTGTGCGAGCATGGCCCGGTGAAGGTCTCGACCCGAGGCGACTACGCCGCCCGCGCGCTGCTCTCGTTGACCCTGCACGACTCGACCCGGCCCACCTCGGTGAAGGAGATCGCCGAGCGGACCAATCTGCCTCAGCCCTACCTGGAGCAGATCCTGCTCGCGGTCAAGGGGGCCGGACTCGTGCGCTCGAAGCGCGGGGTCGGCGGCGGCTACGTGCTCGCCCGTCCCCCCGATGAGATCAGCCTGGCGCAGATCCTGGCGGCGGTCGACGGTCCCCTCACGACACTGCCCGACGAACACGACCACTGTGAGGGCCACTGCGTCCTCCAGGAGGTCTGGGTGGCGGTCTCGGACGAGATGGCCGACTTCCTGGCGGGCCACACGCTCGCCGATCTCGCCCGTCGGGCCCAGATCGGCCACCCGGAGGCCGTCGACGCGACCGCCGCCCCCCCGACCGAGTCAGCTGCGGCGCAGCGAGACGACCGCGGCGAGTCCACCGCCGGCTGACGCCTCCAAGCGCACGCTGCCACCGTCGGCGCCGACGAGTTTGCGCACGATCGCGAGCCCGAGCCCCGATCCACCGTGATTGCCGGCGGCCCGCCAGAAGCGATCGAACGCCCGCGTTCGTTGCTCGGCGCTCATCCCGGGCCCGTCGTCGGACACCCGCACCTCCACGTGGTCGTTCCGGCGGGCGACCTCGATGCGGATGGTGCCGCCCGCCGGTGAGACGTCGATCGCGTTGGCGATGAGGTTGTCGAGCACCTGCTCGAGCCGGCCCGGCGTCGCCCGGGCCGTCAGCCCGGGCCCGCTCGCCGGCTCGATGGTGGACTCGATCGCGACCGCGTGCTCCTCGGCGTAGGCCTGCCAAGCCTGCACCCGGCCGTCGACCACGGGACCCAGGGGCGTGAAGGGCGCGGCGTCGGTCTCCCGCTCGGCCCGGGCCAGCTCGAGCAGACCGTCGACCAGACGCGAGAGCCGGGCCACCTCCGCCAACGCGCCGGCCACGTCGGCGACGGCGTCGCCGTCGGCGGTGGCGGTGGCGGTGGCGGTGGCGGTGGCGGTGGTGATCTCGCTCTCGAGGTTCTCGAGTCGGAGTCGGAGCGCGGCCAACGGCGTGCGTAACTGGTGCGAGGCGTCGGCGACGAACTCCTGCTGCGCGCGCACGAGTCCTTCCACGCGTTCGGCGGTGGCGTTGAACTGTTCCGTCAGCGCCCGGAGTTCCGGGGGCCCGGCGGGAACGTCGGCGCGGGCGTCGAGTGACCCCGCCCCGAATCGGGCCGACGCCTTCGCCAGCCGTTCGATCGGGATCGTGACCTGCCGCGCGAGTTGGAGGCTGACCAGGAACACGATGAGCAGCACGATCACGCCGATACCGATCAACACCCACCACCCCTCGCGGATGCGGGTGTCGACGAACGAAGTCGGATACGTGACGCGCAGCGCCCCGACCAGTTGGTCGCCGTGCACGATCGGCACCGCGAAGAAGAGGATGTCGTGACCGAGCGTCTTCGAGTGCCGCGAGCCGATCGCCTCCCGACGGTCCAGTGCGGCCTGGAACTCGGGTCGGCTCGCGAAGTTCTCGGACGTGCCCACACCCGCCTCGGAGTCGGCCACCACCGCGCCGTCGGGCCGGATGATCACGACCCGACCCCCCGTGTCGGTCTCGTACTCCTCGGCCAGCTTCACGAGCGCGGCGACGCCGTTGGATTCGAGCCCTTCCTCGGCGCGGATCGACAGTGCCAGCGCGTCCCGCTCGACCGACGCGGTCAACCGTCGGCGTTGCTCACGGGCGTAGACCAGCCCGAGCGGCACCTCCAGGAGCAGGAGCACGACGAGCGTCAACGTGAGGTAGCTGAGGAGCAGTCGACGACGCATGCGGTGCTATTCGACCGCGGGATCGACGAGCCGGAACCCCACACCCCGCACCGTTTCGACCCAGGCCGGGTTCCCCAGCTTCTTGCGCAGGGTCGCGACGTGGACGTCCAGGGTCTTGGTCGGACCGTACCAGTGCGGATCCCAGACCCGTTCGAGGATGGTCGTCCGTTCGAACAGTGCGCCGGGCTCCTCGGCGAGCAGCGCGAGCAGATCGAACTCCTTCGGCGTGAGCGCGAGTTCCTCGCCCGCGATGGTCACCCGGTGGGTCCGCACGTCGATGGTGAGCGCACCGAGCGTGCGCACGTCGGTGTCCTCCGCGCTGCGGTCGCCGGCGCGCCGGGCCACCGCGCGGATACGCGCCACCAACTCGCGGAACCCGAACGGCTTGACGAGATAATCGTCGGCGCCGAGTTCGAGTCCGACGACGCGGTCCGCTTCGTCGCCGCGCGCGGTGACGATGATGATCGGCACATCCGACCGCGACCGGAGCTGGTGGCAGATCGCGAATCCGTCCATGTCCGGCATGCCGAGATCGAGCAGCACGAGGTCGTAG
>CAZJBJ010000094.1:0-15493 GCA_964544295.1 uncultured Bifidobacteriaceae bacterium
GCGCACGCGGCCGCCACCTCGAGCCACACCGGGCGCGCGGCCACGCCGACCCGATTCGGGACGGCGAGCGCTGCCGGCGCGTAGTGGCGCACGGACAGACCGAGAAAGAGGTTCTGGATCCCCAGCGCGCTCGCCGCCGCCGCGGAGAGCAGCACCAGGACACCGATACCGGTGCCGATCAACGCGAGCGGATGCGGCAACAGCGCATCCATGGTCTGGGTGAACACCGAGACGTGCGGGTCGGACGGGTCGGCCAGCGCCAGGATCGCGGGGCCCACGATCACCATGGTCAGCGAGGTACTGCCCATGATGATCGCCAGGCTCGTGAACGCGCGGCGGCTGCGAACCGCGGGCGGCCCCGCGTAGGACGCAACCAGGTTGGCGAACACCTCGATCCCGGTCATCAGCGCCAGGATCCGCACGAAACCGCCCAGGGTGAATCGCAGGTACCGGCCCTGGAACGCGCGAACGTCGAACGGCGCGACGTGCAGGCCGCGCCGGACGACCGTCGCGATCATCATCGCCCACAACAGCGCGAGCACCGCCGCCGTGGCCGGCCCGAACACCAGCGACACCATCCGTGGTCCGCGATTGACGAGCGCGCCGCACACCACCGCGACACCCAACGCGAGCCACGTACGGGCATCGATCCCGAGGATGTGCGAGCGCAGGCCGGCGCGATCGGCGATGAACGTCACGAGCGCGGCGATGCTCACGAGGAACGTGAGCGTGTACTCGATGCACGTGATCGCCGCCGTGATCTTCGCCGCCCACGGTCCGAGCTCCTCTTCGCTCAGACCGGTGCCGCCGCTCCCGTCGACGATCCAGCGCATGACGAGTCGGTAGAGCAGGGACACGACGGCGATGGTGATCACCGCGAGCCAGATCGACGGGCCGAAGGTCACGCGGGCCACACCCGCGGTCACGATCAGTGCGAGGAAGGGCCCGAAGACGTAGAGCGGGGAACTCGCCGGGTCGCCGCCGCCGGCCAGCGCGCCCTGCCAGGCGTTCTGGAGACGACGGTCACCGAACTCGGACACCGCCCCAGCGTACGGGCGACCGGGCTACGGTCCGAGCCATGACGAATCCCGAAATGCCCTTCCGACGCCTCGGCCGATCCGGCCTGCAGGTCAGCGTGCTGTCCTTCGGGAGTTGGGTGTCCTTCGGCACCCAACTCGACACCGGCATGGCCCGCGACTGCCTCGCCGCCGCTCGCGACGCCGGCGTCAACTTCTTCGACAATGCCGAGGCCTACGCCGGCGGCGAGTCCGAGCGCATCATGGGTGCTGCGATCGCCGAACTCAACTGGGATCGGGAGACCTACGTCGTCTCGTCCAAGTTCTTCTGGGGCCTGACCGAAGGGCCGAACACCCGGAACACGCTCAACCGGAAATACCTCATGCACGCGATCGACGGGTCGCTCGAACGGTTCGGCCTCGACTTCCTGGATCTGATCTATTGCCACCGCCCCGATCCCGGCACGCCGATCGAGGAGACCGTGGAGGCGATGTCGGACATCATCGAATCTGGGCGCGCGCACTACTGGGGCACGAGCGAGTGGTCGGCCGACGAGATCCGCGCCGCGTGGGACGTCGCCGATCGCCGGAACCTGCGCAAGCCGGTGATGGAACAGCCCCAGTACCACCTCTTCGAACGGCGCCGGGTCGAGCGCGAGTACGCGCGCCTCTACGAAGACATCGGCCTCGGTCTCACGACGTGGAGCCCCCTGGCGTCCGGTCTCCTGACCGGGAAGTACGTGGACGGGATCCCGCCGGAGAGCCGCGCCGCGCTCCCCGGATACGAGTGGCTCAAGGACTCCCTCACCAACGAGCGGCGCAACGGGCAGGTCATCGAACTCATGGGGGTCGCCGAGCGGCTCGGCGTCTCGGTCGCGCAGTTGGCGATCGCGTGGTGCGCCGCCAACCCGCACGTGTCGACGGTCATCACCGGTGCCTCCCGACCCGAACAGGTCGTCGAGAACATGGGCGCGCTGCGGGCCCTCGAACAGATCACGCCCGAGGTGAAGGCCGAGATCGAGGCGATCTGCAAGCGGTAACTCGACGGAGATCCTCCGTTTTCGGGGCCGCTACGCTGCTTCGCCTGTCGACAAGGGAGACACGGAAATGGGTCGGTTCACGTCACGTCCCGAGGTGGTGCGCTGGCTGCAGTCCATGACCGCGCGCGCCGGGTACGAAATGTTGAAGGTCCAGCCACCCCCGTCGGCCCGCCCCGCGATCGTTCCGCCCACCCCGCCACCGGTACCCGCCGTGTGGCCGCTGCCCCGGCGGGACGGGCTCACCGACGACGAGATCCGCGCCGGATTCGCGCGGTTCGAACACTGGCACTACTCCTACTCGTTCGAGGGGGGTCTGCACTTCTCGGCCAAGCACGTCAACGACAACCGGCCGAAGGCACCGAACCGCCCGGTCCAGCGCTTCGAACACTTCATGCCCGACCTCGTCCACGCATGCGGTGGGTCCCTCGAAGGTGTCCGCATCCTCGACATCGCGTGCAACTCGGGGTTCTGGTCACTCGAATGTGCCCTGCTCGGAGCCGACGTGGTCGGTTTCGACGCCCGGCCCGAGCTCATCGAACAGGCCAACCTCCTGAAGGACTTCGTCGGCATCGACAACGTCGAGTTCCGGCAGTTGAACTTCTTCGACATGACCCCCGATGCACTCGGCGGTACGTTCGACGTGGTCCTCAACCTCGGGATCCTGTACCACCTGCCCGACGCGCTCGACACCTTGGCGCGGACGCTCCCCATGGCGACCAAGCACGTCATCCTCGACACCGGCGTCCACGTCACGAGCAACCCGGCGGTGTTCCTCCGCTGGGAGAACCCCGAGGACATCCTCTCCGCCGCCGACGCCGGGATCGTGGCCCTGCCCAGCCGCAGCGCGGTCGATCTCATGCTCGAGCACCTCGGGGCCTCGTCCTGGTATGAGATCCCGATGCGATCCGACGCGATGCCGCGCGACTACCTCCGGAAGAGTCGCACCACCTGGCTCATCACCAAGTAGTCACGACTCGCGCCACGCCACGAAGTGGTCACCGGCCTTGCGGATCGCGCCGGGTGAGGGCCACAACGGGCCGATCAGCCAGCGGCCGTCGGCCTTCGCGGATTGCAGCCACTCCCAGGCCCGCTCCGGTTCGGGGTGCTGGGGCGCACACGGACCGGTGGCGAGGTGCAGCGGCGTCACCGCGAGATGACCGACGAAGCTGACCGACGGCGAGACCGGGTCACCGACGTGGAACGCGGTGTGGCCCGGGTTGTGCGCGCCGGTCCACTCGGCCCGGACTCCGGGCGTGATGTCGGCACCATCGGCGAACGTGTCGATCAACCCGTCACGGCGAAGCGCAGCGAACGCCTCGAACACGATGCCGTGATCCTCGGGGACGAACGTCGCCAGCGCCGCATCGCTCATCACGACGCGCGAGTTCGGGAAGAACGGCCGCCAGCCGCGGTCCGATCGCACGGCCGTCAACCCCACGCTCTCGATGTGTGAGAGCAGCACCGTGTCGACCGCCGCGGGATCGATCCCCGCCGCGACGAAGGCGTCGGCGAAGGCCTGCTGGTGGACCAGCGTCGTCTCCGGGTCGTGGATGATGTCGTCGATATTGCCGGCCGGGTCGAGCGCAATCGTGCGATCGCCCGCCTCGATCACCCAGATGCACGCCGCCGCCCGCACCTGATCACCATCGGCCCAGAGCGGCTCCGCCCAGGGCACCGACCTCACGTCCGCCGCGGTCAGACCGACCGGCGCCGGGTCGATCGCCGCGTCGAGATAGAGCACCCGGGTGAGGCGGACCTCGCCGACCGTGATCACCGTCGGGTTCATGCCATCCCGACCGCGTGGCGGCCGCCTTCGAGCCAGCGCCCCAGTGTCGGGTCGAGCGACGCCACGGCTCGGTCGTACAGGACCAGGTCCGCGTCGGTCAGCACCTCACGCCACCGACCGTTCGTACCCTTGAAGAGGAACCGGTCGACCCCGCCTTCGAAGATCATCGCGCTCGGATCGCCGTCGCCGTCGGCGCCGCGCGCCTCGGTCCGCATCGCGTCGATCTGCACCGCGGCCACCAGCGTCGGCCACTGGGATTCCGCGACCTCGACGCCACAGAACGCCGCGAGTCGGCGCATCTCCCCTTCGGTGTCGCCGAGCATGTCGCCGAAGTGCATGAAGTGGACGTTGGGCAGGTCCCGCCACTCCCACCACGTCGCGAGGTGATGATGGTGCGACCAGAACGGCCAGCCGTCGGGTTCCCACTCGAACCAACCCTCACCGATCCAGCGCGACCACAACTCCCGAGGCGTGGCGGGCGGCCGGGGGAACTCGGCACCCGGACGACCGGCGTCGTTGAACATCTCGTACGCGAGGTCGGTGTAACCCGTGTAGTGGTTCCAGAGCGACATGAACACGTCACGCGTGTCACGCCCCACGATGACGTACTTCGCCTCCGGGAAGAAGCGGATGCCGTCGGCGGCGAGGTGACTCTTGACGAAGCGGCGATGCGTCTGCGCGTCCACCGATTCGATCGTCGTCTCGATCGGGCCCATGAAGCGACTGTCGATCCAGGGCGAGACCTCCATCAGGTTGGGCCCCTTGACGTCGAGCCCCAGGATGAGTGCGGCAAGAATCCGCTGCGTCCACGTGGTGCCCGCCTTGTACGCCGTCGCCACGACGATGTCGTCCGGGCGCACGTGGAAGTGATCCCAGCGGGTGCTGTCGAGGTGATGGTTGCGATACTCGTGCAGCCGTTCCGGCTGAGCCGCGGTCATTCGCGGATCCTACGGGGACGGAGCGACCGGCACCGGCGACATTGGACGAACCGGGCGATCTCCTGCGAGCGTTGGGAGTCCGGTCGGCGAGGAGGCATCGTGGAGATCAGAGGCAGCGCACTGGTCACCGGCGCGAGTCGCGGCATCGGACGTGCAGTGGCACTCGAACTCGCCGGTCGGGGGTACGACGTGCTGGCCACCATGCGCAACGTCGAGGACGGTGCCGACCTGCCCGACCGCAGTGGCGGCCGGGTCCGGGTCGGTCGACTCGACGTGACGGATCCGACGGGCATCGAGATCCCCGACGACCTCACCGTGTTGGTCAACAACGCCGGCGCCGACGGCGGCCACGATCCCCTCGAGCACGCCGACCTCGAAACGTGGCGCGAGATGTTCGAGGTCAACGTGCTCGGGGTCGTCGCCGTCACCCGCGCCGCGATTCCCACCCTCAAGCGCAATGCGCCCGGAGTCATCGCCACCGTCACCTCGAGTTCGATCTTCGGCATCGTTCCGTTCTACGGCGCGTACCGCGCGACGAAGGCCGCGGCGTCGTCGCTCTCGGAGACCTTGCGGGTCGAGCTGGCCCAGTTCGGAGTTCGCGTCGTCGAGATCCTGCCGGGACCGATCGACACCGACATGTTCCAGACCAGTACCGGACCGATGGCCGCCGAACGCTTCGCCGACTACCGCGCCATGGCCCACCGGTCGGCCGCCGCCCGCGCCGAACACGCGGATCCGATGGTCCAGCCCGTCGAGAGCGCGGCGGCCGCGATCGCCGACGCCATCGCCGATGACGACGGACCGATGCGCTACGGCTGCGATCCGCTCGGCAACGGCCTGCTGGACCTCTGGCGCCAATCCGACGACGAGACGATGTGGCAACTCATGGGCAAGGACATGAGCGGAACCTGACGTGCAGGTGCGCTGAGCCCCTGGGTCGAGTCCGTCGGGATCGCGCGCAACATACGAAGAAATTCTCATCCAATTCCGGTCCCGGCTCCGGAGACGTGATGAGCCGACGCGCGGCTCGCACCGAACCGTCCACAACCCGGAACTGGAGCACTGAAATGCGCAAACGAATTCTCGTCTTCGTCGCCACCGCCATGATGGCGATGGCATTCGCAGCACCGGTCGGCGCCGCGCCCGGTGACGGCTCGGTCACCGTGGTCCACGGCATCCCCGGCCTGACCGTCGACGTGTACGTCAACGACGCCCTCACTCTCGACGACTTTGCCCCTGACACCGTGACCGACCCGATCTCACTCCCACCGGCCACCTACAACCTCAAGATCCGAAACGCCACCGATCCCGACACCGCGGCTCCGATCCTCGAAGCCGATGCAACGGTGACGGCGGGACTGAACGCCTCCATCGTCGCCCACCTCAAGGCTGATGGATCGCCCACGATCACCGTGTTCGCCAACGACACGGCACCGATCCCCGCGGGTGAGGGACGACTGACGGTCCGTCACACGGCGGCCGCCCCTGCGGTTGACGTGCGGGCCGGCGGTGCGGTGGTGTTCCCGAATCTCACCAACCCGAACGAGGCGAAGGCCGACCTTCCGGCCGGTGTCGTGTCGGCGGACGTGGTCCTGGCGGGGACGAGCACCGTCGCCATCGGACCGGCTGACGTCGACGTGAAGAACGGTGACTCCACGATCGTCTACGCAGTCGGGTCCGCAACCGACGGGACGCTGCGAGTCCTGGTCCAGACGATCAGCGGCTTGGGCGCTCCCGCCGCCGCCCCGGCGGCGAGCACCCCGTCGGCACCGGTGCCGACCAAGGTCAACACCGGGACCGGTGGACTGGCGGACACCGAGTCCGGGTTCCCCATCTGGGTGGCGATCGTGGCCGGTAGCGCCCTGATTGCCGCTGCCGGTGGTGGCGTCGCTCTCGCCCGCAGCCGCAGCTGACCGTCCACGTCAGGACACGACGACCTTCCCTTCGAGGGGCCGGGCACTTCGCCCGGCCCCTCGACTCGCCCGGCCCGAAAGGCGGATCGAAGCAATGCGGTCTCGCAACACGCTGATCGGCTTTGTCGTCGTCATGATCGCGACGGCGATCGCAGTGCCGAGCATCTGGTGGGCGACCCAGGCCTCGTCGGCCGTCGGCTCGCTCGACCGGTTCTCCGAACGGGCGGAGGACCGCGCCGCCCGACCGGCGCCGCGGCCGGCCAGCCTCGGCTCGGTGACCGTGCGATCAGGTCGCGTCGAGGACGCCGAGATCGGTGCGGCGGCGCCCGTTCGCCTGCGCATCGACGGTGTCGGCATCGATGCACCCGTCCGCTCGGTCGGCCTGCTCCCGAACGGAGAGATGGAGATCCCGAGCGCAGTGAGCGACGTCGGTTGGTACCGCCTGGGCGCCACACCGGGGCGGGCGGGTTCGGCGGTGCTGGCGGGACACGTCGACTCACGCGACCAGGGACCGGGAGCGTTCTTCCGACTCAAGGAGGTCGAACCCGGCGCCCGGATCACGGTCACGGACAACCGCGGCGTCGCCCGCACCTTCGAAGTGGTCGCCCGCCGACAGTTTCCGAAGGACCAGCTCCCGGCCGACGCCTTCGCGACGTCCGGCGATCCTCGCCTCGTCCTGATCACCTGCGGTGGCGACTTCGATGCCGGCGCCCGTTCCTACCGGGACAACATCGCGGTCTACGCCGTGGCAATCTAGAGCTCTATGTTCCGATTGGTGAACGTCGACGGACGCGCGGCGCTCGAGCACGACGGCGGCTGGCACGATCTCGCGACCGTGGCCGGGGACGACACCATGGCGGACCCGATCATCGCCGTGGGCCGTCACCGGCAACTTCATGGCCTCGCCGCGAGCCTGCCCGACCGGACTCCGGACGGCCTGGTCGCCGACGTGGTGCTCGGTGCGCCCGTCCCCGTGCCTCGTCAGTGTTTCGGCATCGGCCTCAACTACCGCGATCACGCGGGCGAGTCGGGCGCCGCGCTCCCCCCGGCGCCGCTGACCTTCACCAAGTTCCCGACCTGCATCGCCGGACCGACGGCCGAGATTCCGCTCTCGGGTGCGATGGTCGACTGGGAGGTCGAGCTCGTGGTCGTCATCGGGACCGAGGCATCACACGTTCATGTCGAGGACGCGTGGGATCACGTCGCCGGCCTCACCCTCGGTCAGGACATCTCCGACCGGGCCGTCCAGATGACGGGCATGCCACCCCAGTTCTCCCTGGGCAAGAGCTTCGCCGCCTTCGGCCCGACCGGACCCGCGATCGTGTCACCCGACGCCTTCGCGGACCGCGACGAGATCCGCCTCTGGTGCGCCGTCGACGGTGAGCGGATGCAGGAAGCCACTACGAGTCTGCTCATCTTCCCGGTCCCGACCCTCGTCGCGTACCTCTCGTCGATCACCCGCCTCCAGCCCGGCGACCTCATCTTCACGGGCACGCCCGCCGGGGTCGGCATGGCCCGGAACCGGTACCTCGCCGAGGGTGAGACCATCGTGTCCGGGGCCGACGTGATCGGCGAACTCCGCAATCGCTGCGTCGCCGGTACCGGCCCGCTCGCGGTCTGACGGCACCGCCGTCGCAATCAGCGGCGCAGTTCAGTCCACAGCTCCGGGGGAATCGGCACGCCGACCCACTCGACATCGGCCCGAACTTCGTGCGGGTCCGCCGCGCCGACCACGACCGAGCCGACCGCCGGATTCCGAAGGGCGAACTGCAACGCCGCCGCCGGGAGCGCGACGTCGTGCCGCGCGCATGTCGCCCGGAGCGCGTCGACGCGTTCGACGATCCGCTGATCGGCGGGGGCGTAGTCGAACGTGGGACTGCGAGGCGCGCCGGCGAGGACGCCGCTGTTGAACACTCCGCCGACGATCACCCCGACGCCCCGCTCGGCGCAGCGGCGCACCAAGGCGTCGCCGGAGTCGTCGAGCAACGTGTACCGACCGGCGAGCAGCACGCAGTCGAGATCGACCCGGTCCACGAAGCGGTCCAGCATCTCGGCCTGGTTCATTCCGGCACCGATGGCACGGACGACTCCTTCGTCACGCAAGGCGAGCAATGCAGGGAAGGCACCGTCGAGCGCCGCCTGCTCGTGGTCGTCCGGGTCGTGGACGAGCACGACGTCGAGCCGGTCGAGCCCGAGCCGTTCGAGACTCTCCTCGATCGAGCGCCGGACGCCGTCGGCGGAATAGTCGAACACCGGCGCCACCCCGTGCGGAATCCGGAAGATGCCGGGATCGAAGTCCGCGTCGGGCCGGAGCAGCCGGCCGACCTTCGAGGACACGATGAACTCGTCCCGCGGATAGGCGCGCAGTGTCTCGCCCAGCCGTCGCTCGGAGAGTCCGTGCCCGTAGAGGGGCGCCGTATCGAAGAAGCGGATGCCGGCGTCCCACGCGGCGATGACCGTCGCGGCGGCGTCGGCATCGGTCATCGCCTCGAACAGGTTGCCGAGCGGCGCGCACCCCAATCCCAGGCGGGTGATCTCGACGCCGCGCGCACCGAGCGGCGCGGTCTCGATCACGATCGCCACTCGGCACCGTCCGGCCACGAGAGCGCGGCGACCGACTCGGGCCAGAGGTCGGCGGAGTACCCGGCGGCCTCGGGAACGACGTACCGACCGTCACGGATGGTCGCCGGGTGCTGGAAGTGTTCGTGCAGGTGGTCGGCGAACTCGGTGGTGCGGTCGTCGAGCGACCCCGACACACAGACGTAGTCGATGATCGAGAGGTGCTGGACGTACTCACACAACCCGAGTCCACCGGCGTGCGGGCAGACCGGCACGCCGAACTTGGCCGCGAGCAACAGCACCGAGAGCACCTCGTTCACGCCGCCGATGCGGCAGGCGTCGATCTGGACGTAGTCGATCGCCTCGGCCTGGAGCAGCTGTTTGAAGATCACCCGGTTCGCCGCGTGCTCCCCGGTCGCCACCCCGACGGGCGCGACTCCCCGACGGATCGCGGCATGCCCGAGGATGTCGTCCGGACTCGTCGGCTCCTCGATCCAACGCAGATCGAACGGTTCCAGGTGCCGCATCCACTCGATCGCCTGCTCGACCTCCCACACCTGATTGGCGTCCGCCATGAGCGGCAGATCGCCGATCTCCTCGCGCATGACCTCGCAGCGCCGAACGTCGGAGCCGACATCCACCCCGACCTTGGTCTTGAAGCAGCGCCACCCGTCGGCCAGCGCGGCGCGGGTGAGGTCGCGCACCTTCGCTTCCGGATACCCGAGCCAGCCGGCTGACGTCAGGTACGCCGGGTACCCGTCGCGCCGGAGCGCCGCGATGCGATCCGCCTTCGTCGGCGCCCACCCGCGCACCAGGTCGAGTGCCTCGTCGCGGTCCAGCACGTCGGTGAGATAGCGGAAGTCGACGAGCCCGACGAACTCCTCGGGTGAGAGGTCGGCGATGAGGCGCCACGCCGGCTTGCCGGCGACCTTGGCCGAAAGGTCCCACATCGCGTTCACGACCGCCGCGGTCGCGAGGTGGATGACGCCCTTCTCCGGTCCGAGCCAACGCAGCTGACTGTGATTGGTCAGCTCACGCCACATCCCGGCCGAGTCCGACATCAACTCCTCGACCTCCCGCCCCACGAGCATCGGGGCCAGCTGCTCGATCGCCGCACAGCACAAGTCGTTGCCCGCGCCGATCGTGAAGGTCATCCCCCAACCCTCGTGGTCGCCGTCGGTCTCGAGCACCGCGTACGCGCCGGAGTAGTCCGGATCGGTGTGCACCGCATCGGAGCCCGCGAGCGTCCGCGACGTCGGTGCCCGCAGGTCCAGGGTCCGGATTCCGGTGATGCGTGTCATGGCGGCACCCTAAACAGGCCCCGCCGCGACGCGCCATGATGAGCGCCGACGGCCGGACTGCGAAGGGACGGGGACATGGCCCAACGGGTGATCGTGGTGACCGGAGCCCGCGGCGGCATCGGTGCGGCCATCGCGCAGCGGTTCACCGAACTCGACGACATCGTCGTGGGTCTCGACCTGCTCGACGGGTTCGACGTCACCGATCCGCAGGCGTGCGCCGACGCCGCGGCCGATATCGCCACCGAACACGGAGCGGCGGACGTGCTGTGCAACAACGCCGGCGTCGCCGCCGTCGGCGACGTCGTGGCCTCGACGCCGGAGGACTGGGAGCGGGTGTTCGCGGTCAACGTCTTCGGTGTCGCCAACATGAGCCGCGCGTTCCTGCCCGCGATGCGCGCCGCCGGCCGAGGCGTCATCGTGAACACCTGCTCAGTGGTCGCCTCGGTCGGACTGGTCGAACGGGCCGTCTACGGCGCGTCGAAGGGTGCCGTCCTGGCCCTCACCAAGGCGATGGCGGCAGACGAGATCACCCACGGCATCCGGGTCAACTGTGTCTCGCCGGGCACGGTGTGGAGCCCGTGGGTGGAACGCCTGGTTGCCGGTACGCCGGAGCCGGAGCGCGCGCAGGAGGCCTTGCGCCGTCGCCAGCCGCTCGGTGAGATGGTCGAGTGTGCGCAGGTGGCCGATGCCGTCGCGTATCTCGCGGCGCCGACGACGTTCACGACCGGCGCCGACTTCCTGCTCGACGGCGGCATCACCGGCGTTCGGATCGTGGCACCGTGAGCGGCTCCGATCCGCTGCGGGTCGCACTCGTCGGTGGACCGATGTACGACCACCTGTACGAGCGGCTACGCCGGCCCGGTGTCGAGATCGTCGTCCACGCCGACCACCCGACCCTCAACCGCGAGGTCGCCGCACTGCTCGCGGCCGGGACCCGGATCGATGTGCTCGCCACCCATTCGAAGTACGCCCCGTCCCAACGGGACTGGTTGCACGACCTCGACTCCCTCCTCGATCCCGCCGCGATCGAGCCACTGGCGCGATCGGCCGTCGATCTGTGCCGGTTCGAGGGCGTGCTGTTGTGCGCGCCGCGTCTCATCGACGTGCGCATCCTCTGGTCGCGGACCGATCGCGTCGAACGCGTCCCCGACACCTGGGACGAGCTGCTCGCTTCCGAGGTCATCTTCGGATTCCCGGGCCGAGAATCCGGGCTCTTCGGGACGTTCTTCGAGTTGGTGATCGGTGCCGGCGGCGCATTGTTCGACGACGACCTGCGCCCGACCATGGCCACGCCCGAAGCCGAGTGGGCGATCGACACGTTGTGTCGTCTCGCGACCCGCGCGCCACGGGACCTCCCGACGTGGCATTACGACGACGTCGACACCGCGCTCCTCGGCGGCCGGCTCGACGCTGCGGCGGCCTGGCCGGGCGGCTGGGGTGCCATCCGCGCCTCGGCCGTGGCCGACGTGCTGCTCCCCTCCCGCTATTTCGGCGGCAACACGCACCGCGTCTCCTATGCCGGCTGTCACGCCTGGGCGATCCCGAGGACCTGCGCCGACGTCGACGGCGCGGTCGCACTCGTCACCGAGCTGATCGGGGCCGAAGCGCAGACTCTCGATGCCTCGGGCGGGAACATGTGCGCCCACGTCGACGCGCTCGGCGCCGTGATCCCCACCGGTGCCGTCGACGAGCGGCGGCTCGAGCTGACCCGCCGGACGATCGCCGACGCGATGATCACCTATCCGCCGCTGGCCCGATTCCCCGAGATCGAGGATGCCGGCTGGTCGGCGATCCACGACGCTCTCGTCGGGCGGTGCCCACCCGCGACGGCCACCGCCACGATCCAGGCGGCCGCCGTCGCCGTCCTGGCCTGACCGCTCCCCGCGGGCCTAGGTTGCCGGTCATGAGCAGCCACGACTTCGACCACGTGATCGCAACCGAGGCGCAGCTCCGCGACCTGTACCGATCGCCCTCGGACCTCGTGGCCCAGAAGGTCGTTGCGCGGCTCGACGATCACGCGCGTGCAGTCATCAGTGCAGCACCGTTCGTGCTGATCGGCACGGCATCACCCGACGGGACCGCGGATGTCTCCCCGAAGGGCGGGCCCGCCGGTTTCGTCGTCGTCCTCGACGAGCATCGCCTCGCCATTCCCGACCTGGCCGGCAACAACTTGTTGGATTCGATCGGGAACATCGTCGCGGGCTCCGGGATCGGGTTGCTGTTCGTCGTGCCCGGCATGGACGAGACCCTGCGGGTGAACGGTCGGGCGTGCATCACCACCGACCCGGAGGTCCTCGACGCGTGTGCCGTGAAGGACCGTCGCCCGAAGGCGGCCATCGGGGTGACCGTGACCCAGCAGTACATGCACTGCCCCAAGGCATTCCGGCGCAGCGCGTTGTGGGACCAGTCGACCTGGCCCGATCGCGCATCGCTGCCGACCCTCGGCACGATCCTGCGCGACCAGATCCCGATGGTTGCCGATGTCCCGGCGGAGACGATCGACGAGATCCTCGAGTCCGAGTACGCGGACTCGATGTGGGAACCGGGCGGCGGGAGCTGATGGCCCGGACGGCGGACGGCGACAGGGCCCCCGACCTTTCACCGGGCGGGATCGAGCAGTACGAGGTCCAGGCCGCGACCGACGGCGCCCGGGAGTCGAAGGTCAACGCGGTGCGTGACGTGCTGGCGAACGCGGAACCGACCCAGATGGCCGAAGTGGCGCGCTGGCTCGACGCGATGCTCGCCGGGACATCGCCGGACGACATCGGCACGTTACGGCGGGTCATCCTCGAGCAGGACGAGCCGGTCTACGGCACCATCCCGATGAGCGACGACGACGAGCTGGTCAAGCACTGGAAGCACGGGGTGTACCCGTACGCCAACCTCATGTCGCGCAAGGAATATGAGAAGCAGAAGTACCACCTCCAGGTCGAGCTGCTGAAGCTCCAGGCGTGGGTGCGAGACACCGGCCAGCGCGTGGTCATCGTCTTCGAGGGACGAGACGCGGCGGGCAAGGGCGGCACGATCAAGCGGTTCATGGAGCACCTCAACCCCCGTGGAGCACGCGTGGTCGCACTCGAGAAGCCCACCCCGGTCGAGCAAGGCCAGTGGTACTTCCAGCGGTACGTGCAACATCTCCCCACGAGCGGCGAACTCGTGTTGTTCGACCGGTCCTGGTACAACCGGGCCGGAGTCGAACGGGTCATGGGGTTCTGCTCCGACGACGAAGTGTCCGAGTTCCTCCGCCAGGCCCCGGAGTTCGAACGCAACCTGACCCGCAGTGGCGTCCACCTGATCAAGTTCTGGTTCTCGGTGAGCCAGGACGAACAACGACGCCGGTTCAAGGAGCGTGAGCGCCACCCGCTCAAGCAGTGGAAGCTCTCACCGGTCGACGTGGCGTCCTTGAACAAGTGGGATGAGTACACGGCGGCCAAGAAGGCCATGTTCGTGCACACCGACACGCCCGAAGCGCCCTGGACCGTCATCAAGTCCGACTGCAAGAAGCGCGCTCGACTCAATGCGATTCGGTACGTCCTGCACACGATGCCCTATGACGGCAAGGACATCGACAACATCGGACCACTCGACCCGCTCCTCGTCGGTCCGGCATCGAACGTCTACGAGACCGGCGAGCGCGACTGACCGACGCCAGGAGGGTCTATGTACGACCTGTTGCAGCCTGTGACCGTCACCGATACGCGTCCTCCCTTCGGTGACAACCGCGATTCTCGGTACATCCGCTCCTATCTCATGATGCGAGCGGCAGTGGGCGGGTTGGGCATTGCCCTCCCGATCCTGTTGATCCTCGTCGACAGTGTGTGGCTGGGGCACCATCCCTTCTGGCGTGACTCCCTGAGCGCGTACTACTACTCGGGGGCACGCGACCTGTTCGTCGGGATCCTCTGCGCCACGGCCGTGTTCCTGATCGCGTACAAGGCCTTCGAACGCAACCTCGACAACCTGCTCGCCACGGTGGCCGGCGTCGGTGCCGTGCTGGTGGCGCTGTTTCCGACGAGCCGGCCCGGCGCCGGAGGGCTCACGCCGATCCAGGAACGGCTCGGTGAGACCGCAGTCAAGACCGCGCACTTCACCGGCGCGTTCGTGTTGATCGGTTCGCTCGGCGTGCTCTGCTACTTCTTCGGACTGCGAGGCCACTGGTCCTGCGCGGGCGTGATCGCCGCCGCCATCCTGTTCATCCCGGTCACCAGTTGGGGCTTCCACTTCGAACAGTCGCTGCTCGTCGGCGAGATCGCATCGGTATGGGCGTTCGGCTTCTCCTGGCTGGCCAAGGGCCTCGAACTCGACGTACTGCGCGGGCCGTAGGCTCCGGACGTGTTCGTACTCTTCGCGCTGCTCCTCCCCGTTGCCCTCATCGTGGGCGCGGCCGTCGCGGCGACGATCTCGATCCGCAAGAGCTCGGTGCGGTTGAGCGCGGACGGCGTCGAAGTCGAGAACTACCGACAACCGCGGCGGCAGATCCCGCTGCACCAGGTCGACCGGTTCGAGGCCCCGGCACCCGTCGGATGGCTCTCGAGCATCCGGCCCGCCACCGGGGTGCTCGTCCTCACCGACGGGTCCCGGCTGGTGGTGCGCAGCATCGCCGACCCCACCGCGGGCCACGGCATCGACGCGCTCAACGAGCGGCTGGCTCAACTCCGGAAGGAACGATGACCGTGCAACTGCTCGACGCTGCGCAGGAAGTGCTCGACGACGTGGTCGCGTTGCGACGCGACCTGCATCGTCACCCCGAACTCGGACTCGACCTCCCCCGCACTCAGGCGGCAGTGCTCGATGCGTTGGAGGGTCTCCCGCTCACCGTCACGCGCGGGGCATCGGTCTCTTCGGTCGTCGCCGACCTACACGGCCCATCCGCGGGACCGACGGTGCTGTTGCGTGCCGACATGGACGCGCTCCCGATGCCCGAGGACACCGGGCTCGAG
>CAZJBJ010000095.1:0-15470 GCA_964544295.1 uncultured Bifidobacteriaceae bacterium
GGTGGAGGAGGGCTTGAGGGGGCGCGCGCTGGTGAAGGTGTTCGGTGGTCAGCGCGACATCGGGGCCAAGTTCAGCGAGAAGAACGAGGAGCTGTTCAAGGCCAGTTACGCAGCGCAGTTCATCTCCGGGGCCATCCAGCCGGCGATGATGTTCTTCGGCAACCTCAACTACGTCGCCATCGCGCTGGTCGGTGGCCTGCGGGTCTCGTCGGGCCAGATGACCATCGGCGATATCCAGGCGTTCATCCAGTACTCCCGTCAGTTCACCCAGCCCATGACCCAGCTCGCATCGATGATCAACGTGATGCAGTCCGGCATCGCGTCGGCCGAGCGGGTCTTCGAGCTCCTCGATGCTGAGGAAGACGTCGAAGAGGAAGCAGTCCCGCTCGAAGACCTCGACCCTCACGGCCGGGTCGAGTTCGACCACGTGTCGTTCTCGTACCGCAAGGATCAGCCGCTCATCGAAGACCTTTCGCTGGTGGCCGAACCGGGCCAGACCATCGCGATCGTCGGACCGACGGGCGCGGGCAAGACCACCCTCGTCAATCTGCTGATGCGCTTCTACGAACTCGATGGGGGCGCGATCACCCTCGACGGCATCGACATCTCGAAGATGCGGCGGCGGGATCTCCGCTCGAACATGGGCATGGTGCTGCAGGACACCTGGATGTTCGGCGGGACGATTCGCGAGAACATCGCGTACGGCAACCTGGACGCCACCGAGGAGGAGATCCTCGCCGCCGCGAAGGCGACCTACGTCGACCGCTTCGTGCACTCACTCCCGCACGGGTACGACACGATCGTCGACGACGAGGGCGGCAGTGTGAGCGCCGGCGAGAAGCAGCTCCTGACCATCGCCCGCGCATTCCTCGCGAACCCGACCATCCTCATCCTCGACGAGGCCACCAGTTCGGTCGACACCCGCACCGAGGTGCTCATCCAGCGGGCGATGGCCGCGCTGCGCTCGAACCGCACGAGCTTCGTGATCGCGCACCGACTCTCCACCATCCGCGACGCCGACATCATCCTCGTGATGGAACACGGTCAGATCATGGAGCAAGGCGACCACGAGACGCTGCTGGCCGCCGACGGTGCGTACGCGCGGCTCTACAACGCGCAGTTCGCCGCGCCCGCCGTCGAAGTGGCGTAGTCAGGTCGCGCGCTCAGCCTCGATCCGCTCCTGGGCCAGGTCGATGGCGGCCTGCAGGTCGGCGCGCGCACTGCGGACGCCCTGCGCGAGTGCGCTGCCCACATCGGCCGACTCGGCTGCGACGGACTCGAACCGCTCCCGGACTTCGCCGATCGTCCGTTCCGCTTCGTCGAGCGGTTCGGCAAGTTCGTCCCGCGCGTTCATCCGACCGAGATCGAGCTGGACCCGCAATGCGTCGACGCGGGCGCGAGCTGCATCGACGAGCGCGTCGATCGTGTCGCGGCCGAGTTCGATCATGAGCTGTTCGACCTCGCGCAGCTTGGTCGTCAGTTCCTCGACCGTCTCCCGGCGTTCGGTGGCAACATCAGTCATGGGGGACTCCCTTTCGTCCCTTCCACCATGCCCACTGAACGCCCGGCCGACCAGTGGCGAAAGTCCCGAGCCGGTCAGGCAGCCCGACCGTCGGTCCGTCGATCGGTCAGTAGATGCGCCGGGACACGAAGGTCGAGTTGTTCGGGAGATCCTCGTCGACCGACACGGACCCGCCGAGCACCCGCTCCTTGGTGAGGTCGATCGCCGGCTGCTCCCGCCCCTCGATCATGCGGTGCAGGGTCTCGAGCACCGATGTCTCGGACCGCAACCGCTCACCCACGCGATCGGTCGCGCGCGTGAGATCGGTCAGTGCGTCGATCAGCTCCTCGTCGCGTCGCAACAGGTCGCCGTGTATCGCCGCGATCTTCGAATGTACGAGCAGGAACTCGTCGCGTTCCTGCCGCCGCCGTCGTCCGAATCCGAACATGTCCGTCTCCCCGGTCGCCCCGAACGCCAGGCAAGGTAACGCCCGGAGCCGCCGAAGTGATGGACCCTCCGTGGCACCTACGCTGCCCAGCGTGATCACCGTCGACGAGTTCGCACGCACCGCGACCGATTGGCTGCACGAACACCGCGCCGACGCCCCGCCGGACTACGGGGCGATCCTGCCCGCCCACCTGGCCGACGTCGGCCGGGCGTGGCAGGCCCGCCTGTTCGCGGCCGGGTTCGCCGGCATCCATTGGCCCACCGAACACGGCGGTCGCGGCCTCTCGCCGGAACATACCGGCGCATGGGTGACCGCGTGCGCGATCGCCGAAGTTCCCCCGGTCCTGAACATGGTCGGGAACGTCCTGACGGCCGGCGCGCTGCTCGCGTACGGCACCCCCGAGCAGTGTGCGGCGGAACTCCCGGCGATCCTGCGCGGTGAACGGGTCTGGTGCCAGTTGTTCTCCGAACCCGAAGCCGGCTCGGATCTCGCTGCTCTCTCCACGCGCGCGGAGCGCGACGGGGACCGCTGGTTGGTCAACGGTCAGAAGGTGTGGTGTTCGAACGGTCGGATCGCCGATCGGGGCATCCTCCTGGCCCGCACCGACGTCGACGCCCCGAACCATCGCGGCATCTCGTTCTTCCTCGTCGACATGCACGCCGCGGGCGTCGAGACCCGCGCGTTGCGCCAGATGAACGGCGGCGCCGAGTTCGACGAGGTGTTCCTCTCGGACGTGGAGTTGCCCGCCGACGCACTGCTCGGCCCGGCGGGAATGGGCTGGACCGTCGCCATGTCGGCGCTGACCAACGAACGGGGCTACATCGGCGCCGCCGGCATCGCGTTCCAACGTCGGCTCGACGCCATGTTGGCACTTGGTGAGGGTCTCGACCCGTTGGCCCGCCAAGCACTCGCCGACCTCTGGATCCGCGGTTCGGCCCTCAAGGTGATGGGACAACGCCAAGGTTCGGTGGCGTCCGTGCTGGCATCGATCGCGAAACTCGGGACCACCGAGTTGATGTTCGACACCGCGGTGATGCGGACGACCTCGGCCGGGGCCGACGGCATGCTTGCCGGACCCGCGACCGAGGCGTTGCTGTCGGCGCCCGGCGCGCGCATCGCCGGGGGAACGAGCCAGATTCAGCGCAACATCATCGGCGAGCGCATCCTCGGTCTGCCCAAGGGGCCCAAACCTCCCGAGGTTCTCGGCAAACAATGACGATTTCGCGCCCGGTTCAGGTTCGGCGGCGGGGCGGCCGATAACCAGGGGATGCAGCACCCGACCAGCACCGACGACGCGTTCTGGCAGGCCAGGGCCGCCAACGCGATCGAGGACAATTGGCTGGCGACGTTGGACGCCGACCCCACGACCGCTCCGGTGACGACCGAAGACCTCGTCGCGCCAGCCGCCGACGTCGAGATCACGACCGGCCCGCCGACCGCGGTTTCCGATCCACTCGATGCCGACGGGTGGTTCACGAACCTGAGCGACGACCTGCTCCCCGATCGCTGAGCGACCGGGCCGTCGCGTCAGCCCGCGCTCGGTGGTTGACCGACCTGGAACACACCGACCGCGCCGCGAGACGCATCGTTGAACTTGTGCGTGACGAACGGATAGGCGCCGACTTCGCTCGCGACGAACTCCACGAAACCACCTTGTGCCGGTGCGAGGTCGAGGGCTTGCGATCCACCGTCGCCGGCATCGGGTCGGAGCAGGTAATCGCCTTCCTTGAAGACGGTGTCGAAGATCGTGCCGATCACATGGAATGAGCTGATCTGTGAGGGCCCGAGGTCGATCACCCACACCCGGACGCGCTCGTCCGGTTCGACCCGAATCGGCGCATACTTGTATTGATTCGCGTAGCCGTTGAACACCACCGCGTCGTACGAACCGGCCAGCAGCTTGTCGATCGAGGGCAGCGCGCCGTCAGCGCCGGTGTACAACTCGGATTGCGCCATCACGTACTCGTGATCGACCTCCGGCAAGCCGGGTGGGTCGATGATCACTGCGCCGTACATCCCGGCCGCGATGTGCATCAGCACCGGTGGAGTCCCACAGTGGTACATGAAGATGCCGGCTTTGTTCGCCCGGAACGAGTACTTGTGCGACTTCCCCGGATCGATGGGGACCATCGCGGTGCTCGGCGAGACCATGCCGGCGTGGAAGTCCATGGAATGGGTCTGCTCGCCATTGTTGACGATGGTGAAGTTGAACGTGTCGCCGACCTTGCCGCGATAGATCGGTCCCGGAACCTGGTCGCCGAAGGTCCAGACCTCCTGCGTCACCCCCGGCGAGATCTCGAGCTGACGCTCGGTCATGCGCAGTGTGATGTCATGCACGGTTTCGGTGCTCACGGATGGAGCCTCGGGCGCGCGGGCCTTGAAGCCGGACGACGGTTCGGCGTTGAAGTCCAACTCTTGTCCGCCGCCGACCGCAGCTGCGGTCCCCGCACCGCCCTTGGGCGTGGCGCTCTTCGCATCCTGGGCGAAGACGACCGCGGTGATGGCCGCGACCAGCGCGGCGAACACGATGACCGTCATTGCGACGGTCCAGACCCGGACATCCGCTCGTTCGGTCAAGGCCTGACCCCGCCCGGACGTTGCAGATTCAGCCACCATGACGTGCCCCCTGATCCCCGTCGGTACTGGCGTCGACTCTGACGGCGCCTCGTCGGAGTCGCCAGGGTCGAAGGACCCTGATCCGGGGCGAGCCCGCTCGTCGGCGAATACCCTCGGCGGCATGGATCTCCGTGATGCGCTCGACTTCATCCGCGGCCGACGCGAGGGCGTCCTGACGACGCTTCGCCGCGACGGACGGGCCCAGCTCTCGAACATCATCTACGCCGTCGGCCCCGACGACGACATTCGGATCTCGGTCACTGCGACCCGGGCGAAGACCAAGAACCTGCAACGCGACCCGCGGGCATCGCTCTACGTCGTCGGCGACAACTTCTGGGCGTACGTCGTCGTGGACGGTCACGCCACGCTGACTCCGGTCGCCGCGGATCCGCACGATGCCACCGTCGACGAGCTCGTCGAGTTGTACCGGTCGATGGCCGGCGACCACGACAACTGGGACGAGTACCGGGCGGCGATGGTCACGGATCAACGGCTCGTGCTGCGGATCACACCGACGAGCGCCTACGGCATGATCGGGAACTGAACCGAGCCATCACCTCCCCATGACCGGCGGCTCACACACGACCGGCACACTGAGCCCATGGTGACGAACACGCGGCACCGCCGACTCACTGTCCTCGTCCTGGCGGCCGCCCTGACGGGCTGCGCCGGCTCGAGTCGTGACCGGACCTCCACCACCACGACCCCCACCACCACGACGTCCACCTCCGATTCCTCGACCTCCCGATGCGCCGACGGCACGCGCACCGCGACCATCGCGTACACGCGGGTCGACGAGGTGCCGGCCAACCTCACGAGCCTCGACGTCCACGCGCCGGCCACCGGATGCGGACTTCCCGTGGTGATGTGGGTGCATGGCGGCGGGTACCAGGTCGGCGACAAGCGCAACGCGATCACCGACAAGGTGCGGTGGGCGAACGACCACGGTTGGGTGCTGGTGAGTGTCAACTACCGACTCACCGACCCGGGAAGCCCGACCGGCGCGCAGTACCCCGACCACTACGAGGACGTGGCGGCGGCGATCGCCTGGGTCCACGACCACATCGCCGACCACGGCGGCGACGGGAACCGCATCGCCGTCGTGGGTCATTCGGCGGGCGCCGACATCGTGGCGAACGTGCTCGTCGATCCCACGTACCTGCGGGGTGCCGGGCTCGACCTCGACGCCGTGCGCTGCGGCGGTCCGCTCGACACCGAAGGCTTCGACAAGGTGCGCGCGGGTGCCGACAGCCCCGCCGGTGAGCAACTGCAGTGGAAGGTCGCGCTCGGCAACCTTCCCGACTACCTCACCCGGACATCGGCGACGCTGAACGTGAAGCCCGGCATCGGGATCCCCGCCCTGATCGGGGTGTTCCGCGGCACACCGCGCCGGGTGTCGATCGAGCGTGACTTTCTGGCTGCGGTACGCAGCGCGGGCGTTCCGGCGACGGCGGTCGACGCCCGCGGGCTCACCCACGGAGACGTGAATCGGCTCATCGGCGCGCCCGGCGACACCCGGATGACCCCACCACTGACCACCTTCCTCACGGGGTGTTTCGCCGGGTAGGTTCGCGACTCCACTCACGGTGAAGGGACAGGTCGTGTCGGAGAACTTGCGCATCCTCGGTCAGTACAGCGCGGCGATGGAGTCCGGCGACGGCGCGGCGGTCTTCGAGTTCTGGTCCGAGGACTTCCACAGTCACGTGACCGAGCGGGTCAGCCCGGACAAGGTCGGCACCGACGTGCGCGGCGAGGAGCAGGAGTGGTGGCAGCAGGCGAAGTCCGCCTTCCCCGACATGGTCTTCACCGTCGACCTGCTGGTGGAGTCGGGCGACATCATCGTCTCGAACTGGACCGTCACGGGCACCCACACCGGGACCGCGTTCTACGACGTGCCGCCGTCGGGCGAGCCGGTGGAGATCAACGGCACGGGCATCCTGCGCATGCGCGACGGCAAGATCGTCGAGCACTGGGGCGGCCCCCACTGCCAACAGGGCCTCGGCCTCATCCGTTGAGGCTGGCGCTTCTCTCATCCAAGATGGTGGCGGCGATGCGTTCTTCGAGGATGCGGTCGTCCCACCAGGAGATCTGCGCCTGCTTGGCCCGGCGGAAGTAGAGCTGGATGTCGTACTCCAGCGTGAAGCCGACCCCGCCGAAGATCTGCTCCCCCATGGCCGTGACGTCGCGGTAGGTCCGACCCGCGAACAGTTTCGCCATCGGCGCGAGCTGCGCGATCGGCTGACCGTTGGCGTGGGCCCACGCCGCCTCGTGGACGAGGATCTCGCCGCCCTCGACGGCCGTCGACGCATCGGCGAGGTAGTGCGCGATCGCCTGGAACGCGCCGAGTGGCTTGTCGAACTGCTCCCGGTCCTTCGCGTACTGGTTGGTGATCTCCAGCGCGGCGCGCGCTCCGCCGATCGCCTGGGCGGCGAGGAAGATCGCGCCCTCGAGCAGGGTGGCGTCCCACGTCTCCCAGCCGCTCCCCGCCGGACCGATCCGGTCGGCTTCGCTCACGTGGACGCCGTCGAGCGTCACCGCGTACTGGTTGTCCGAGGCGAGCGCGAACTGCTGGCGCAGGGTCACGCCGGTTGCGGTCGGGTCGACCAGGAACAGATCGACGGCGGCGTCGCCGGGCCCGGTGCGAGCCAGGACGACGAGGCGCGTCGCCGAACTCGCGAACGGCACGTGCCACTTCTCGCCGTCGAGCCGGAACCCGTCGCCGTCGGCCGTCGCCGTCGTGCGCACGCTGCGGGCGCCGAACCCGCCTTCGGCCTCGAGCCACGCGGTCGTCAGGATCTCGCTCCCGTTGACGATCCCCGGGAGCAACGAGCGGCGTTGCTCGTCGGATCCCGAACGCACCAACACCCCGCCACCCATCACCGCACTGACGAAGTGCGGTGACGACACCAGCGCGCGACCGAACTCCTCGTAGAGCACGCACCCTTCGAGCGCGCTCATCCCGGAACCGCCGTACTCCTCGGGGAGCAGGAGACCGATGAGGTCCAACTCGCCCAACTGCCGCCACAGGTCGGTCGAGTATCCGACCGCGTCGTCTTCGAGTTCACGCACGGTGTCGAGCGAGGACGCGGATGCGCACAAGCCGCGCACCATCTCGCGGAGCATGTCCTGTTCGGCGGAGAAATCGAGGTCCATGGCTACTTCCTGATCGGGAGAAGGGCGGTCGGGGCGAGGAGTTCGGTCACGGGATCCACTGGTCGCCGTGGCGGTCCCACGGGTTGTCATCGTCGTCGGTCGGGATCGCGACGCGGACCGAACACGTTGTCTTCACGTCGCCGTCCACGGTCAGCGCCACGGCCAGCTGTGCCCAGGCGCAGCCGACGGCGTCGACGTCGGTGCCCTCGACGGTGGCCCGCAACGTCATGGTGTCGCCGGGGAAGACCGACCCGGACATGCGGAACGTCATCCGGCCGAGGCGACCCTTCGGCCCGGTCCAGTCGGTCACGAAGCGTTCGAACCAGGCGGCCTGGTTCGGGGTGTTCATGAAGATGTCCTGCGTGCCGTTCCGGTTGACCGCGAAGTCGTGGTCGTGGTGCATCGGCCGCCAATCCCGCGCGGCCAGCGCGCCGAGGACGATGGTGGTCGCGGTCACCGGGTACGCGAGTTCCGGGAGCGCGTCCCCGACGGCGACGGCATCGAACGTGAGGGATGCGCTCATGCCGGGCTCCCTGCCCGCCGGTAGCCGAAACCCGTGTAGGACTCGACGCCGACGAGTTCGTCGCGCTGGTTGAGATACTCGACGTCGATGACCCAGAACCGTCCGGTCCCGAGCTTGGTCGTCTTGGGCGACGTCACCGAACGCAGGATCTGGCGGGTGCGGAGCCGATCGCCCATCCGTACCGGTTCGTGGAACACGATCGTGTTGTCGCTCATCACCGCTTCCGGGAGGTCGAAGATCTCCTTGAGGTCGAAGTGCACCTGGAGCGGCATCGGCTGGACGTCGCGGCCGGGGCTCCAGTGGTGCGGCCGGAACCACGCCGAGAGCATCGTCGGCGGCGCGATCGGACCGTGGGTGATCGCCTCGGCCACTGCATCGTCCCAGTAGAGCGGATTGCCGTTCTCGACCGACGCGCACGTCGTCCAGACGTAGCCACGTTCGACGGGGAACTCGCCGGTCTCCTCGTACTGCACGACTCCGATGAGGGACTCCACCTCGGGCGGCAACGTGGCCTCGGCCATCACAACTCCTCTCCGCGCACGGTCGCGATCTCAGCCGGCGTGAACCCGGCCTCGGCGAGCACCACCGCGGTGTCGTCGAAGGTCGGTTCCCGCACGGTCGGCCCCGCCTGGTCGCGATCCGCGCCGGCCAAGAGCCATCCCACCTGCTCGAACGGTTCACCGTCGGGTCGCTCGGCGGTCACGAACACGTCGCGGGCCCGGAAGTGCGGATCGGCCACGACGTCGGGCACCGCGGCGACCTCGGACACACACGTATCGGCCGGTCCGAGGATCGCGACCCACTCGTCACGCGACTTCGTCGCCAGCGCGGTGCGGAAGTCGGCCCGGATCTGCTCCTGCACGGCGTCGTCGTGCTGATGGTCGATCCACCGATCGGCACCGAGGGCCCGACAGAGGTTGGCGTAGAAGTGCGGCTCGATCGCACCCACGGCGATCCAGCGCCCGTCGCCGCAGGGGTAGACGTCGTAGCAGGCGTACCGCCCGGTCAACAGGCTGTGGCGCGGTCCGGGCACGTCGCCGGTCGCGAGGTACTCGTCGACGTTCAGCGACATCAGCGCGACCACGCCGTCGGCGATCGAGATGTCGAGGGTCGTGCCCGCACCGCTCGCGTGACGCGCGACGAGCGCCGCGAGGATGGCGATCACCGCCTGCATCCCGCCACCGGCACTGTCGGCGATGGTGGCACCGGGCAGGGCCGGACCACCCTCGGGATCGCGACCCGAGCAGTCGAGGTAGCCACCGACCGCGAGGTAGTTCAGGTCGTGGCCCGCCCATTGGGATCGGGGCCCGGTCTGGCCGTAGCCGCTCGTCGAGCAGTAGACGACGCCCGGGTTGCGTCCGTGCACGGCGCCAGGCCCGATGCCGAGCCGATCCACGACCCCCGGCCGGAAGCTCTCGATCACCACGTCGGCGGTGGCGGCCAAGCGCAGGAACGCATCGACGCCGGTGTCCGTCTTCAGATCGAGCAGGACCCGCTGCATGCCCCGGTGCCCGCCGTAGGCATAGAACGGCGGTGTGATCTGGGCCTTCCCGTGCTTCGGCGGCGGGCCGACCTTGATCACCCGCGCGCCGTAATCGGCCAACCAGCGCGACGTGCGCGCGGCCGGACCGACGCTCGCGAGGTCGAGCACGGTGATCCCGTCGAGCAGGGCGGCCGACATCGGACGGATCAGAAGTTCTTCGGGAGGCCGAGGCCGCGGCGGGCGATCACGTTCTTCTGGATCTCCGAGGACCCGCCACCGATGGTGTCGATCACCGTGTAGCGGTAGGTCGATTCCGCCCGACCTTCCATCGGCGCTTCGGGGGTCTTGACCCGGAGCTGACTGCCCGGACCGGCGAGGTCCATCGACGCGCTCGCGAGCCGACGGGAGAACTCGGTGGCGAAGAGCTTGTACTGGGACGACGCGACCGTCGGCGGTGGTGTGCCCGGGGTCTTCTCCGCCTTCATCGATTCCGCGACGACCCGCAGCCCGAGGACGCGTGCGACCTCGGCGTCGGTCGCGAGCCGCGCGATCTCGCGGCGGATGACCGGGTCTTCGCGGAGCGGCTCGCCGTCCCGCTCGGCCGTCTTCAAGTACTCGCACAGCAGGTCGAGCCGCTGCTTGATGGGGGAGAACGTGAACATGGTGAAGCGTTCGAGGTCGAGCGCCTGCGAGATGTACTGGAAGCCACGGCCGACTTCGCCGACGACGTACTCGTCGGGCACGAAGACGTCCTCGATGAATACCTCGTTGGTGCGCTCGTCGCCCATCGGCGCGCCGCCCATCGTCTTGATCGCGTTGATCGTGATGCCGGGCTGGTCGAGCGGCACGAGCATGAGGGTGATGCCGCGGTGCTTGTCGTTCGGGTCGGTGCGGGTGCCGAGCCAGTACCACTCGGCGAAGTGTGCGGAGGTCGTCCAGGTCTTCTGACCGTTGAGCAGCCACCCGGTCTTGCCTTCGCGCTCGGCCGGGACCGCCTTCAGCCGCATCGACGCGGCGTCCGACCCGGCGTTGGGCTCGCTGTAGCCGACCGCGAACTCCACCTCGTTGCGCAGGATCATCGGCAGGAACTTCTCCTTGAGGAAGTCGTTCCCATGCGCGATCAGCGTCTTGCCGATGATGCCGACGCCCTTGCCGATCTGGGGACCACCGCGCCCGGCGAGGCGCTCGTTGAGGAGGTACTCGTAGACCCCTTCGCCGGCCGAGCCGCCGTACACCTCGGGCCAGGTGAGGCCCAGCCAACCCTTGGCACCGAGTTCGGCCATGAACGCGCGTCGCTTCGGCGTGTCGACGATCTGGGCCATGTTCTCCCGGGTCAGGTCGAAGATGTCCGGATCGTCGTGCGCGTCGAGGAACTCGTCGACCTCGGTGGCGAAGGCCTGCTGCTCCGGCGAGAACTCGAAATCCATGCCAACTCCTGGGCCGTTCCGGCCAAATCTGACGGGTCGTCAGATCCTAGAGGGAGCGATGATTGCCCGACGAAGGCACGGCCCGGCCCGGGCGGATCAGGTCACGACGCCGCGGGCCCGGAGGTCGGCGACGGCGTCGGCGTCGAGACCCAGCTCCTCGGTAAGGAGGGACTCGGTGTGCTCCCCCACCCAGGGCACGCGAGTCTCGGGGCCCTCGGCCATCTTCGAGAGCTTCACCGGGTTCCCCGGAATCAGGACGGGTTCGGCGACGCCGTCGGTGCGGGGCATCTCCACGAGCATGTTGCGGGCGGCCACATGCGGATCCGCGATCACGTCGGGCGCGTGATAGCTCGGCCCCGCGGCGATCCCGGCGGCGGTCAACTCCTGGGCGGCCTGCAACTTCGTGCGCTGCGACGCCCACGCGTCGATCGCCGGCCGGATCACCGTCTCGAGGTTCGGCCCCCACCCGGCCCGCGTCGCGAACCGAGGGTCGTCGATCCATTCGGGATGGCCCACCAATTCCGCGACCTTCGCGAACTGCGGCTCGCGCACGATCTGCGCGACCACATACCCGTCCGACGCGCGGAAGCCCTCACAGATGACCTGCAACCCCTTCTCGGGTTCGGGCCGGACCCCGAGCGACCAGAAGTTGGTCACGACGTCGGTCATCGAGATCGCGGCGTCGAGCATGGCGATGTCGAGGTACTGCCCCTCCCCGGTCCGGTCCCGGTGACGCAGTGCCGCGAGGATGCCGATGACCGCGAACAGGCCGGAGCTGATGTCGCCGAGCGCGCCGACGGGAATCGTGACCGGCGGGCTGTCCGGGTTCTTCCAGTCGTAGATGCCCGACATCGCCTCGACGACGGATGCGTACGCCGGCCAGTCCCGATACGGGGAGTCGCCGGTGTTGCCGAACCCGGAGATCGACGCGTAGATCGTGCGCGGGTGCAACTGGGAGATGACGTCGTAGCCGAGGCCCATGCGATCCATCGTCCCGGCCTTGAAGTTCTCGGCGACCACGTCGAACTTCGGCACCAACGCGAGGAACAGCTCGCGCCCCTCCGGAGCCTTGAGGTCCAGGCCCAGGCTGCGCTTGTCGAGATTGTTCCGCAGGTAGGTGGCACCGACGGCCCGACCCTCGGGATCGGTCATGGCCGGCGCCGAGCCGCGACCGGATTCACCATGGACCGGGTGCTCCACCTTGACCACCTCGGCACCGAGCCGGGCGAGCAACTGCGTCGCGTACGGCAGTGCCTGCATCTGCTCGGCGGCAAGGATGCGCACCCCGTCCAGGGGCTTGCCGTAGGGCGCGGCGGCTTCGTTGGCGACGTCTCCGAGCTTCATGGCCGGTCACTCTAGGGTCGGTCCTAGTATCCGCCTCCGGCCGGACGACCGACGACGAGGTGCCAGCGTGAGAGGAATCGTGAGTGCGGCGGGGTACCTCCCCTTCCGGCGGCTGCAACGCCGCGCGATCACTGCGACGTTCGGCGCGGGTGGCGGCACGGGCACCCGTACCGTGGCGTCCTACGACGAGGACACCACGACGATGGGCGTCGAAGCGGCTCGGTTCGCCCGCACCGGCAGGCCGGACCTCGCGATCGACTCGCTCACGTTCGCGACCGCCGAGCCCGCCTACCTCGACAAGACCAACGCGACCGCGATCCATGCCGCCCTGCGACTCGACCGAGCCACCTCGGCCCTCGATCTGGGGGGTGCGCTGCGCTCGGGGATCGGGTCGCTCCGCCTCGCCCTCGAGGGTTCGGGTACGACCCTCGTCGTCAGTGCCGACATCCGCACCGGGCTCCCGACCAGCCCCGACGAAGCCGCGGGCGGCGACGGCGCGGCCGCGGTCCTCGTGGCCGACGACGACGCCCCGGTGATCGCCGAGTACCTCGGCGGCGCGAGCGCGACCGACGAGTTCGTCGACCGGTGGCGGACCCCCGGGGATCGCCGCTCCAAGGTTTGGGAAGAACGCTTCGGAGAGACCAAGTACCTCCCGCTCGGGGTCGAGGCCTGGAACGCCGCCCTCGTCGCCGCGGGAATCGGACCGACCGACGTCGACCACGCCATCGTCACCGGCATGCACGGGCGGGCCGCCGCGGCGCTGGCCAAGAAGCTCGGCCTGGCGGACGGCGCGCTCGTCGACGGTCTCGCGGCAACGGTCGGGAACACCGGCACCGCCCATCCGGCCCTCCTCCTGGCGGCGACCCTGGAGGCGGCTGGTCCTGGCCAGGTGATCGCGTTGGTGGCATTGGCCGACGGCGCCGACGTGCTGGTGTTCCGCACGACCGACGCCATCGCCGACTTCACCCCCGCGCGTGCGGTCGCGGATCAGATCGAGTCCGGCGCGGACGTGCTCTACGGCAAGTTCCTCAGCTGGCGGGGCATGGTCACGGTCGAACCGCCGCGGCGCCCGGAGCCGGCGCGGGTCTCGGCGTCTGCGGCCGGTCGCTCCGAGGACTGGAAGTTCGGCTTCGTCGGGTCGCGCAATCCCGCTACCGGTGAACTGCATCTGCCGCCCGCGATCCCGGTCCCCGGCGTCGCGATGGAGCCCGCGCCGATGGCCGACATCGCCGGCACGATCGTCACGTTCACCATCGACAAGCTCGCCTATTCGCCGAGCCCGCCGATCGTGTTCGCCGTCGTCGACTTCGACGGCGGCGGCCGGTTCCCGGTGGAGCTGACCGACGTCGACGCGCCCGACGTGAAGATCGGCGACCGGGTCGAGATGACGTTCCGTCGTCTGTTCACCGCCGACGGCATCCACGACTACTTCTGGAAGGCGCGCCCGGTGCGCACCGCGCCGAAGGAGCAAGAGGACAAGAGATGACGTCACATGGGATCAAGGATCGGGTTGCGATCGTCGGGATGGGGTGTACCGCCTTCGGGGAACGGTTCGACACCGGCCTCGACGACCTCATCGTCGACGCCGCCAACCAAGCCTTCACCGACGCCGGGACGGACAAGGACGCGGTCGACGCGTACTGGTTCGGCACCGCGCAGAGCGGTATGAGCGGCATCACCCTGGCGCGACCGCTCCAGCTCCAGGACAAACCGGTGACGCGGGTGGAGAACTTCTGTGCCACCGGTTCCGAGGCGCTGCGCCAGGCGTCGTACGCCGTCGCGTCCGGCGCGTACGACATCGCGATGGCACTCGGCGCCGAGAAGGTCAAGGACAGCGGGTACGCGGGGCTGAACGCCTATCCGATCCCCAACGACGGCACCGCGCGCACGCTCACTGCCGCAGCGATGTTCTCGATGGTCGCGCCGGCGTACGCGAAGAAGTACGGCGTGGACGAGGACGAGTTGAAGAACGTGCTCGCGCGCATCGCCTGGAAGAACCACGCCAACGGCGCCAAGAACCCGCGCGCCCAGTTCCAACGCGAGATGAGCATGGAGAAGATCTGTGCGTCACCACGCGTCGCCGGACCGCTCGGCATCCTCGACTGCGCGGGCGTGGCCGACGGGGCGGCGGCGGCGATCGTCGTGCGGGCCGAGGACGCGCACCGCTACACGGACCGCCCGCTCTTCATCAAGGCGCTGTCGTTCGTCGCCGGCAACGGTTCCGGACTCACCGACCCGGAGTACGACTACACGCACTTCCCGGAAGTGGAGGCCAGCGTGGCCGACGCGTACGCGCAGGCCGGGATCACCGATCCCCGCCACGAGCTCGCGATGGCCGAAGTGCACGACTGCTTCACGCCGACCGAACTGGTGCTGATGGAAGATCTGGGCTTCGCCGAACGAGGCACGGCCTGGCGGGAGATCCTCGACGGCAGGTTCGACCTCGACGGCGAGCTGCCGGTCAACCCGGACGGCGGACTGAAGAGCTTCGGCCACCCGGTCGGCGCATCCGGGCTCCGGATGCTGTTCGAATGTTGGCTGCAGCTCCGGGGCGAGGCACCCGAACCGCGCCGGATCCAGAACGACCGCTCGCTCGCGTTGACCCACAACCTCGGGGGTTACCCGGGCGAGATGGTGTCGTTCGTGTCCGTCGTCGGCCGCGACCAGGGGTGAGCGTCAGAGGGTGAGGTCGGCGGCGATGGTCGCCAGCCGGTTCGACGAGATCCCCGACACCATCATGTCGTCGTGCATCGCGTTGGTGAGGAACGCGAACGAGATGCCCGAGGCCGGGTCCGCCCACGCGACCTGTGCGTGAGCACCGGCGTGGCCGAACGATCCGGGCGAGCAACCGCGGCCGAAGATCGCGTAACGCAGCTGGTGATGGCCGTCGTCACCGGCGAGCACAAGCCCGGTGGTCCGGTTCGCGGCCACGCCCATCAGCGGGTCGGGGAAGACACAGCGAATGTTGGTCTTCG
>CAZJBJ010000096.1:0-15468 GCA_964544295.1 uncultured Bifidobacteriaceae bacterium
GCGATCCGAGGCCGGTTGACGCGGAACTGCCCCGACGTGAGTCGGGGCAGTTCCGGTTCGTGGGGTCACCGGTCGGCGGGCCGGGCTCGAAAGCGCATTCCGTGACTGGCGGTACGACGCCGCCCTGAGGGTGCGCGGAGCGTTCGGGTCGCAGCCGACGGCCGGTCGCTCAGTGCCCCGGTGGACTGTCCTCACCCATCGGTCTCTCCTCTCGAAGCGGACCATCGGTTGCGCGGTGCTCGCGCTCATCGACCATACGCCCGGTCGCTCGTCTTGGGAACCCCTCATCGCGGAATTCGCACACGTCCGTCACCCTGCTCGACCATCCGCGTCTGCCTCATCCCCGCTCGATACGGTCGAGTTCGTCGGGCCGCGGAGTCGCCCGGTCTCGAGTTCTCGACGATCACGACGGAGTCCGGCATGGCGACCGCTCGTAATCCGATCGTCCGCCTGGTGGTGGCAGCGGCCGTGAGTGTCCTGGCGTTGGCGAGCGGCGAAGGACCAGCCGCCGCCGACCTGCCCGACACCGACTCGCCCGTCCTCACCCTGGTGCGCACGATTCGCACGACACCGTTCGCCGGAACCTCATCCTCCATGCGCGACGGTGAGGATGCCGTTCTGGTCCCCAACGATCCGGCGCATCCCAATATCGGTGGCACCGATTCGTTGTGGCTCATCGAGGACAACGGGCACGCCGCGTGGGAGATCGATCCCGTGACCGGCGCATTGAAGTCCGACATCCGCGATGCCACCTGGCGGGCAACCCGCCAGTACGACGCGACGACCGGGACGGGCTCGGGCGCCACGGCCGGCTCCGCCCGGGATGCGGATCTCGAGGCACTCGCGTACGACCGCGCCACCGACACGCTCTACGCCTTCAACGGAAAGTGCTGCACCTCGTCGGTGTTGCCGACCGCCTTCCGGCTCCGGCGGGGCGCCGATCACACCTTCCATCCGGAGTCGTTCCAGGCCTTGCCGAGCGGTTCGGACTTCACCGCCGCGGCGTGGGAACCGCGGAGCCGCTCGCTGTACGTCGGCGTGGGCAGCGACCTCCGCACCTACGACTACCCGGGCAACGCCACGGGGAGCAGCATCCACGTGAGCGGCGTGTCCGGGATTCTCGGAATGTCGTTCTCCGAGACCGGCGATGACCTGGTCGTCGTCAACTCCTCGGAGCGGCTCCTGCGGGCTGATTGGGCTACGCGACAGTTGCGCTCCGGGTGGAGTCTCGACCTGCGGCCGTTCGGCCTGCGCGACCCACGAGGAGTTGCGGTCGTCGGCGACCAGTTCTTCGTGCTCGACGGATACGACGACCGGCCCTCCGGCGATCCACTGCGGTATGCGGTTTTCGTCCTGGAGGCGTGCTGTCGCCAGCTGTCGTACACCGTCACCTTCTCGGCGACCGAGATCAGTTCCATCAACCAGGCCGCCGACTACTTCGGGGTGCCGCGTGCCGACGCGCTCCGCCACGGCGCCCGGATCGTGCGGTTCATCGATGCGCTGACGCAACCGGGCGGGCTCGGCCCGTTCGATCCGCCGCCTCCCAGTCCGGGCCCGGCAACCCTGACGGCCACCTACACCGATCCCGGTGAGGTCGCCGCGATGGAACAACTCGCGGCGCGCACCGGCGTCACGATGACCGAGCTGCACGACGTCGGCGCCGACTACCTGATGTTCCTCTGGTGGGTCAACACCCACTGATCAGGACGCGATGCCTCCCGGCGTCCGGCGAACGTCCGCGCCGAGACCGGCACCCTCGGCGACGAGATCCAGCGTGTGCAAGCGGGCGTCGAGCGTGGGACCGGCACAGGCGAGAATGAGTTCGTCGGCATCCGCCAACCGCGAGAACTCGTCGAGGTACTCGGTGACAGCGGGGCCGGTTCCGACGGCGGTGTATCGCATCATGTCGGCAAGCTGTCGACCCTGGGGCGAGGCGAGAATCGCGTCCGCCTCGTCGTCGGTGAGCTTCTGGCCACGCCCGATGAAGCGGGCCACCCGAGAACGTCGGACCCGCAGGAACTGCTCCTGGGCTTCAGCATCGGTGTCCGCCGCGATCACGTTCACGCCGGCGATCACGTACGGCTCCCCAAGTTGTTCGGACGGCCGGAACTTCCTCCGGTAGTCGGCGACAGCGGGCTGGAGCGCCTGCGGCGCGAAGTGGGACGCGAACGCGTACGGAAGCCCGAGCACCGCAGCGAGTTGGGCGCCGAACAGTGACGAACCGAGGATGTAGATGGGGACGTCCGTCCCGGAACCGGGAATCGCCTCGACCCCGGGGATCCGTGACTCACCCTTGAGATACGCCTGGAGCTCGAGCACGTCCTGGGGGAACTCGTCGGCCGAATGAGGATCCCGACGCAACGCCCGCATCGTGTTCTGATCGCTGCCCGGCGCTCGACCCAGCCCCAGATCGATACGGCCGGGGTGCAGGGTGGCCAACGTGCCGAACTGTTCGGCGATGACGAGCGGCGAGTGGTTCGGCAACATGACACCGCCGGAGCCCAACCGGATCGACGACGTGTGCGCAGCGACGTGCGCGATGAGGACGCTCGTGGCCGACGACGCGATCGACGCCATGTTGTGATGCTCGGCGTACCAGACCCGGTGGTAGCCGAGGACCTCCGCCCGTTGGGCGAACGAGACGGTCGCGACGAGCGCATCACGCGTGGTCGTTCCGCGTTCGACGACGGCCAGGTCCAGCACCGACAGGGTCGGGACGCGGTCAGGAAGCATTCGGGACAGCCGGATGCGGGTCAGGACGTGGGTTCGAACGGATCGCGTGTGAGCACGACGATGCCCGAGGTCGTGGTGGATGTGGTGGGCGGCAGGGTCGAAGTGGTCGTGGATGTCGCGGCGGGCGCAGTCGACGACGGCGTGCTCGTCGGCGTGTCGTCGCTGGAACACCCCGCGAACAGCGCCAGGCCGAGGGCAGCCATCAGCAGGGTTCCTCGAAGCCCGATCACGACCGAAACTCTACGCGCCGTCCCCGTCATCGGCCCGGCCGCGCCCGATAGCGACGAGGATCGTCGGGATTGTCGGCCGCTTCGATCCGGTCCTGGACACTCGACAGCTCGGCCCGTGCTTCCCGGCTGTAGCGGGGATCGTCGACCGGCTCGTCACCCGGGAGCAACGGCAGACCGAAACTCGAATAGACGACCTGGCGCGGCCGTTCGACCGGCGGATGTGCTCGGTGCAGGGTGTCGCTGCAGTGCACGGTGACGTCACCGGTCTCGGTCTCCAACATGATCGGCATCAGGTCGAGCTTGGGGTCCCGGCCGGTGGCCATCGTGTTGGCGCGATGACTCCCGGGAATCACCCCGAGCGCGCCGCTGACCCGATCGGCACCGGTCACCGAGATGCCACAGGTCAGGCCGCTGCACGTGTACGAGTGCTTCCCCTGACCGCAATCCTTGTGCCAGGGGAGATCCGAGAGACCGCGCACGATGCCGAGTGGCTTGACCAACCCTTCGCCACCGCCGCGGTGCCGATGACCGTCGCCGGTCAGATCGCCGATCCACTGGTACCGCGCGTCGGCGACGAGTTCGCGGAGCGCCGCGGACTTTTCGTGGAAGAACAGCACGCGCACGGCCTGCGCGTTCCCGGCTGCGTCCTCGGCCCACCAGGACTCACCGTCGTCGGGGGTCGCGCGACCGATCCACTCGTCGATGTCCGCACCGATGGCCGCCATCGCCGCCGGCTCGAAGACCCCGCGCAGGTGGAGAAACCCGGCCTGCTCGAGGAAGTGGGCAACCTCCTCCCGCTCGTCGTCGACCGTGAACGTGCGAGTGAGATCCAACGGTTCACCGGCGAGATCGACGAAGTCGACATCGCCCGATTCGTGGACCTTGCGACCGTCGAGGAGCGCCCGGAGGGCCGGCTCCCATCCGATCCAGTCGTTCACGTTGCCCGCGGTGATCCGCGCTCGCGAGGTCATCAACAATCCCATGGTGGACTGCACGTCCTGCACCAGGTCCGAGAGGGCATCCGCCGCGAGTTCCACCACGACACCGGCGCTCGCCGTACCCGACTCGATCCGGAGGACGCCGCCGGACTCGGTCAGGGTGATCCCGCGCCCGTCCACGTGCAGTCCCAACGACGGCAGCTGCTGGTACGCGACGCCGCGTCCGGCCAGTTCCCCGTAGACCGAGATCGCATCCGGGACGACCGCTTCGAACACGGCGTCGCGGTCCAGGTTCCGCACCTCTCGATGCAAGCGAGTTCGGACGTCGACACTCATGGTTCCTCCCTCTGCAGGTGGTAACTATGGCGCATGACCGGGGCATCGAACCAGGAACAGGCGAGCGCGTGGAACGGCCCCGAGTCTGCGCACTACGTCGAACACGCCGACCGGTATGACCGTCAGCTCGTGCCGTTCTCGCTGGCACTCCTCGAGGCCGCCGCTCCGACCGCCGACCACTCGCTGCTCGACGTCGGTTGCGGGAGTGGTGCCACCGTCCTGGAAGCCGCGGTGCTCGCCCGGCACGTCGTCGGCGTCGACCTCTCGCGACCGCTGCTCGACGTCGCCCGGGACCGGGCGCGCGCCGCCGGACGCACCAACATCGAGTTCATCGAAGCCGACGCGCAGACGTACACCTTCGGCCCTCGGACGTTCGACACGATCATCAGCCAGTTCGGGCTGATGTTCTTCGATGACCCGGTCGCAGCGTTCGTCAATCTGCGGTCGGCACTCGTAGCGGGCGGGAGGTGCGTCTTCGTGGGTTGGCAGGGGCTGGCTGCCAACGAGTGGCTCACCGTCGTGAGTCAGGCAGTCGCCCACCACGTGCCGGTTCCCGATCTCGGCGGGCAGGCCAACGGACCGGGCATGTTCGCGTTGCAGGACCCGGACGACATCCGCACGCTGCTCGACGCGGCCGGTTTCGCCGGGATCGACGTGACGCCGGTGACTCCGACCATCGTGCTGGGCGGCGGCGGAACCCTCGACGACTCGCTGCAGTTCCTGCTCGGCACCGGCATCGTCAAGGGACTGTTGAGCGGCGTACCCGACGAGCACCGCGACTCGACGATCGCGGCGATCCGCGGCGCGCTCGAACCTCACCATGTGACCGGGACCGGCGTCTCGCTCGGCGCGGCGGGGTGGCTCGTCTCGGCGACGACGTAGCCGACGCCACCAGAACTCGGCTCAGTCCGTGAGGTGACGGCGGAACCAGTTGATCGCCGACTCCGAGCTCTCCGAGAACGCCGCCTCGTAGGCATCGAAATGCCCGCCCGGGATCTCGACCACTGCAACGTTCGGCGTCGCCGCGGCGATGCCCATCGCCGGGCCGGGCGGCGTCAGCGCGTCATCCGGCGCGACGACGAGCAGCAGGGGTACCCGCGCGTTCGCGAGGTGGTCGATCGGACGGAACGGCTCGGCGAACGCACTGATCCGCACCTCGTTGCGCCAACTCGGCGCGCGCGGTGCGCCGGTCGTCGTGAACCACTCCCAGGCCCGATCCGCGTACATGACGCCGATGCCGTCGGGGGTGGCCGACACCGCCGGCACCGTCACGTCGTCACGCCCGCTGCCGAACGCCTCGACCATGACCTCCACCGTCGCCGGCGACGGCCCCGGACTTCCCTCGCCGAACGCGGGCACCTGCGCCACCGCGCATCGAATCGGGAGCGCTTCCGCCGCCAGGACGATCACCTCGCCCCCCGAGAAGCTGGATCCCCAGAGGCCGATGCGATCGGCATCGACGTCGGGTTGCGACCCGAGCCACGCCACGGCGTCGCGGTACCCCTCGAGTTGGATGCTGGGTGCCGGGCACTGGCGCGGTTCACCGTCGCTGGCCCCGAAACCGAAGTGGTCATAGACGAGGGCCGTGAATCCCGCGGCGGCGAAGGCCGCTGCGTACTCGTCGAGGAACATCTCGCGCACTGCGGTGAACCCGTGCGCCATCACGACGCCGGGCCTCGGCGCTTCTCCGGATCCGGGATACAGCCAGCCGCTGAGTGTGGCGCCGTGAGACGTGAACTCGACATCGCGTCGGGCGGGTGTGGTCATGTTCGGACGCTATCCCGGCCCACCAACCCCCCAGGAGGGACGGAGCGCCGCGATCGGACGCGGGCGCTACTTCCAGCGACGGCGGGTGCCGACGATCTCCTGCCCGTAGCCGGCGATCGACGCGGTGGAACACAGCACCTGGTACAGCAGGAGGAACGCCACGTATCCCCACCGATTGCGCCGGACCCGCAATCCCAACGGTTCGAACACCCTGACCCGTTGGTGGCGCCGGAGGCCGCCGTAGACGAGCATCGTGACCGGGAGCACCATGAGCGTCCAGGCACTCACGATGGCTGGGACACCGAACGCCAACAGCACGACACCGGGAATGAAGAGAAACACGTACCCGATGTCGAGGAGTGGGATCAGCAGGTCGATGGCGGCGACGAAACGGGTCAGGACCCGCGACTGGCGCCATGGTGGAACCACGCGCAGCCCCTCGAACATGCCGCGCGCCCACCTCGCCCGCTGCCGCATGAAGTGACGGATATCGGACGGCACGTCGGTGAAGGCAACCGCGGTCGGTTCGGTCAGCACCCGACGACCACTCTCCATGAGCCGCCAGGTGACCACGATGTCCTCACCGATCGCGTCGGGCCATCCCCCGATCACTCGGACCTGCTCGGTGCGGTACAGCGAGAAGGCGCCCTGGGCGACGAGGGTGCTCTGGTACAGACCCTGCATTCGCTTCACCGCAGCGATCCCCAGGTAGTAGTCCCATTCCTGCATACGGGTGAGGAGATTCACGCGCGAGTTCTTGACCAGCACCGCACCGGCGACGGCCACGGTGTCCGTCGGCGCCGACTCGAGCCGGGACACCAAGCGCCGGAGGGCGTCGGGATGGAGCAGCGTGTCCGCGTCCACGGTCACCACATACGGAGTCGCAACGGATTCCAGCGCGCGGTTCAGCGCGTGTGCCTTTCCGGGCGTCGACTCGTGCACGATCTCCAGTTCGATGCCCAGTTCGATCGCGGTCGCTTCGGCGACTGCACACGTGTCGTCGGTCGAGCCGTTGTCGGCCAGAACGATCGTGAGCGGGCCGTCGTAGGCAGACGCGGCCGCGTACCGCATGGTGTCGGCGATGCCGGCCGCTTCGTTCCTCGCCGCGATCACGATCGTCACGCCCGTCGTCGGATTACGGACGACGAGCGGCGGTTGGCGGTCGAGCACCAACGACGTCGCGAGGAACGCGACCAGGAACCCGGGCAGATACGCGAGCAGCCCGATCACGATCCAGGCCGGGATCGAACCGATCGAGCTTGCAAGGTCGTCGTGCCACGAGCGCGACACCAACACCCCGAACCCGAGCCACCCCGCGGCGACCAGCACCGACAGGACGAACTTGCCGGCGACCGGCAGGTACCAACGCCGACGTTGGGCCCGGCGGGTGCGCCGATCCGGACGGGCGTCCCGCGCCGACGGAACTCCTGCCTCCGGGACGGCCGGCTCCGCGTCCCGGCGGGCGACGAAGTGCGCGGGCGCCTCCCCGATCCGCCCGTCGGACGGAGCCGACGGCTCGGGTTGGCGCACGAGTGCCGAATCGGCCTCGGGACGTGGAGGACTCACCTTCGACGTATCGACATCGCGGTGCACCGGGCTGAGCCATTTGCGCGGGTCATCTTCGGCGGGGGCCGGGACGTGGAAGCATGCCGGGATGGAGGTGTTGAGCAGCCGCATCCTGATCACGGGCGCGGATTTCGCCCGCTCGCGCCGGTTCTACGAGGAGGTGATCGGTCTCCAGACGTATCGCGAGTACGGCGCCGGCGGCACGGTCACGGGGGTCGTGTATTTCCTCGGCGGCGGGTTCCTGGAACTCACCGCCAGTGGTCCACCGCCCGCCGGGGTACGCATCTGGCTCCAGGTCCCGGACGTCACCGCCGAAGAGCAGCGCCTGCGCGCGGCCGGGGTCACCGTTCGTCGACCCGCGGAACAGATGCCATGGGGTCTGGTCGAGTGCTGGATCGAGGATCCCGACGGCGTCGAACTCCGACTCGTCGAGGTGCCGCCCGACCACCCCATCCGCCGACGCGTCGAGTGATCAAGCCGGAACCCCGACGACGACGTCAGTCCTCGTACTGCCCGTACCGGATCGGCGTCCGGAATCGACGCACGTCCGGATACTTCTCGGACGCGGCGCCACGCGCGCGGTTGCCCATCCCGGCGATGATCTCGCCGATGCCGTGGGCGTGATGCGCGCTGCGGAGATGGCGGATCTCCGGACCGAACTCGACGATGCTCGGCTCGTCCCGATCGCCGTAGTCCCCGAAGATCGGATAGATCGACGCGCCGGCCCGAACGGCCTCGTAGAGGTCCTCTCGCGTCCCGGACGCGAACGGCTCCATCACGACGAACCCGTGCGCGTCCTTCGCGTCGCGCGATCCACTGCCGGCCTCGATCACGATGTGGCCGTGATCGGAGGTCATCAGGTTCATGAACTCCGATCGGGTCCGTGCGTTCTGGCGACGGCGGAAATTCTTCACCCGCCGGTTCAGGTCCTCGTCGGTGATGTCACCTTCGTTGACCGCCTCACCACCACTGACCGGGAACGTCTTCAACACGTTGGCGGCCTTGCGGAGGACGTCGTCGATGACGTTGAGGCCCATCACCTCGAGGTAGCCCAGCAGGCGACCGATCATCAGGGTCGTGCGGGTATCGATCCGATCGAAGCCGTGCTGTTGTGCGGCGCGAGTCAGATACCCCAGGTTGAAGCCGACGTCCTGGAACTCGAGGTGGGAACCGACGAAGATGAAGGACTGCCCGCCGACGAGCCGTTCGAAGAACTTCTCCCGTTCGGTGAACTCGACGAAGGCCTGCACGTTGGCAGCGGCGTGCTCACCATGGAGGATCTCCAGCAGGGCGAGCGACCCCTCGGTCTCGGCGGCCGACATCGGCGTGGAACGCAGGAACGCCTGATCGTGGTTGATCGCGTCCTTCCGGGGTGAGGCACCGATCGCCGACTTCGGGATCGGGTTGAAGATGCTTGCGAACTCGACGCCGCCGACTCGCTGCGCCGACTCGTACAAGACCCGGTCGAGCTGGCGGTGGACACCGAACATCTCGTGGAGCTGGTCGGCTGCCGCATGCAGCAGTCCGCCGTCCGGTTTGGGAGGCCCGTGAAAAGGGCGATCCTCGTCCGTCGTCATGGTCGCGACCTCCGTTTCGAGTGCGGTCCGGTCCCAGTCTCGCGTCCGCGACGCGCGATGCCGTGCCACTCCGCGCGACGGTTCAGACCGCGTGCCCCGATCGGCGCAGCAGTTCGGCGACGGGATCGCGATCCGCGGCCGGTGCCGTCGACCGGAGGAAGTCCACCAGCACACTCGTGAACCGCAACGGATCCTCGACGTGGGGAAAGTGGCCGACGCCTTCGAAGATCTCGAGCCGACTCCCGGGCATCGCCGCGTGAGCACCGTGCGCATGCTCGACCGGGATGATCGCATCCGCGTCGCCCCACACGATGAGTGTCGGCATCGCGGCCGCCAGGTAGAGGCGGTCGGTCGCACTCACCGCTTGGCCACCGGGGTCGATCACCGCGCGCACGGTGCGCAGGAACGCAACTCGGTGTTCGGGGGTCGTGAGGGACGCGTACGCATCCCACATCTCCGCGATCCGCGGCGCGCGGACGCCGATCCGCTGCGCGAATGCGGAGACCCGGTTGCCCGCGTCCCGGACGAATCCGGGGAACAACGCCGGGGCGACGTACTCGGCACCCGGAAGCGACAATGCCCGGATCATCCAACTCACCTCGCGACCGAGGCCGCCGCTCCCGACGAGGACGAGCCGTTCCGCCAGCTCCGGGTGCTGGTACGCGAGTTGCATGGTGACACCACCCCCCAGCGACTGGCCGACGATGGTGGCCCGATCGACGCCGAGCACCACCAGCAGGTCGCGCAGCGTCGCCGAGAGGTTGCCGAGCGAATAGTCGCCCGTGGGGGAATCCGACTCGCCGTGGCCGGGGAGATCCGGCGCGATCACGTCGTACTCACGCGCCAGTTCCGGCATCACGGCCTTCCACGTGCGCGAACTCCCAGCCATGCCGTGCAGCAACAACAGCGTCGGTCCCTGCCCGCCCCGGCGGTAGGCGAGATCGTGGCCATGGAGCGACACACGCTTCGGGTCGAACTCGGAAGTCATAGCCACGGGCTACCACCCTTCATCGTGGGGAACCAGGGTTTGTGACTCCTGTTGCCTCGGCGACGGGCCGGGCGCGGAGCCGACCGTCCCGGATCACGCCCAGCCCGGAATCGACGATCGCGTCGCGGGTGGCACGTCGAACCTGGGGCAGCCCCAGAAACCCCATGTGTCCACCCTGGTACCAGTAGGTCGGCGCACCGTCCCACCGTTCGATGATCCGCTCGACCTGGTCCGGCCGGACGAGACGATCGGCCCGGCCCGCCCAGACCCGGCGGACCGAAGTCCTGGGGACCGGAAGATCGAGTGGCGAGCAATACGACTCGAGCGATGCCGAGACGTCGCACATGGGCTCGAACAAAGGATGCCTGACGAACCGCGCCGGCGCATGGCGACGCACCAACGCTGCGAGGTCGACGACCGGCACGCCGACGACGACGCCGCGCACTGCCGGCTCGAGCCCGGCGACGGCTGCCGCCACGTAGCCGCCGAGTGAGATGCCGAACAGCATCGCCGGTTCCTCGCGCTGCTCGATCGCGACGAGGACGGCGCGAACGTCGGCGATCGCCTGGGCGGTCCCGTGGAAGTTCATCACCGGGTCGTCGGTCGGAAACCCCACTGCGAAGCGTCCGACGCCACGCGGGCCGTGGTGAGGGAGCACCGGAATCGCGACGTTGAATCCGGCTCGGTGGAGCGCGCCGGCACGGAACGCGAAGATGTCCGCGAGCGGATCCCCCATCCCGGCACCGTGCACACACACGATCCACGGCGCCGGCTCGTCGTGACGCAGGATCCACGCGTGGGCGACCTGATTGTCGGTCTCCTCGAGGAACCGGCCCGATCCGGGCACCGACACCGGCGGCGCGTATCGACTCGGGAACGAGGCGTGCCGGAAGCGCACGTGTCCGACCCGACGCTCCACGCCGGCGAACTCGGCCGGACCCGGGCGCTGGTGGTAGCTGGCCGCCGCAGCCGGAGACTCGGCCGCGCGCAAGTAACCGAGAAGTTCTTTGCCCGCGTCGAGATTCGATGCGAACCGAGTCTCGTCGTTCGGGGATCGGATGATCTGGAAGACGGTGAGAAGCGCCTCGTCGAGCACCGCGGCCGCGCCCATGCGGACGGCGTCATGTCGGGAGACGGAACCGCCCCGGCGACGAAGTGACCCGATGAATCCCCCGGCCCGAGCCATCCCGGCCGCGACGTCGGCACCGATGGCGCCGATCCGACGGGGCGACGGCAGCGCGATCACGGGGCGCCGACGACCGAGTCGACGGTGTCCGACGACCCGCCCGTCGACTCCCGCTCGACGGTGAGATCCACCGACGAGTAGCCGAACGCATCTGCGACCTCGGAGGGTTCACCGAGACCCGCGGCGAGCATCAGCTCCCGCAACGCGTTCGGGATCGCCTCGGCGAGCACCCAAGGATCCTCGATCAGGTCCGGATCCACGTGGAGGCCGAAGTCGACCCGATCCCCGAAGGTGAAGAGCGTGACATTGAGCCCCATGCAATCGAGGAGCACACTCGCCGAGAAGATGCCCGACAGCTTGGCACCCGCGAGGTACAGGTCCATCGGTGGACCCGGCACATTCGAGATCACCGTGTTCATCATCCCGGGGATGAACGAGAGCACGTGCGTCTGATAGGCGAGCCGCAGCAGCGACCCGAGGACGAAGGGCGAGGCCGTCTCGGCGATCGAGCTGACCGGATGGGCACGCATCGTGCGGTGCACGTCCTTCGCGGCGCGGCTCTGCTTCGCAATGTGGCGGAGGCGCTCGACCGGATCCGCGTACTGGGTGCCGAGGGGCATGACGAGATACGAGAGCTGATTGTTCATGGAATCGTCGCCGCTCTGGCGCAGAGACACAGGTGCGCCGGCAGTGAGTTCGCGGTGCGGTAGTTCGCCCGCCGCGTCGAGATACGCCCGGATCGCCCCCGAGCACAACGCGAGCGCAACGTCGTTCACCTTCACGTCGAACTCGCGCGCGACCGCCTTGACGTCGGCCAACGCCACGCTGCTGAACGCCAGCGACCGACGAGGCCCGATCGGCGCGTTGAACGAGGTCTTCGGTGCTTGGAGCAACGTTCCGACGTCGGGCCGGTCCCGCCCGGTGACGAGGTGCCCGACCAGATCGACGCTACGAAGCGCGAGCTGACCGAGGTAGCGGGCGCGCCGCCACGGCACCCCGATCGCCGATACCAGGCTGCCCAGGATCAGGCTCAGATCACTGGGGGGATCCTCGGACTCCCGCGGTGTCGGGACCTCGGTACGGGGCGCCGGATCGGGCTCGACGTCGAACAGCAACGTCGCGAGCACGCTCCCGGCGCCGCCGTCGAGCACGCAGTGGTGCATCTTCATCAGCACCGCGACCCGGCCGTGCGCCAAGCCGTCGAGGTACCACATCTCCCAGAGTGGGAATCGGCGATCGAGCTGTCGGCCGAGGATCGGCGCGATGGCCGCGGCGGTCTGGCGGGGCCCACCCGGCGCCGGCACGGTCAGTCGATGGAAGTGGCGGCGCAGGTCGAACGTGTCATCGTCCACCCAGTGCGCACGATCCAATCCGAGGGGCACCGTCTTGAGCTTCCACGTGAGTTTGGGAACGAGCGCCAGTCGCTCACCGATCGTTCGGAATACCGTCTCGAAACTGAAGTCGTTCCGGTCACTCGGGTCGAGGATGACGAGCCCGGCAATGTGCTGGTGCCAGTTCGGCGTCTCGCCGGCGAGAAACAAGGAGTCGGTCCCCGACATCCTGCGCACAACTGACCCTCCAGACAGACCTGATCAGGTCCATGAGTGGATGATCGCGAGTCGTGGCCCTCCTGACGAGGGGCGAAGGTCCCGTCGCCACCAGCGCACCGGCGTGACCTATTGCCCTATCGAGTGTTCACCTCGAGGTGCATGAATGGACGTGATGTCGGATCCCCACTTCGCCCACCGGCTGGGTCTCATCGTCATTGTCGCGGCCACGGCCCTCGCGTCGTGTTCGTCGGATTCGAGGCCCCGCGAGACAGTCTCCCGCCAGCCTGACTCGTGTGCCTGGCGGACTCGGGCGGACCGTGCCACGCAGAACGTCGCGTACCCGGATACCGGGGCGACATATTGGGGGACCCGCTTCCGCCTCGCTCGCGGCGAGCACCTCGCCGTCACCGGCGCGTTTCCGCTCGCCCGCTACTTCTCGTTCATCACGTATGACACCCAGGGCGATCCGCAGTCGGTCCTGACCGATCGGAAGATCAACGCCACGAGCGGCGGGAACCGGTACGCCGGGGGTGTCGCTCCGGTGACTGCCGGGCGATACTCGGTCCGCGTGCTCCCGATGGCGAGTTCGACACCCGACACGGTGGGCGCGAGCCCTGAGGGATCGCTGGTCTACCGCGTGTACCTCCCGACGGACCGGGCGAGCCGAACCGGCGGGGTACCACTCCCCTCGATACGCGTGGTCGGCCCGGGCGGCGCGGCTCGCGTCCTACCGACCTGTCGACGTCCCGGAGCGAATCCCCGAACCGTTCGGATCGTCACGGAGCGGGGCCCTGTCACCAACCGACCCGTCCCGGACCAGCCGACGTTCATCCGACCGGAGACCGTGGCCAATCTCTTCCCCAATCCCGACAACGTCTACCTCGCGACCTTGGCGCGCTACACGCCCGGACACCTGCTCGTGATCCGCGGACGAGCGCCGTCGTTTCCGGACACTCGCGCCGGGATGCCCGTGATCGGAACCGAACAGGTCCGCTATTGGTCGGTGTGCACGAACGAATACCGCAAGCCCTATCCCGTCACCGCGTGCGCGGCGGACGACGAGATCCCGGTGTCGGCCGACGGGACGTTCACGATCGTCGTGTCGTCACGCTCCGAGCGGCCGGCGAACGCGACCACGGCGAACGGTGTGGCCTGGCTCGACTGGGGGAACACCCAGGTCGATCTGGTCGTGCTGGTTCGGCACATGCTCCCCAGCGCGGCCTTCTCGGAATCCGCGCTGGACGTCGCGCCCGGCGCACTCGCATCGACGGCGATGGGCCCATTCGCTCCGCACGGGGTGACGTGTCCGGTGGAGACCTTCATGCGGGAGGGACCGGAAGGGTGCCCGGAGTGACGCGACCCTTCGAGCGATCATCGGCCAGGCGCACGTGCACCGCGATCACGGTGCTCGTCACGGCTGCCCAGAAACACCACAGCGACGGCAGCCCGTTGCTCGCGACGATCGCGAGGGCGGCCACGGCGACGAGGTTGAGTACGCCGAACCACGCGATGAGCCGGAAACTGGAAACGAGGAGAGCACCACACGTCGCGAGGACATAGAGCACGACGATCTCCGCGCCCGCGCCGCGTCCGATGTCGTAGGAGACGTGGAAGCCGTCCGCGTGAGCGGCGAGCGGTCCCCGCACGACCTCGACCACGAGCAGGACCGTCACCCCCGCGCCGAGTCCGCAGCACCAGGCCATCAGTTCCCTCCGACGCCGGACCGGTTCGATGGCGCGGACCGCGAGGGGCACGAGCAGCGGCAGGGCGAACGCGATCACGAGGTACGACCAGAGCGCAGGTCGACCCACCTGGTGCGAAACCGAGTGTCGCAGATCCCACCACACGATCGCCTCGATGAACTGGTGCACGGCGAAGAGCAGCGGTAGGCCGGCCAACAGCGCCTCGCGCCGATGACGGACATGGCGCAGCGCATCGAGGCCGACCGCCCCGACCACCACGCCGGCTACCAGATCAGCTTCCGGCGAGAAACACATGGACACTGCCCTTCCTCGCCGACGGGCCACGGACCCCGGTCACGGTTCTACACCGGCGGTGGCGGCGGCGACAGGGGCGAAGGGCCTTCCGTTGCGCACGCTGACGACCGTTGCCGCCGGGGTTGGGGACCATCGACCCTGGACCAGGAGGAGCCGGGCGAACATGCTCGACCGGTGATCGACGACACCACACCGAGCCCCGTCACCGTTCTCATCGCGACCGACGGCACGGCGGCGTGGCACGGGCAGCAGCTCTTCTTCAAGCTCCAGTGCATCAACTGCCATAACAACGTCTACGACGCCGACAGCGTGAACTCCTCGAATCGCGCCCCGAACCTGGAAGGCCTTTTCGGTTCGCAGGTGCCGTTGGAAGGCGGCAAGTCGGTTCCGGCCGACGGCTCGTATCTCCGCGAGTCAATCCGGAACCCGGCCGCGAAGGTCCACGCGGGCTGGAAGCCGATCATGCCGGCCTACACGAAATCGCAGGTGAGCGAGGAGGAACTCGGCCAGGTGGTCGCGTACATCCAATACCTCAAGAAGGGCAAGCTGCCGAAGCGGACCTCGCAGGATCCCGCGCCCGTGGGTGCCCCGAACGCGCCC
>CAZJBJ010000097.1:0-15361 GCA_964544295.1 uncultured Bifidobacteriaceae bacterium
GGCGCTCGTCGGCCTCATCGCGATCTTCGCCACCGCGCACTACCAGTCGAACGTGCTCTTCCGAGGTGGCTTCCTCGGCGTCGCCCTTCTCTCGGTGATCGTGATCGGCGTCGCCGTCCACCCCGGGTCACGCCTGGGCACCGTCGTGTTGGCGCGCCAGCCGTTGCGGTGGATCGGTGAGCGGTCCTACGGCATCTACCTCTGGCACTGGCCGGTCTTCATGCTCACGCGGCCGGGCCAGGACATCTCACTGAAGGGTGGCGCGAACCTGACGCTGCGCCTCGGGCTCACCCTCGTGATCGCGGAACTGTCGTACCGCTTCGTCGAAGAACCGATCCGCCACGGTGCGCTCGGACGCTGGTTCAGTGCGCTGCGGTCGGCCCGCGGCGCCGATCGCGCCGAGATGTGGCAACGCACGATCGGGATCACTGCCGCCGTCCTGCTGGCGGTGGTGCTGTGCACGGTCGGCCTGGCCTCGGGCCAGCCCGCACGCGTGGACTACGCGCTGCGCTTCCTCGCCGCGCCCGAAACCACGACCACGACCACCGCGGCACCGCCCGACTCGTCCACGACCGAACCGGCGCCCCCACCCCAGGTCACGGCCATCGGCGATTCGGTGATGCTCGGCGCCGCGCCCGCCCTCCAGGCGAAAATCCCCGGCATCCAGGTCGACGCGGTGAAGAGCCGCCAGATGGGCAATGCCATCGACATCATCCGCGCCCAGAAGGAGGCCGGCACGCTCAGCCCGGTCGTGGTCATCCACCTGGGCACGAACGGCACCGTCGTCGACGGTCATATGGAAGCCCTGGTCTCGTTGCTCTCCGACCGCCAGCGGGTGGTGTTCGTCAACCTCAAGGTGCCGCGGACATGGGAAGCCGGGGACAACGCCGTCATCCAATCGTGGGTCCCCCGCTTCGGTAACGCGGTCCTGATCAACTGGAACGGTGAAGGATCGACCCATCCCGAGTTCTTCGCGTCCGACGGGTTCCACCTCAACACCGACGGCGCGATCCGGTACGCGGACCTGATCGCCGCGCAGATCAACCCCTGACCAGAACGGCTATTTGCATCATGAGTGAGGCCTCGACTCCGGAGCACCCCTGTCCACGCGGCCGAGCGTGGCCCGTCCGGCCCGCTCCGCAGGAGCAGGAGGACACACGATGAGTGTGTTGATCCATCCGGTGAACGACCTCGCGTCGCTGCTCGACCTGGAACGGGTCAAGCCGGACGCGTTCCTGGCCGCGGGCCCGAACCTCGGCTGGGGGCGGATCTACGGCGGGCAGGTCGTGGCCCAGGCATTGCGAGCCGCGGGGTTGACCGTCGACGCGCCCCACCGTGTGCATTCGCTGCACGCGTACTTCGTCCGGGCCGGCGACGAGCGCGAGCCCGTGCTGTACGAGGTGGACCGCGTGCGCGACGGCCGTTCGTTCACGACCCGGCAGGTCGTCGCGTACCAGGCCGGCGGCGCGATCCTGAACCTGATCGCGAGCTTCCAGGCCGAGGAGACGGGCGAAGACGCGCAGTCCATCCGGCCGCCGGACGGCATCGGCGTCCCCGACGACTTCGAGGACGCGCCGACGGACCTGTTCTTCCAGCACCGGATCATCCGTGGTCAGAAGGATCCGATTCCCGAGCAGTTCACGTGGTTGCGGGTCGACGAGGACCTCGGTGCCGACCCGATGGTGCACGCGTGCGCGCTCGCCTACATGTCCGACGAGGACCTCCTTGGTGTGGCGGCACTCCCGCACAGCAAGGGTGGCGACTGGGACGCCCTGATGTGCGCCAGCCTCGACCACGCGGTCTGGTTCCACCGTCCGGTGCGCGCCACCGACTGGTTGCTGTTCGCGTTGTCGGGCCACGGCGTGGCCAACTCCCGCGGCCTGGCCGTCGCCCGGGTGTTCGACCAGGCCGGTTCGCATGTCGCGACGGTCGCCCAGGAAGGTCTGGTTCGCGTCAGACGGTGATCGTCGTGACCAGACCCGGGTCGGCGGCGTGGAACGCGGCGCGCAGTTCGACCACTCCGGGCTCGCGCACCATCGCACCGTCGACCCGTACGTCGATCATGCGCAGGTCGCACGGAACGGTCACTCGCGCCTGCGTACCCACGTCGAGGTGTACCCGAGCGAACCCGACGAGCCGCCACCGCGGTCGTTCGTACGCCGACTCGGCATACCCCGCATAGAGCTGCACGACGGTCGCGGCCGCGCGGTTCCCGACGTTGGCCACCGTGACCGACACCGTCCTCACCGCTGACATCGCGTCGGGTGTGGTCGCCAGGTCGGCGAGGGCGAACTCGGTCGTGCTCAGACCGAACCCGAACGGGAACGCGGCGGGCGTCCCGATCCGGTCGAGGTGCCACTGGCCGTGCCATCCGTCGTAGACCACGCTGGTCGCATCCGGATCGAACGCGACCAGATCGGACTCGGCGGCCGGGATCGCGAACGGCAGTCGCCCGCTCGGCGCGACCGCGCCGAACAGCACGTCGGCCACCGCGTGGCCACCCTCCATCCCGGGGTACCAGGCCATGACGACGGCCGCGACCTGATCGGCCCACGGCATCACCACCGCCGAGCCGCCCATGACCACGACGATCGTGCGGGGGTTCACCGCCGCGACCGCGGCGACGAGCGCTTCGTCGTCCGGGCGGAGCCGCAGACTGCGCCGGTCGCCGCCGGTGGCCATCACCGCCTCGTCGCGCGCGAGTGGCCGCGCCGGAGGCGCGGACGGCAGTTCCGGCATCGGTGCGTCGGTCCCGAGCGTCGGATGGTCGAGGGGCGGGAAGAGGGCGAAGAGTTCCGCCGACGTGCTGCCGTCGACGAACTCGCCTTCGTCGGCCTTGGTGTATCCCACCACCACGATCGCGAGATCGGCATCGCGGGCAAGCGCGGCATCGGTGTCGGCGTGGGTGACCTCCACACCCGGGAGGGCGGCGCGTACTCCGTCGAGCGGCGTGACCGCGCTCGGCGGGTGCACCGCGGAGGAACCCCCGTCGCCGAGGTTCGCCACCGCCGCGAGACGACCGATGACCGCCACTCGGCGCAGACCCCGCGGATCGACCGGCACGATGGCATCGCGGTTGGTGAGGAGCACGATGGACTCCTGCGCGGCCCTTCGGGCGAGGGCCCGATGGTCGGGCGCGACGAGCACCGACTCGGGTGGTCGCGGCGCGCCGAGCCGGTCGGCGAAGCGCAGCAGCGTGGCCACGGTGCGCGTTGCGGGTGCCGTCAGCTCCGCGCGGGTGATCGCGCCGCTCGCCAACGCGTCGCGCAACGCGACGGCGCGCTGTTGCGCGAACGGCATCTCGACGTCGAGGCCGGCGTGCACGCTCGCGATCGGATCGCGCAGTCCGAAGATGAAGTCGGTGATGACGAACCCGTCGAAACCCCACTCGTCGCGCAACACTCGGGTCAGCAGCGCCGGCGACTCGCCACACCATTCACCGTTCAGCGAGTTGTACGCGCTCATCACGCTCGCCACGCCCGCCTCCACGACCCGGCGGAAGTGCGGCAGGTACACCTCGTGCAGGGCGCGGTCGTCGGCGCGCACGTCGACAGTGAACCGGGCGTTCTCCATCGAGTTGCACGCGAAGTGCTTCACGCACGCGAGGACGTGCTGTTGGACGCCCTCGGTCAACGCCGCGCCGAACTCACCGAGGAGATACGGGTCCTCCCCGTAGGTCTCCTGGGCGCGACCCCAGGCCGGGTGGCGCAGGAGGTTCACGCACACGCCGCCGAAGTAGGTGGCACCGACGGCGCGTGCTTCGAGCCCGATCACGGTCCCGATCTCGCGCTCGAGCTCGGTGTCGAACGTCGCGGCGCGCGCCATCGCCACCGGGAAACAGGTCGCGTTGCCGATCACGACGCCCCGCGGCCCGTCGGTGAACGCGATGCCCGGGATCCCGAGCCGATCGTTGCGCGCCGCGGGCCACGCGTGGGCGTAGTAGCCGCCGTTGGTCATGTCGGCGATGCCGGGCCAGAACGGCGCGTCGCCGTCGAGCAGGTCGACGAGCTCGTCGTCGGTCAGCTGTGCGACGAGCGCGCCCGCCTCGGCGTGGGGATCCGCGCCGTGCGCAACGCGCGCCGCCGCCTCGGAGAACTCGGTCATGGCGCCGGAGCGTAGGCGACTGGTTCAGTCGCCCGCCGGGTAGCGCCGTGCGAGTTCGTCGATGCGGCCGAGACACCCGCGTGCGCAGTCGGCGATGATCTCCGCGACCGGCCGCACGGTGTCGATCCGACCCGCGACCTGACCACACAACGCGAGCGCGGCCTCCATGTCGCCGCCGAAGTACAGGTCGGCGTGATGCATCATCTCGGCCATCGCGTTGCGCTCGGTGTCGAACTCGAGCGCGGTGGTCTTCTCCGTCCGCAACGCGCGCAGGGCGGGACTCGTGTGCTGGTTGAGGAACACGGTGTCGGTTTCGGCCGCGTCGAGGATCGCCTGTTTCCAGTTGCCGTGGATCGGCGACTCCGCGGCCGCGACCATCTGGGTGCCGAGCTGGATGCCCTCGGCGCCGAGCGCCAGCGCGGCGGCCATGGTCGGACCGTCCATGAAGCCGCCGGCGGCGATGACGGGGACGGCGACCTTCGAGACGACGAGCGGCAGCAGCACCATCGACGCCACCGGGCGCGGGTTCTTGAACCCACCGCCCTCACCGCCCTCGACGATCAGCCCGTCGACCCCGGCGTCCACCGCCTTGAGCGCAGCGCGCAGCGTGGGCACGACGTGGAACACGGTGAGACCCGCAGCCTTGAGCGGTTCGGTGTAGCGGGTCGGGCTCCCGGCCGAGGTGGTGACGAACTTGATGCCTTCGTTCACGACGAAGTCGACGATCGAGGCGTCGCGCACGAACGCCTGGGCGATGTTCACGCCGAACGGGCGGTCGGTGAGGTCGCGCATGCGCCGGATCTCCTCGCGCACGACGTCGAGCTCTCCGGACGAGGTCTCGATGATCCCCATCGCGCCGGCGTTGGAGACGGCCGAGGCGAGCTGCGAGCGGGCGATCCACCCCATCGGCGCCTGCACGATCGGAATGTCGACGCCCAACAGTTCGGTGACCCGGTTCGAGAACATCCGCGGCACTCTAGGATCACCCCCGCATCGGCCACCCGAGTCGATCGCGGAGGTGGGGAATGGACATCGAAGTCGCAGCCCGACCGGCCCCGGTCACGATGGCCACCGAACGGACCGCCGTGGTCGTGGTCGACATGCAACACGACTTCGCGAGCCCCGGTGGCATGTTCCATCGGGCCGGCATCGACATCACCGCGATCCAGGCGATCGTCGCGCCGACCGTCGCCGTGCTCGACGCGGCCCGAGCCGCGGGCATGCTCGTCGTCTATCTGCGTATGGGATTCGGACCCGATCTGACCGACGCCGGCGCGCCCGACGCGCCCAACTGGTTGAAGCACCTGCCGCTCGGCGTCGGCGACGAGATGGCCGCGCCGGACGGCTCGACCGGTCGCATCCTCGTGCGCGAGACCTGGAACACCCGGATCATCGACGAGCTGACACCCCACGACGGCGATCTCGTGGTCGACAAGCACCGGTTCAGCGGCTTCTTCGAAACCGATCTCGACGAACAACTGCGATCGGCGGGGATCGACACGCTGCTGTTCACCGGCGCGACCACGAGCGTCTGTGTGGAGTCGACCCTCCGGGACGCCATGTTCCGCGACTACCACTGCCTGCTGGTCGAGGACTGCGTCGCCGAACCGATCGGCGCCGGCCTACCCCGGTCGAACTACGACGCCAGCTGCCTGGTGATCGAGGTGCTGTTCGGCTCGGTCACCGATGCCGCGGCCGTCTTGGGTGCGCTGACCTAGCGCGTCGACCCGAACGGGCCGTCCAGCAAGACTTCGCCTGCTGGCACGGCCACCGTCACCCGCGCACCGTCGGCTCGATCCATGTGGATGATCCGGAATCGACCGGAATCGACCGCTCTGACCCGCGACGTCGCCACGTCGAACTCGATGCGGACATGGTGTCGATCCTCGTAGCCCGTCCAGACAATTCTGCCGTTTTCGCCCTCTGAGGCCGTCAGGTAGCCACCGACCCGGGACGCTCGACCCGCGTGGCGCATCCAGAAGGGGACATCGAGGTTGCGACGCAACTCGGGAGCCTGGGAGACGGCGAGGAGCAGCCACGCTCGTGCCACATCGGCGCGGGCCGGCACATGGTGCCAGAGGCCGGTGTCGTGATCGGCGCCGTACAGGTACAAGAACCAGAACGCTGCGACTGGGGCCCAGGCGATCCGGTTGGCGAATCGTCGGATTCGGAACCTGCGGCCGATGCGCCGGAGCGCCCGCTCCGTGAGATCGGGCCTCGCCTGGTCCATGCCCGCCCCCGGAGTCTCCAGCGTGTCATCGAGCGGGAGCGGTGCGCCTCACGCTCGCAACGTCACACGGTAGGCGATCGGGACGTGTGCTCCGATCCGAAGGTTCTCTCGGTCATCATCGAGGTCGAAATGGCGCCTACCTGCAGGTTCGCGAGCCGGCGGGCTGACGGTGCCGGCCGCTCCTACCGGCTCTCAACCGGTCCGTAGATGTTCCGGCAGAAGTCCGGGCCTGCCGGGGCGAACTCCCCGAGGGCGCGAGACTGCGTCTCGTGTTCGTGATCCGGGGCACCAAAAAGTTGCGCGATCGCGTGAAAGGCGCTCCCGTCGCCGAGAGCGAGGAGTCCACCACCGCTCTCGGCGACTGGTTCGCCAACGCGCTGTTCTGGCGTCCGCAGGTGGCACTGCTGGTCAACAGCCGAACGCTGCTCCCGGTCTTCATGGACCTTGCCCCCGCCGTGACCATGCTGGAGCGCGCTCCGGCGGCGATCGAGGCCGTCCTCCGTCGGCACGGTGTCGACGAGACGTTCCTGGTTGGGGAGCGCAACGCCATGGACGACGTGCGGATCGCCCCGACGAACGATCGCCGGGTCGTCGGGGTGATGAACGAGTTCGCCGTTCACGGCGAGTGGCTCTTCAAGGAGGGGCAGCGCGATCTCGAGGCGCTCTCGCTCGGCATGTCGAGCCTCATGATCGGGAAGCTGCGCGAAGGTTCCCCCGATCGCGCCCTGGCGGCCGTCATGGGCGGCACCGAACCGCTGGCCAAGGTGCTCGCCTTCCCGGGAGAGCGGAGCGCTCCTGTTCCGGTGCCGCAAGCGCCTGCGACCGGCGACGTGTTCCAACTGAAGGTCACGCTGCTCGACACCAAGCCGCCGATCTGGAGACGCATCCTCGTCGATGGCGCGAGCACGCTCGACCACGTCCACGAGGTCATCCAGGCCGCCTTCGGCTGGTGGAACTACCACCTGCACGAGTTCGCGGTCGGGCGCACGCGCTACGGCGTCCCCGATCCCGACGAGGACTGGGGCGAACCGCCGCGAGATGAGCGGCGCACCCGCCTCGATGCGATCGGCGGCGCGGGCTCATCGTTCCTGTACACCTACGACTTCGGTGACGGTTGGGACCACAAGATCGTCGTCGAGCAGGTGCTCCCCGCCGAGTCCTCAGCGACGGTCCCGGCGTGCATCGATGGCAGGCGCGCCTGCCCACCCGAGGACTGTGGAGGCACGTGGGGCTTCCGCGAGCTGCTCGAGATTCTCGCCAACCCGAGCCATCCCGCGCACGACGAGCGCCGCGAGTGGATCGGCCGACCGTTCGACCCCGAGGCCTTCGACCCGAGCGAGTTCCCGGACAACCTTCGCAGCGGCCGGCTCGCCACGTTCGACGACGGGGTGTAGCGGCGGTCAGGGCGCGAGGGAGCCGACCGGAATGACGGCGATGCCATCGGGGCGGAGGTAGCCGAAGCCTGTCCCGGCGATGACCGCGAGGACGGATGGCTCCCCGCTCTTGCGTGTGTCGATCGACTCCCGGAACCGCAGGAGGGATTCGGCCCCCTCGTCGACGAGACCGGCACCGAGCTTGACCTCGAAGGCTCCCCACCGCCCATCAGCGAGCTGCACGACGGCGTCGGCCTCGACGCCGTAGTTGTCGCGGTAGTGAAGGACCTGTCCGTCGAGCGGTTGCGCAAGCACTCGGAGGTCGCGGATGACGAGCGACTCGAACAGGAGCCCGAGAAGGTTGAGATCGGCGAGCAGGCGATCCGGCCCCGCGCCGAGCGCAGCAACTGCGAGCGACGGGTCGACGAAGTGCCGCTTGGGCGAGGTGCGGAGGATGGCTCGCGAGCGCAGGTGCGGCGCCCAGGCCAGCTGGTCCTCGATGACCATCAACCGCTCGAGGATCGTGAGGTACTCGGCGACGGTGTGCCTCCCGAGCGGGCCGTCCGCGCCACCAGCATCGGCGGCAAGGACGGTGATCGCGACCTCGGTCGCGATGTTGCGAGCGAGAGATCGGAGGAGTCGCTCGATGCGTGCCGGATCGCGTCTCGCACCGGCGACGCGCGCGACGTCGACCTCGCGGATCTGCGCGAGGTAGTCGCGTGCGGCGCGGGAAGCGTCGGCGACGCGGCGACCCTGCTGGGCAGGCCAGCCACCTGCGGTGATGCGACCCGCGAGGTCGCGCACCGTCAGACCGGGGTCGTCGGAACGGGGGGGCTCGCCTGCCAGCAGGGCTGCGAGGGACACGGCACCGTTCGTGTGCCCGCTCTCGAACAGGGTCATCGGGCGCATCCGGAGGAACGAGAACCGGCCGGCACCGGTGTGCCTGGCGACGTCGTCGGCCGGCACGGAGGAGCCGGTCAGCACGAACTGGCCGGGAAGGCCTCGGTCGTCGACGGCCCGACGTACGTGGTTCCACAGGCCAGGCTCGACCTGCCATTCGTCGATCAGCCGCGGGACCGGGCCATCCAGCACCAGCCCTGGGTCCACCGCAGCTGCTCGGCGGGCGTTCTCGTCCACGTCCAGCAGGACCGAGCTCTCCACCCGTCGACGAGCAGTCTCCGTCTTGCCGGCTGCCTTGGGTCCCTCGATGACCACGGCTCCGGCAGCGGCGAGGCGAGCGTCCAGCTCGGCGTCGACGACTCTGGGCAGGTAGGACACTCGCGGGCTCCATCTCGCGGCCAATCCAGCGACCAGATTGTAGGCTTTTCAACAACCACTTTGTAGACACCGACTCACGCGTCGGAACCGCCGGGAACGCCTGGATGGATCTCTCGGGCGAGGCTCGACGTCGTGTCGCCGACGCCTGGGTTCCAGTGCGACAGCAGTCAGCCAGATCGGCGCGTCGCGACTACGGGCTGGCCTGCGACATCACACGGTGGGCGAGGGGGGACTTGAACCCCCACATCCTTTCGGACACAGGCACCTGAAGCCTGCGCGTCTGCCAATTCCGCCACTCGCCCGAGTGGAGGGCGAAGGTTAGCAACCCGACCGACCCACTCCTCCGAACGCCACGATTCGCAGCTACAACCGCTTTACACTCGGACGCATGGGTGTCCAAGGTTTCGAACGGCGCATCGAGCGCATGGTGGAGGGGGCATTCGGCAAGGCCTTCCGCAGTGGGCTCCAGCCCGTCGAGGTCGCCCGCCGCCTCCTCCGCGAGATGGACGCCGACCGCACCCTGGGCGTCCGAGGCACCGTCGTCCCCAACGACTTCACCGTCGTGCTCTGCACCGAGGACGCGCTGCGCTTCGACGACTACGCCGACGTCCTCGAGGCCGAACTGGCCACCGAGGCCCGGGAGCACGCCCGCCACGAGAACTACCACTTCATCGGCCCGGTCGCGGTCCGGTTGGTGGAGGATCCCACCCTGCGCAAGGGCGATCTCGAGATCGAGGCGATCCGCAAGGAAGGCGACGGCGGTCGGGTGGGCGCGCTGGTCCTCACGGACGGCCGCCGCCTCCCCCTGAGCGACGCCATCTTCTCGATGGGCCGGCTCCCCGAGTGCGACCTCAAGATCGACGACGCCCTCGCGTCCCGTCGCCACTGCGAGATCCGGCCCGAACCCGACGGCTACCGGCTGGTCGATCTCGGCTCCCTGAACGGCACGACGGTGAACGGCGCCAAGATCAAGGAGCACATGCTGGTGGACGGCGACCTGATCGGCGTCGCGGCCGTCGCGATCCGATTCGAAGCGTCCTAGCGGGAGCCACGCGTGCCCGAAGGCGTTCTCACCGTCCTCAAGTTCTGCTTCCTCGCGCTGGTCTATCTGTTCCTGTGGCGCATCGTGCGCACGGTCATGGCCGAGTTGAAGCCGTCCAGGATCCCGGTGCCCGTGGCGGCGGTCGTGGCCGATGCCCCGGCCGCGGCGACCGCGCCGAAACGTGAACGGGGACGCCGGTGGGAGATGGTGATCGTCGCCCCGTCGGCCCGCGCGGGTGAGACGTTCACGTTGGGCGAGGAGCTCACCGTCGGTCGCGCGCCCGGTTGCGCGGTCGTGCTCGCCGACGACACCTTCGTGAGTCAGGTGCACGCCCGCCTGTTCACCCGCGGCAACGACCCCTACGTCGAGGATCTCGGTTCCACCAATGGCACGACCCTCAACGGCGACGCACTCGTCGAACCGACGCGGTTGCGCCGAGGCGACCGCGTGCAGTTCGGAGAAACGGTGATGGAGCTCGTGCGATGAAGATCATCTCCGGTGCCTCCACCGACAAGGGGCAAGTGCGCGAGGGCAACGAGGACTCCTACCTGGTCGACCGCCGACTCCGGCTGTTCGCGATCGCCGACGGGATGGGCGGCCACCGCGCCGGCGAGGTCGCCAGCGCTACCGCGTTGGAGGGTCTCCAGGCCGCCGTCGACGAAGGAGTCGAGGTCTCGGACGCCGTCGGGCGGGCCAACACCGCGGTGTGGGACAAGGCCGCGGGTGACACGTCGTTGGCCGGGATGGGCACGACCCTCACTGCCGCCTGGTTCGACGGCACGGTCCTCACGCTGGCCCACGTCGGCGACTCCCGCGCCTACCTCTGGCGCGACGACACCCTCTCGCGCATCACCGTCGACCACAGCCTCGTGGAGGAACTGATCCGCGACGGGAAACTGACCGAGGAACAGGCGGCGGTCCACCCGCAACGCTCGATCATCACCCGAGCCCTCGGCATCGACTCGACCGTCGAGGTCGACGTGTACTCCCTGCCGCTCCAGCACGCCGACCGCGTGATGCTCTGCTCCGACGGGCTCACGTCGATGGTGCGTGAGGGCGGCATCGCCGAGGTGCTCGGGCGCGAGACCGATCCGACCGCGGCGGCCAACGCGCTCGTCGACGCGGCCAACGCGGCAGGGGGCGACGACAACATCACGGTGGTGGTGCTCGACGCCCACGCCGACGGCATCGATCCGCTCCCCAGCTCCGTCGCCGCGTCGATCACCGCGGCGTCCGGCGTGGTCGGTCGTTCCGGCACCGACCCGGCGACCGAGGCCGCCGACGGCGAGCCCGGCGCCGAAGTCCTCGGCGGCGCCGCGGTCTCCATGACCACCGCCACCACGAGTGTGGACGCCGCGGTCGGGGCCGAACGCACGACCATCGATCCGGCGCCGGACCTGCCGCGTGACACGGCGATGTATCGCGAACCGCCGAGCCACCGGGCCCGGACCGCGGGTCGCAACGTCTGGCGCGTCGTGCTCTTCGTGGTGCCGATCCTGCTCATCGTCGGCGTCGGCATCGGCACGATGGCCTGGTACGCGAACAACTCGTACTTCGTCGCCTTCGATCGCGGGGTCGTGGTCATCGAACGGGGCCGGCCCGGCGGCCTGCTGTTCTGGGACCCGGAGATCGTGCAGCGCACGACCCTGGCCCGCGAGGAACTCAAGCCGTTGTTCCAACAGGGCGTCGCGGACAACAAGGAGTTCTCGACCCGCGAGGATGCGGTCGCCTATGTCCGCCGCGCCCGTACTGCGGCCACGACCACGACCTCCTCGACGACCGTGCCGACGACGAGTACCACCGTGATCGCCGGGGCGCCGACCACACCGTCGACATGATCGGGACGCCATGAGTGCGGGGATGTCACCGCTCGCTCGGTTCCGGCGCGGCCGCGAGCTGAGCCTCGGGCTGCTCGCCATCCTGATCACCGCGGGCGGCTACGTGTTGCTCGCGTTGTCGGACGCACCATCGGTGCCGCCGCGTTTCTGGGGGTTCTTCGCGGTGATCGTTGCGCTCTTCGCGAGCGCGCACATCGCCGTTCGCCGATTCGCGCCGAAGGCGGATGCCACCCTCTTGCCCATCGCGGCGATGCTGCTCGGTATCGGGTTCATCATGATCTCGCGGCTCGACCTCGACGCCACCAAGGCCGAGCCGGCCGTCGGCCCCGCCCAGTCGGTGTGGATCGCGGTCGGGATCGCGGTGTTCGTCGTGACGCTCTTCGTCGTCCGCAACGTCCGCACGCTGGCCCGGTACCGCTATACGTTCCTGCTCCTCGGGGTCGGTGCGCTGATGCTGCCGTTGATCCCGGGCATCGGGGCCGAGATCAACGGCGCCCGACTGTGGATCCGCATCGGGGGCCTCACGTTCCAGCCCGGTGAACTCGCGAAGGTCCTGCTCGTCGTCTTCTTCGCCGCGTACCTCGTGGAGAAGCGGGAACTGTTGAGCTCCGGCAGCCGCCGCATCGGTCGGCTCTACCTGCCCGATCCCAAGCACCTCGGACCGCTCCTGGTGCCGTGGGGCGTGGCGATCCTCATCATGGTGCAGCAGAAGGACCTCGGATCGTCGTTGCTGTTCTTCGCGGTCTTCGTGGCGATGCTCTACATCTCCACGCTCAGGAGCGCGTACCTGCTCGTCGGCGGCGCGCTGTTCGTGAGCGCAGTTGCGATCGCTTACCAGGCGTTCGGCCACGTGCAGGAGCGGGTGAGCGTCTGGATCAACCCGTGGGCCGACGTCCGCGGCGACGGGTACCAGCTCACCCAGAGCCTCTTCGCGTTCGGCAGCGGTGGCTTCGCCGGTCGGGGCATCGGGCTCGGCGACCCGAACCTGATCCCCGTGCACTCGACCGACTTCATCTTCGCGGCCATCGGTGAGGAACTCGGCCTGCTCGGCACGGTCGCCGTCGTCGGATGTTTCCTCCTGCTGGTGGGCAGCGCGTTCCGGATCGCGATCCAGGCGACCCGGCCGTTCTCGCAGCTGTTCGCGGCCGGCCTCGCCACGATCCTCGGGATCCAGGCGTTCGTCATCATCGGTGGGGTCACCCGCGTGATCCCACTCACCGGAGTGACCCTGCCCTTCGTGTCCTACGGCGGTTCGTCGCTCATCGCGAACTTCATCATCCTCGCACTGTTGCTGCGCATCTCCCATGAGAGCGCGGTCGACGCCGAAGCCGAGGCCGAAGCCGTGGCCCGCCTCGCCGAGATCGAGTCGGCACACGCATGAACGTCGGCATCCGCCGCGTCGGGCTCGCGGTCACGGCCCTGCTCCTGCTGCTCGTCGGCCAGCTCACCTACCTCCAGGTGGTCGACGCCCGCACGCTGGCCCGCCACGAGGGCAACGATCGCGACCGCCTGAAGGATCTCCAGTCGCCGCGGGGCACGATCGTGAGTGCGGACGATCAGATCCTCGCGATCTCCCGGCCGAGCGGGGACGAGTACAAGCTCCAGCGCCAGTATCCGGTCGGTGCACTGACGTCCCAGGTCGTCGGCTACCAGTCGATCGTCGTGGGATCGACCGGGCTCGAGGCCACCTACTCGGGCGTGCTGTCCGGCCGTGACCAGACCGGGCGCAGCCTGCGCGACCAGACCGTCAACTTCTTTCGCGGGACCCAGAGCGTCGGCAACCTCAAGAGCAGTCTGCGCGTCGACGCGCAGCTCGTGGCGAAGAACGCCCTCGCGGAACAGAAAGGTTCGATCGTCGTGCTCGATCCCACGACGGGCGAGATCATCGTCATGTACTCGAACCCGAGCTTCGATCCCCAGCCGCTCGCGGGCCACACCGCGACCCAGGTCCAGGCCGCGTTCGACGAGTTGAACAACGACCCGGCGAAGCCGTCGCTCGCCCGGGCCTACCGGGAGATCTATCCGCCCGGCTCCACGTTCAAGGTCGTGACCACGACCGCGGCCCTCGACGAACTCCCCGGCACCGCGGAGCGCACGTTCCCGTCGCAGGTGGCGTTGCCGATTCCCCAGGCGGGCGACTCGATCCGCAACTTCGGCAGTCGCTCGTGCGGCGGTGACCTCGAGGCCGTGTTCCGGAACTCGTGCAACACCGCGTTCGCCCAGCTCGGACTCGACCTCGGCCCCCTGTTCCCGCCGGCCATGCGCAAGTTCGGCGTCTACGAGCGGCCGCCGCTCGACATCGCGCCGGGTGCCGTCGCCAGCCAGGGTCCGACCGCCGCTTTCGAGCAGAACAAGCCCCGGTACGCACTCGCCGGCATCGGCCAGGGTGACGTGTTCACCACCCCGTTGCAGATGGCGCTCGTCGCCGCCGGCATCGCGAACAACGGCGTGATCATGCGGCCGCACGCGGGGACCGAGATCCTCGACGACGAGGGCCGGCTGCTCAGCCGGATCAAGCCGACCGCATGGCAGACGGCCACGTCGCCCCAGACCGCCGCCCAGCTCAAGGACCTGATGGTGCAGGTCGTCGAGCGCGGGACCGCCACCGCGGCGCGCATTCCGGGCATCGCCGTGGCCGGCAAGACCGGCACCGCCCAGACCGTGGAGGGCGCAGCACCTCATGCGTGGTTCGTGGCATTTGCTCCGGCCGATGCGCCGCGGTTCGCGATCGCCGTGCTCGTCGAGAACGGCGGCAGCCAGGGTGGTGACGCGACCGGTGGGCATCTGGCCGCACCGATCGCGAAGCAAGTGCTCCAGTTCCTCCTCGGGGCGTGACCGATGCCCGCCCGCCCTACCCCGATTCCGACCAGGCCCCAACTAGCGTGACTCCACCGCATGGCTGATCCGACGACCTACGCCAACCGCTACGAGATCGTGCGTGAGATCGCGCGCGGCGGCATGGCCAACGTGTACCTCGCGCGCGACACCAAGCTCGACCGCCCGGTGGCCCTCAAGGTGCTCTCGGCGGAACTGTCACGGGACCCGAACTTCGTCGAGCGGTTCCGGCTCGAAGCGCAAGCGGCGGCCAGTCTCAACGAGCCGACGATCGTGTCCGTCTACGACTGGGGTCAGGAACAAGAGACCTCGTTCATCGTGATGGAGTACATCGAAGGCCAGACGCTGCGCGAGGTGATCGACCACGGTGCGGTCACTCCCGACCAGGCGGCCCAGATCGGTGCCGACATCGCGAAGGCGCTGTCCGCCGCGCACCGGGCCGGGGTCGTGCATCGCGACATCAAGCCCGGCAACGTCATCATCACCCAGTCCGGTGAGGTGAAGGTCACCGACTTCGGGATCGCCCGCGCCAACGGCAGCGGCGACGGCCTGACCCGCACTGGCGCGGTCATGGGCACCGCGACGTACTTCTCCCCGGAGCAGGCACAGGGGCTACCGGTCGACGCGCGTTCGGATCTGTATTCGCTCGGCGTCGTGCTCT
>CAZJBJ010000098.1:0-15314 GCA_964544295.1 uncultured Bifidobacteriaceae bacterium
GGCGCGACTGCTGGTGCGCGCCCGGCGCCGAGAACACGTGCGGTCGGCGGTTCGGCTGGCAACTCGGCGACCTGCCGTTCGGCTACGACCACAAGTACATCTACTCCCACCTCGGGTACAACCTGAAGCTCACCGACATGCAGGCCGCGGTCGGCGTCGCGCAACTCGACAAGCTCGACGGCTTCATCGCGACCCGCCGCGCGAACTGGCGGCGATTGCACGACGGCCTCGCCGACCTCCCCCAGCTCCAGATCGTCCAGGCCACCCCGCACAGCGATCCGGCCTGGTTCGGGTTCCCGCTGCTCGTCGCGCCCGACGCCGGGTTCGAACGGTTCGACCTCGTCGCCGCCCTCGAAGCCGCGCAGATCGCGACCCGCCTCGTCTTCGGCGGCAACCTCTTGCGCCAACCCGCGTTCGCCGGCCGCACCCACCGGCGGATCGGCGACCTCCCCCAGGCCGACGCCGTCGCCGAGCGAGGACTCTGGCTCGGTTGCTATCCCGGCCTGTCCGCGCCGATGATCGAGCACATGATCGAGACCATTCGCGACTTCGTGGCCGCGCCGGTCATCGCCCGTCGCCGGGATCGCCGTGACGGGTGAGCCGACCGCGATCCCCGGTTGCTCGGTCGTCGATCTCGTCCACCACTCCGACCCGCGCGGCGAGTTCGTCAAAGTGTTCCAAGCGTCCGCGTTCCCAGCGTCCGCCGGCGCGTCGACCGTCGACAGTGAGCTGCCGATCGCGGAACTGTTCTGGTCGCGGTCCCATCGCGGGGTCGTGCGCGGCCTCCACTTCCAGACCCCACCGCACGCGCACACCAAGCTCGTCACCATCGTGGCCGGTACCGCCTTCGACGTCGTCGTGGACCTGCGCGTCGGGTCCCCTGCGTACGGACAGGCCGTGACCTTCTCGCTCGACGCATCGGCCCCGCAGGCCGTCGTCGTCCCGGTCGGGTGCGCCCACGGCTTCCAGGCCACGGCCGATGACACCGTCATGCTCTACGCGGTCACCACCGAACACGCGCCCGCCGCCGATGCGGGGATCCGGTGGGATTCGGTCGGCGTGACCTGGCCCGTGGCCGACGTGGTCACGTCGGACCGCGACGCCGGCTTCCCCCCGTTCTCGGACTACGAGTCGCCGTTCGTCTCCGAGGGACCGTCGTGAGCGATCGGCACGCGCTCGTCACCGGCGCGACCGGCTTCGTCGGCACCGCCCTGGTCCGCCGACTCGTCGCCGACGGGTGGACGGTCGACGCACTCGTCCGCCGGCCCGACGCCGACCTCCCGGCCGGCGTGACCGCGCATGTGGTCCCCGACGAGATCGACGGGCTCATCGCGCTCGTCGGCGATCTCGCACCGAGCCACTGCTTCCATCTCGCCACCGCGTTCCGCGGCGTCCACGCCACAGCCGACATCGCGCCGATGATCGAGGCGAACCTCGGGTTCGGCACCGCGCTGGCCGAGGCCGCGGCGCGCGTGCCCGATCTGCGCTTCGTGAACACCGGCACCGTCTGGCAGCACTTCGACGCCGCGCCGTACAGCCCGGTCTCGCTCTACGCCGCCACGAAGCAGGCCTTCGCCGATCTGCTCGTCTTCTACGCCGAGGTCGAAGGGCTGGCGGTGCACACCCTCGAACTGACCGACACCTACGGCCCCGACGATCCCCGGGCGAAGCTCATTCCGTTCCTGCTCCGCGCCGGCGCCGAGGGCACCCCGCTGCAGATGACCGACGGCACGCAGCTCATCGACCTCGTGCACGTCGAGGACGCGGTCGGGGCACTCCTCGCCACCGCGGCCGCTCCGTCCGGAACGGTCTACGGCGCCCGCGGCGACGGCGCGATCACCTTGCGCGAACTCGTGGACCGCTTCCAGACTGCGACCGGGTTGACCCTCACCGTCGAGTGGGGGGCGCGTCCTTCCCGGCCGCGCGAGATGCTGCGACCGTGGATGACGGCCGACCCGCCGCCCGGCTGGTCACCGGGCATTCCCCTCGACGACGGTCTCCGCGCCCTCCTCGGCCGTTAGGGCGCGGGCTGGTCGATCCGCGCGTAGTCCGCGGCGGGGATCGCGGTGACGTCCTTGTAGACGTGGTGGACGCAGGGTTCGCCCGGCGCGGTGGGCGGGAACTCGATGCTGGTCGGGGTTTCGCCCCACTCCACCGGTTGGATCTCGTTGTTCACCGAACAGTGCGCGCAGTACACCCACAACTCGTCGCGCATGAACGTGCGACCGGACCGTTCGGTGAGCGTCCGGTAGGCGTGCTCCCCCTCGTACCGGCCGTCGTCGATCAGTCGGCCGCCACTCCCGCAGCGGAACGAGAGCACGATCTTCTCGTCGTCCTCGCTCACTTCCACCGAGCCGGTGTTGGCGAGCATGGCGCGGCTGATCACCTTGGCCCGTTGCGCGGCCGGCAGGTCGCCCCATGCGACGTCGGTCGAGCGCCGGGGTCGGACGAACTCGTCGCCGGTCGTGCGCAACGCCCGCTCCACCGCCGCTTCCCCCATCTCGTCGGCGATGAAGCTCAGCAGGGATGTGATCCAGTTGATCGAGTACTCCTGCAGGCTCGACCACTGCGCCACTGCCCGGTCGAGGAGCACCTTCGCGCCATCGGGGTCGCCCGCGTCGATGGCAGCACGCACCTGCTCCCACACCGGTGTCTGCATTTTCTCGATCTCGGCATCGCTCAGCACTCGCTCGGACATGCATCCTCCTCCGGTCGTGCTCGTGGCGGCCCTACGCGCGGGGCATGCCGAGGACGCGCTCGGCGATGATGTTGCGCTGAATCTCGCTGGTGCCGCCGGGGATGGTGCCGCCGAACGAGCGCATCCACTGGGTGAACCACGAACCGTCGCGCCACATCGGCGGACCGGGCCGGGTCCGGTCGAGACCGGGCGCGCCGAGGGCGTCGGTACCGACCGCCAACGCACGTTGGACCGACTCGCTGCCGAACAGTTTGAGCAACGAGTGCTCCGGCGCCGACTTGCCGGCCATGAACTTGGAGAACCCGCGGTAGCCCATGCACATGAGCGCCTGGGCGTCGATCGCCGCGTTCGCCACCTGGTCGCGATAGACCGCGTCGGCGCCGATACGCGTGCCGTCCGCCCCGACCTCGGCCCCGAGTTCGACCAGCGCGCGCGTCGCCCGGTCGAGGCTGAACGCGTAGTCGACCCACAGCATCGCCCGTTCGTGGGCGAGCGAACCCTGGGTGATCGGCCAGCCGCCGTCGATCTCGCCGAGCAGGTTCGCCCGCGGGACCCGGGCGTCGGTGAAGAACACCTCGTTGAAGTCCATGAAGTCCGGTTCGGTGAGTTCCGGGAACGGTCGCGGTTCCACGCCCGGCGTCGTCATGTCGATGATCAGCGCGGTGATGCCTTTGTGCTTGGGGACATCCGGATTCGTCCGCACGAAGCAGAGGCACCAGTCCGAGTGGTGGGCGCCGGAGGTCCAGACCTTCTGTCCGTTGACCACGAACTCGTCGCCGTCGAGCACCGCACGCGTCCGCAGACTCGCGAGGTCGCTGCCGGCGCCGGGTTCGCTCATTCCGAGACACCACGCGATCTCGGCGCGCAGCGTCGGGAGAAGGAACCGCTCCTGCTGCTCCGGCGTGCCGTAATCCCGGATCGACGGGGCGATGATCCCGAGCCCCTGGGGATTGAGACTCCGGGGGATCTGCCGCCGGGACATCTCCTCGAAATAGATCATCTGCTCGACCGGGCTCGCATCCCGGCCGCCGAGTTCGGGCGGCCAGCCCGGCACCAGCCACCCGGCGTCGAACAACGACCGCTGCCACTCACGCGCCCACGGAGGGAGATCCGCGCTCGAACGCTTCGGCTGGGCGAGGACCTCCGGCGCGGGCAGGTGCTCGTCGAGCCACCTCGTCAGCTCCGCGCGGAACGCTTCCTCGGCAGGTCCGTACTGCAATCGCACCCCGGCACGGTACCCGCTAGCGTCGCCTCCCTGACGTCCACGTCAGGTTGTCCGACCGGCCCGGTGACCCCGACGAGCGAGGAGCCCGTGGACTTCGAGTTCACCGACGAGCAGGAGGAACTGGCCCGGTCGGTCGAGCGCGTCCTCGCCGATCACGCGCCGCTCACCTTCGTCCGGGAGCACGACGACGCGCCGACCGCGCCGGGCCCGGCCTGGGACCATCTCGCCGCCCTCGGCGTCACCGGCATGCTGGCCGGCGGGCCGGACGAGGGCGGCATGGTCGACCTCGCCCTCCCGCTCAGCCGCCTCGGCGCGGGGTTGTACCCGGGACCGTTCACCGCGTCCGCGGTGGGAGCCGTCAGCCTCCTCGCCGCCGTTCCGGACGATCCGGTCGCGGCCGAGTGGCTCCCGCGCCTCGCCGCCGGGACCGCGGTCGGAGCCGTCGTCGAACTCGACGGCCCGGTCGCTGACACGTCGATCTCGACCGTCTCGCCCCCGAGCCTCGACGCCGCCGCGGCCGACCTCCTCCTCGTCATCGGCGACAACCACGTGGTCGCGGTCCCCACCGCCACCCCCGGTGTCGTCGTCACCCCGCATCCCACGGTCGACGGGTCACGCAAGTTCGCGACGGTGACCTTCGCCGACGTGCGCGGCACCCCGCTCGGCGGCGACGTGACGGCGGCGGTGCACGCGACGCGCGATCTGCTCGCGGTGGCGTACGTGCTCGACGGCATCGGTGCCGCCGGCCGGGCGCTCGAACTCGCGGTCGAGTACGCGAAAACCCGCGAGCAGTTCGGCCGGCCGATCGGTTCGTTCCAGGCCGTCCAGCATCTCGCGGCCGACATGCTCCAGGCCGTCGAGCTCGGACGCGCCGTTGCGGACTACGCGGCCTGGGCGTGCGACGCCGCCGATGCCACCGAACGCCACCGTGCCGCCACCATGGCGATGGCCTTCGCCACGGACGCCTGCTACCAGGTCACCGCGACCGCCATCCAGATCTTCGGTGGAGTCGGCATCACGTGGGAGCACGACATCCACCTGTTCTACAAGCGGACGCTCACCCTGCAACTGGCGTGGGGGTCGCGATCGGATCATCTGACCGCGCTCGCCGACCTCGTGCTGCCACCGCCGCACTGAGCGTGACCGCGGCGAGCACCACGATCACCGGTTCGGCCGGCACCCGGAACCGGGTCTGGCCGTAGGACAGGACGGCGCCGACGGTGACGATGACCGGCGGGACCGCGAGGAACCACTGCCGGACCCCGCGCCGACGGAGGACGAACGCCCCGACGATCGCGAGGACGAGGAGCGGGTAGTACCACCACATGCCGAGTCGCGTCACCCACTGCGGGCGACCCTCGCTCTCGTTGAACGTGATCATGTCCGTCGGTCGGAACAATCCCCAGTCCCGCCCGATCCGGGCCGCGACGACCTTGACGAACTGCGCGCGGTGACCGTCGTTGATGTAGTCGAACGCGCGCTGGCGGTAGATCTTCGACACCACCGACTGGTCACCCTTCGGTGCGCGCTTCGGCAGACACGCCGAGAGCTTGGTCAGACCTATCGGCGGACCGAAGAACACCGAGTCACACGTGGACCCGAGGATGGCGATGCCGTCGTTGGTCGAGATGAACGTCGACTCCTCGAAGCGCGCCTGGTTGAACCCGACCCAGGGGCCCACGATCGCCAGCGTGCCGACCGCGACCATGGCCACCGTCGCCAGGCGCATGCGCCACGGCCGGACACGCCAGAACCAGAGCAAGGGCAACGCGAGGAGCGGCGCGAGCAGGATCAGCTCGGCGCGGGCCAACGCGCCGAGCCCGCAGACCACGCCGAGCAGCGTGGCCGTCCCGAGGCGGGGTCGGTCCTCGAGCCGGAGCAGGAGCAGCAGGGCGCCGACGACCGCGGCCACCGCCAAGGTCTCGGACATGATCAACGTGTCGTTGATCCACAGGTACGGGTAGATCGCGGCGATTCCGGCGGCGATGAGGCCGGCGAGGTCCCCGGCGAGCCGTCGGGCGAGCATCGCCATGAGCACGATGCCCACCAGGCCGAGCAGCAGCATCTCGAACCGCACGATGAGCTGGGTCGTCGACTCGGCGAAGCCGATCGTGTCGCCGGCCCAGATCACCGGCAGGATCGCGAACACGGTGAGGGGCGGATGGTCGGCCGCCGGGGTCGACCGGTGCGGGTGGCCGGGCAGGAACTGGAACGGATCGTTGTAGCCGTGTCCCTTGCCGAGCTGGCGTGCCTGCAGCTCGTAGTAGCCCGCGTCGTAGAAGGAGTCGGTGTCGTGGCGGGCCACCGCGAGGATGAACGTGGTGCGGACCCCGGCCGCAACGAGCAGGATCAGGAGGAGCGCGGTCCGGAACCGGCGCGACACGGGGGCGGGCACCCGGCCGACGTTAGCGGCGCGTGCGGCCGATTCAGCGGTGGGTGGTCAGCAGCAACGCACCGGCGAGCGGTCCGCCGCCGGCACACGCCACGCCGACCTCGGGATTTCCCGGCACCTGACGGGCGTCGCCCTCACCCCAGAGCTGCACACACGCCTCGTGGAGGAACCCGTACCCGTGGAGCCGACCGGCCGACAGCTGCCCGCCGTGGGTGTTGAGCGGCAGCACTCCCCCGTCGCGCGCGATGTTCTGCCCACCTTCCACGAACGCACCGCCCTCGCCGTGCCCGCAGAAGCCCATCGCTTCCAGCCAGGTGAGCGCGATGAACGAGAACCCGTCGTACATCTCGGCCAGGTCGACGTCCGCGGGAGTCAGGTCGGTGCGCGTCCACAGCTGCGCCCCGGCATCGCGGTTCGCCATGGTGGTGAGATCGTCGAACTGGTCCCAGCTCGGTCGGCCGCGCAACGCGGTCCCGACCGCCTCGACGTGAATCGGCGGCTTGCGCAGATCGGCAACGGTGTCCACGTGCGAGACGATCATCGCGGTCGCACCGTCACACGGCACGTCGCAGTCGTAGAGGGAGAGTGGCGTCGAGATCATGCGGACGTTGAGGTAGTCGTCCATGGTCATCGGGTCGGTGTAGATCGCCTTCGGATTCGCGGCCGCGTTCTTGCGGGCGTTCAGCGCGATCTGGCCGAGCTGCTCGCGAGTCGTGCCGAACTCGTAGAAGTGGCGCTGGGCCATCAGCGCGATCCACGGAGCGGCCGACGGCGCCGCGAACGGCAGGGTCCACTCCATGAAGCCGCTGGCCCGGAACCGACCGCCGCCCCCGCCGCCGGGCATGACCGAGCTGCGCCCCTGGGATCCTTGCGCGCTCCCCTCCCACACGCTACGGAAACACAGCACGTGGTTGGCGAGGCCCGCGGCGACCGCCAGACACGCGTTGATGACCGATCCGAGTTGTCCCGGCGCCTCGATCCCGCCCGACCACCAGCCGAGTTCCAGCCGAAGTGCGTCCTGCACGTCGACGACCCCGGCGCCCGAGAAGCCGGGCGGTGTCCCCATCGGTCCGGGGTAGGTGGCGATGCCGTCGATGTCGGCCGTGGTGAGTCCGGCGTCCGCGATCGCGGCCAGGCACGCGTCCAACGTCAGTTCGAGCGGATCGCGGAAGAGTCGGCGGCCGACATCGGACTGGCCGACCCCGCTGATGACGGTGTCCTTCTCGACGAACCTGCTCATGACCCGCTCCGGTCCGGTTCGAACAGCGGGATGAAGATGTCGGCGTCGTCGTCGGTGTGGTGTTCGAACGTGACTCGCACCGGCATCCCGATCTCGATGTCCTCGATGGCCACGTTGACCAGGTTCGTGGTGAGGCGCAGTCCCTCCTGCTCGGGCAGTTCGACGATCGCGATCACGTATGGCAACTCGGGGCCCGGCATCCACGGCTGATGGTTGACCGTGAACGTGTGCAGGGTCGCCTTCCCCGAGACCGTCGCCGGGGCCAGATCCTTGGAGTGACACATCGGACACACCGGCGTGGGCGGATGGTTGTAGTACCCGCAGGCGTTGCAGCGCAGGAACCGCAACTCGCCCCGTGCCCCTGCGGTCCAGAACTCGCGGTTGAGATCGGTGAGTGCGGGCAGGATCCGGAACGGCACCTCGGTGCCGCCCGTCGTCGTGTCGGTCATCTAGTCGGCCTCGGGATGCTCGGCGGCGTCGAAACCTTCGCGGGCGATGGGGATCGCCTCGACCGCGGCCAACATGCCGAACGCGGGGACGGTCAGCATGATCGAACCCATGACCTCGTCCCACTCCGCGCCGACCTCGGCGGCGAGCTTGGCGTGGCGGCGGATGCCGGCCGGGTTGCGCAGGATCACGGTGCAGACGAGCCGGATCAGTTCGTGGGTCGTGCGATCCGGTGCGGGGAGCGAGTCGATCCGGCTGAGCCACGCGCTCTGCGCGTCGTGGAGGGCCGGGAAGACCTCGTGGAGGGACTCCTCGAACGGAAAACTCCAGTCGGGTTCGCCGGGTTCGCCGGGATCGTCGGAGGTGACGGGCACGTCAGCCGACCGGTCGGAACTGGACGATGGTCACGTCGTCCGAGATCGGCGTGTAGACGGCTTCGAGTTCCATGCCCATCTCCAGGTCGTCGAACTCGCAGTCGACGACGTTGGTCATCATCCGCGGTCCTTCGGCGAGATCGACGACGGCGGCGACGTACGGCACCCGCTCGGGGAACGGGGGCAGGTCGTTCCGGCGCACGATCGACCACGTGTAGAGGGTTGCCCGGCCGCTCGCCTCCATCCACTCCACGTCCGCCGACCAACAGTGCGGGCAGAACGGGCGTGGGTAGAAGTGGGTCCGCGCGCACGACGTACAGCGCTTGATGAGGAGCTTCCCCGCCTTCGTCCCCGCCCAGAACGGCTCGGTCTCGGCGTCGGGCTGGGGCAGGTCGAAACGCATCGCCGTCATCGGTGCTCCGTCATCTCGATCATCGGGGCTCCGGTCATCGGTGCTCGGGCAGGACCGCGACGGCGACAGCGGTGAGCTTGGCCTCGCCGTCCTGATTCGTGACCGAGCACTCGAGGTCGATCCGGTGCTCGGTGCCCTCGTCGTACTTGCGCAGGACACTCACCTGCGTGGTGAGCGTCTCGCCCGGCCAGGTCTGCTTGGTAAACCGGATCTTGTAGTTGCGGAGGTTGCCGACGCCCACGTAATCAGTGAGGGCATGACCGAGCAGCCCCGCGGTGAACATGCCGTGGCCGAACACGCTCGGCAGACCCGCCGCCTGGGCCGCCACCTCGTCGGTGTGCATCGGGTTGAAGTCGCCCGACGCACCCGCGTACATCACCAGGTCCGTGCGCGTGAGCTGATGCGCCACCGCCGGCGCCGTGTCACCGACCTTCACCTCGTCGAAGAACAGTTTCCGCTCGCTCATCCGCCGTCCTCGTGCTCCGTTGGGCGGCGTCAGTGTCCCCGCTCCCTGACACGAACGTCAACTTTCCCGGATGCCGACGACGAACACCAACCACACTCGGAAGTGGGTACGCGTGTGTCCTTCCTTCCTAGTAGCGCACCTCGACACCGACATAGTCCCAAGGGTCTGCGGTTGTTCCAGTCGTGTCAACCAGGGAGACCGTTCCGGCGCTCGCGGCCACCAGGCTCTGGACCCAACACACACTCGCGGTCTGCGTGTCGTTGAACAGCTTCGTCTGCCCGCTCGCAGGCGTATGCACCTTGGTGGACGATGGGTCACGGCCCTGTCCGACAACAAGTGAGCCAGCGTTTACGGGCCCGACCGCAACACTCTGGGTAGTGCCAATCCCTGATTGAGCACCGACTCCATTACCGACCACTGGATTCGACGCAAAAATGTCCGGACGGAAGAACATAACGGTCATCTGCATATCTGCAGGCGCGCTAGTCGTTACCGCGACCTGCCCGTTTGTAATCGGTCCTGCCGCTTGCGCCGAAAAGATCGCCGTTGTCCCACCGAATGCACTTGCCTGAACGGTAGGGGTAGAACTCCAGGATAGACCCGCTCCAGTAACGGATGCTCCCGTTCCGTTAGAGCCGACCAAAACCAGCACCAGGCCACCACTTGTCGTGGAGAACTTCGCCGAAGTCAAGCCCCCGACGGCCGTGCCGGTCTTGTTCAATCCTTTGGAAGTTACAAAAGTCTTATCCACCGATCGAGTCGCATTTCCCCATCGATCAAAACTCAATACGCTGTAATGGTATGTTGTTCCAGGCGTCAGGTGCGTCAAAGTCACCGCATGGCTAGTCGTCATGCCCGCAGAGGCCGCTGACAAGTCGTACTCACTTCCCCAAGGCGGCGCGCTCAATCCATACTCAACCACACTCGTAGAGGCTTCATCAGTTGTCCAAGTGACGTTCTCGATCGTTGGTTCAACCGGTTGGTCAACCGCCTTCAGTGCAGTCGGCGACAGAATAATCGGGGCGGTCGCATCTCGAGTCGTAAGCGCAGCCTCGGATCGAACGTGGGCCGCAGCTGGCTCTTCTACACCGTTGACATCAAAGACGCCAAACCGATCATTGAAGTCTACCGCTGGGTCGGGCCCATCGTTCAGGGAGTATACGAAGGACTCGGCAATTGATATTCCTGACCCTCGGAGATTGTCGAACTCCTGAAAATACTCATCGAATCTGCTAGCAGCGACCGCTTCCCCTGCACCATTCGGCCCGTCAGTTTCAACGCCGAACTCCGTGAACCAAAGAGGCCGTGAGTTACCCACGAACGTGCTTACATTTGATACATCCGCTGCGCGGCCCGCGCCATTATAGCAATATGCGGGCGGTGCAGAGCCAAGCGGCGAGGTTGAATATGGGTGATATCCAATGCCATCGAACGAACCCGAGAATCCCTTCCCGTTATTGTAGGAAGCAGGTGGCGCGAGGTACTCACTGAGATGGAATTGTACCGGGTCATTTGGTGCGGAGGCCTGGGTGCAATAGTTACCGAAGTCACCTACGGACGATCCCGCCGCGAGGCCGCCAGAAATGATGGGCATGGACGGGAAAAATGGTTTCACATGGTCGTAGGTATAGCGCTGAAGTGCCGCTTGCGAACTCGGGTTCGGCCCTCCTCCTTTTACGAAGGCCACCTCATTAGGCTCGTTCCACACTTCTATCGCATCAGCGCCGCGCGCTGCCATTCCATCTACGTAGTTTGCCCAGTCACTGAGGTGCGCTGCATCAGGATAATAGAACCCGTTGTTGGATGCATCAGCGGTCCAACTACGGCCGTTCGCCCAGTATGGGGTGCCGAGTGCTACTGCTAGCACCTTTAATCCATCGGCGTGGGCCCAGGTAGTGATGTCCTGAAATCCGGTCCAGTTCCATGAAGCCGGGTTGGGGTTTGGAACCTGCGGATTGCTAGTGATCCAATCCCACTGATACCCCACGCGTATCCACTTCACACCTTGCGCCGCGGCTCTATCCACGTCGGCGTGCGAAGGCAACGTGATTGCAAAACCCATGGACTCCCCACGGGGGGAAGACACGGCACCAGCCGGTGAAACGTTCGCCCCAGTCACCGCTAGCCCGGCTACGGAAAGAATCAAGACTCCACCCAAACCCAGCAACTTCCGCACAGCACCCTCCCAGCCCACCAGCACGTCCACGCGCAACTTACGCCCGCACCGTCGAAGAGTCAACGAACCCGAAACAAGAAGTGTGCGCCGCCGCCACCAGCCGTGATCGGTTCCAAGTCAATGACCTCTCGAGCCAGAAACTCCTTCAGTGCTCGGAGTTCATGGTCGCGGTCGGCGAGCTCGTCGAAATAAAGAAGGCTGCCTGATCGGAGGAACGGAGCGACGTGGCTCAAGACCGTGACCGCGCTCGAGTAGAGATCCGAATCCACGTTCACAACGAGCTGGTCATGGCTCGGAAGCTCGAAGTTGGGCAGCGTCTCCTCGAACCAACCCTGCACAAACGATACGCGTTCGTCTGCGATATCGGGCGGCTCTCCCGTACCGAACTGGCCCTCATCGAAACCCGGACGCCAATGTTCAGGCAGGCCCTCGAAGCTGTCAAAGCCGACGAAGCGCGCATCTGGGCTTGTAACGTGCTCCGCCCACCACCTGATCGTCTCGCCCTCGAAGACGCCGAACTCCAAGTAGAGGATCTGTCGGCCAGAGAGTGCTTCGAGGGCGGCTGCGAAGACCGCAAAGCGATCCGTGACCAGTGGATACTTCGTGCGGCCGAGCTGCCGCTTGGTGAGCGCGCCGATCTCAAGGTATCCGAGAGCTGATCGAAGGCGAGCGAGGCTCTGGTCGCTGGCAAAGGACCCAAGGTGCACCAAGATGGTCTTGAACTTCGATGCCATTGCCGATACGACTCCCAAGCCCGGTCACGTCCGTGGACCGACGTTAGTTGAACGCTCCCCGATGCGACTGACAATCAGTACGCACTAGCAGTCACGGGTCCTTGGGGAGACCCAGCACCCGCTCGCCGATGATGTTGCGTTGGATCTCGCTGGTGCCGCCCGCGATGGTCAGGTTGCGGGTGAAGAGGAACTGCTCGGACCATTGCGCTGCGGGACCTTCGGCCACCGCGCCGAGGGCGCCGAACCGGGCCAGGCCGACCTCCTGCACGCGCTGGTCGTGTTCGACGCCGAGGAGCTTGCGCACCGACGCCTCCGAGCCGGACGGGTCGGCACCACCGAGCGCGGAGAGCATCAGCCGGTGGCCGAGCACCGACAGGGCGTAGTCGCGCGCCACGAGATCGCCGACCTCGGCCAGCGTCGCAGTGTCGGATTCGAGTCCCGCCTCGCGCACCAGGTCCAGCACCCCCCGCACGCCGCGGCCGAGGGTGGCACCGCTGCCCATGGAGACGCGTTCGTTGGCGAGCGACGTGCGCGTCGCCCGCCACCCGTCGTGCTCGCGTCCGATCAGGCAGTCGTCCGGGATGAACACGTCGTCGAAGAACACCTCGTTGAAGAACGCGTGACCGGTCAACTCGCGCAGCGGCCGGATGTCGATGCCGGGCGTGGTCATGTCGAGCATGAAGAACGAGATGCCCTCGTGCTTGGGCACGTCCGGGTCGGTGCGGGCGAGCAGGATGCCCCAGTCGGCTTCTTTCGCCATCGAGGTCCACACCTTCTGACCGTTGACCAGCCAGCCGCCCTCGATGCGTTCCGCCTTCGTGCTGAGCCCGGCGAGATCCGAACCCGCACCCGGTTCACTGAAGAGCTGACACCAGGAGATCTCGCCGTGCAGCGTCGGCGGGATCCACCGCTGCTGCTGCGCTTCCGTGCCGTACACCATCAGCGGCGGCAGCGCCCACGCGCCGATGACCAGGTTCGGACGGACGACGTGCGCGGCGCGGAACTCCTCGTCGATCACCAACTGTTCGACGGCACCGGCGTCGCGCCCCCACGGCTTCGGCCACTGCGGAGCGAGATACCCCTCGGCGGCGAGCCGGCGCCGACGTTCGGCATCGTCACAACCGTCGAGCGTGGCCAGGAACGCGCGCACCGACGCCCGGAGTGCTTCGGTGCCGGCGTCGAGTTCGACGGTCAGGCGCCGCACGACCCCACCGAGCGCCGATTCGGCACTGCGGACGGCCCACGTCGTCGACGGCTCGAACAAGCTCCGCCGCGCCATGGCGCGCCGCAGGTACACGTGCGCGTCGTGCTCCCAGGTGAAACCGATGCCGCCGAGCACCTGCACGCAATCCTTCGCCGTCTCGAACGCGGCGTCGATCGTGAGCGCACCCGCGGCCGCGGCGGTGAACGCGCCGGTCTCCGGATCGTCGATCGTGCGGCACGCGTCCCACACCGCAGCGCGGGCGAGTTCGGTGCGGGCGAGCATGTTGGCGCAGCGGTGCTTCACACCCTGGAACTGACCGATCGGACGACCGAACTGCCGACGGTCGCGCGCGTACTCGGCCGCGGTGTCCACGCACCACTGCGACGAGCCGACCGCCTCCGCGGCCATCAACACCACTGCGATCTCGCGAACCCGCGCGGTGGTCGTCGACGCCAGCAGTCGCGAGGCCGGCACCTCGGCGTCGATCGTGACGCTCGCGACGCGCCGGGTCAGATCGACACTCTTCCGCTCGGTGGCTTCGTATTCGCCGGCCAGCAGCACCATCCAGCCGAGCGTCGTCTCCGCGACGAGCAGCCCGGCGACGTGGGCGGACAGCACCGCGCCCAGCTCCCCCGTCACCCGCACACGCGTCCCGGATGTCTCGGCCGCCAACGAGCCGGACAACGCGAGACACCCGACGAACCCACCTGCGGCCAGCCCAGAGAGGTACTCGCCTGCGTGCGCGTCGCCGCGGTGCACCGCGTCCTGGAGCACGGCCGAGGCGAGCACGTGCGGCAGGAACGGTCCGGGCATACCCGCCCGACCCGCCGCTTCGAGGACGACCGCGAGCTCGGCGACGGTGGCACCCTCGCCGTCGTGGTCCTCGTCCACGTGCAACCCGAGCCACCCCTGACCCGAGAGCTCCTGCCAGAACGCCGGCAACGTCTCGTACGGCGCGTCGAGCAGCTTCCGATGCACCGCCGGCGGGCAGTGGCGGGCCATCCAGCCGTCCACGGCCTGGTGGAGTGCCTGATGGTCCTCGCTGATCCCGATCGGCATGCCGGGAGCGTACGGCGAGGCGCGGAAACCTGACGACTCGTCAGATCGCAATAGGCTGCCAAGACTCGCTCACCTTCGGAGGCACCCACCATGGCCGATCTCGTCATCACCGGCGGCACGCTCGTCGACGGCACCGGCGACGCACCCCGCGGCGCGGACGTCGCCGTCACCGACGGGCGCATCACCGAGATCGCCGACGCCGGCAGCCTCGCCGGCACGAACGCGGCGCGCACGATCGACGCGGACGGGCTGCTCGTCACCCCCGGGTTCGTGGACGTGCACACCCACTTCGACGGTCAGATCACCTGGGACCCGAACCTCACGCCCACGTGCTGGCACGGCGTCACCACGGTCGTGATGGGCAACTGCGGCGTCGGGTTCGCCCCCGCCCGCCCCGACAAGCACGACTGGCTCATCGGCCTGATGGAGGGGGTCGAGGACATCCCGGGCGCGGCGCTCTCCGAAGGGATCCAGTGGGGCTGGGAGTCCTACCCCGAGTATCTCGACGTGATCGACCAGGTGCCGAAGTCGCTCGACGTCGGCTCCCAGATACCCCACGGCGCGGTGCGCGCGTACGTGATGGGCGAGCGCGGCGCCAAGAACGAAGCGGCGACGACCGAGGACATCGCGGCGATGGCAGCCATCGTGCGCGAGGCCATCGAAGCCGGCGCACTCGGCGTGTCGACGTCGCGCACCATCGCCCACATGGCCATCGACGGTGAACCCGTGCCGGGCACGTTCGCGGCCGAGGACGAACTGTTCGGGATCGGCCGGGCGCTCGCTGACGCGGGGGCAGGCATCTTCGAGTTGGCGCCCGCGGGCGCGCTCGGGGAGGACCTCGCTGCGCCGGACCGTGAGATGGACTGGATGCGCCGCCTCTCGGCCGC
>CAZJBJ010000099.1:0-15096 GCA_964544295.1 uncultured Bifidobacteriaceae bacterium
CGATATAGCTGAGATTTTTATCAAGCTGACGCTGGTCGATGACCGGGCCTATCTGGCTTGCCGGATCAAGCGCATCGCCCACTTTCAACGCGGCAGTCCTGGCGATGAATGCAGCAGAAAAATCCGCGTAGATTTTTTCCGTCACGATGGTGCGGCTCGACGCAGTGCAGCGCTGGCCGGTAGAGAAAAAAGCGCCGTTGACCGCGCACTCCACCTGCCGGGCACCGTTGGCCACCCCGGCCAGGGAGTTCGCGACGGCCAGGCCGAGGTCGTTGTGGCAGTGGGTCGAGACCACGAAGTCACCACGCACGGTGTCGATCACGTAGGCGATCAGCTTCCCGAAGTCCTCCGGGACGCCGAAGCCGACGGTGTCGGGGATGTTCAGCGTGGTCGCACCGTTGTCGACCGCGATCTGACACGCCTCGACCATGAACTCGGGATCCGAGCGGAACGCATCCTCGGGCGAATACTCGACGTCGTCGGTGTAGGACTTCGCTCGGGCCACGCCGGCCGCGACCTCGGCCTTCACCTGGTCGTGGGTCATGCGCAGCTTCTTGCGCATGTGGATCTCGGACGTGGCGATGAACACGTGGATGCGATTCCGCTCCGCGTGCCGCACCGCCTCCCAGGCCCGGTCGATGTCCTTGAACCCGGTGCGCGACAACCCCGCGATGATCGGCCCCTTGACCGATTTGGCGATCGCCTCGACGGCTTCGAAGTCGCCGTCGCTGGCGATGGGGAAGCCCGCCTCGATGATGTCGACCCCGAGGCGCGCGAGCTGATCCGCGATCTCGAGCTTCTCGCCCACGTCCAGTGCGATGCCCGGCGACTGCTCGCCGTCACGCAACGTCGTATCGAAGATCAGCACCCTGTCCATCGGGGGGTCCTCTCTGATGATGAGTCGGGGGTTCGGGGTGGTGCGGGAATTTCGGCAAACAAAAACCCTCCCGGCCCGGAGGCACGAGAGGGTGAACGACGAGCGACCCCGAGGGGCGCTCGCCCCTAGGTAAGGAGCAGGTTCTGGATACGCGTCGCCACTGACATAGGAATCGGGATTCTCGCACAGATCAGGGAGAGGGTCAACGCATTTCCGGTACGGCCGTGCGAAACTGCGAGCCATGAGCAGGTGGGGACGCCGAGGTGCGATCGTGGCGGCGCTGACCGGGTTGGGCTACGCGACCTGGAAGTTCCTCGCCGCCCGCGCCCCCGATACCGGGGGGATCACGTACCAGGCCCAACCGTTCCCGCTCCCCCCGAAGCCGATCCCGATCACGTCGGCCGCACCGCCCGCGCCCTCGGTGGAGCCGGACGCGGACGGTGACTGCCCGGTCACCCACCCGATCAAGGGCAAGCGCACCTCGGGCATCTACCACCAACCGGGCGGGTTCGCGTACGACCGCACGCACGCGGACCGTTGCTACCGCGACGCGACCGCGGCCGAGGACGACGGTCTGCGCGCAGCCAAACGCTGAGCGAGATAACGCTTTTCTCGTACCGCTCGCTGCTCTACTGTCCGCCGGTCCACGACCACGACACCGACCCTCCAGGAGTACCGATGAAGGAAATGTTGAACGACTTCAAGAAGTTCATCATGAAAGGCAACGTGCTGGATCTGGCCGTCGCGGTGATCATCGGCGGCGCGTTCGGACTCCTGATCAACAGCATGGTGCAGGACATCATCATGCCGATCATCGGCGCGATCGTCGGCAAGCCGAGCTTCGAGGACCTCACGCTCGACATCGGCGATGGCGTCATTCGTTACGGAAGCTTCCTGACCCTGCTCGTCAACTTCCTCATCATCGCCTTCGTCTTGTTCATCATCATCAAGTCCTTCGAGAAGATGCAGAGCATGCGGGGCACGAAGGAAGAGGAGAACGAACCGCTGACCGTCGAGGGGGAGATCCTCGCCGAGATCCGCGACCTCCTGAAGGAGCAGCGGTCGGCCTGATCGGACTCAGCCGAGTTCGATCGCCTTGGCGTCGATGATGCCGTCCTCGGCGCGCAACGCGTCGAGGACGGCGTCGGGCACCGGGGTCGTCGTCGAGAGCGCCATCAGCGCGGCCTGACCGGAGTTCGTGCGGCCCACGACCATGTCGTCGATGTTGATCGACGCGTCGCCGAGGATCATGCCGACCTTGCCGATGATGCCGGGCACGTCGGAGTTCCGCACCACGAGCATGTGCGCGGACGGTGGCACGTCGATCACGTGGTCGTCGATGCCGACGATGCGCAGCGACCCCTGCTTGCCGTAGAGCGTCCCCGCCACGTGGGTGGACCGTCCACCGAAGCTGCCGCGCAACTCGACCAGGTTCACGTAGTCGTGCGTGGCGGCGAGCTTCGACTCCTTGACCTCCAGGCCCCGGGACTCGGCCAGGGCCGGCGCGTTGACGAAGCTGACCGGTTCGTCCAGGACCGGGCCGAGCACGCCCTTCAGCGCGCCGAGGGTGAGCACCTTGCAGTCGTAATCGGCGATCTGGCCTTCGTAGGACACCTCCAGGGTGTCCACCACTCCCCCGGCCAGGCCGGTGAAGAGCTGACCCAGTCGCTCGACGAGCGGCAGGAACGGCGCCACCGTGGCGTTGGCCTCGCTCGCCGCCAGGTTCACCGCGAACGGCACGAACTCGCCGGCCAGTCCGAGCACCACCATCTCGGCGATCGTCTGACCGGCCTTGTCCTGCGCCTCGCTCGTCGACGCGCCGAGGTGCGGGGTGACGACGATGTTCTCGAGCGCGAACAGCGGCGATTCCGTGGTCGGTTCACTGGCGAACACGTCGAGGGCGGCCCCGCCGAGCGGTCCGTTGGCCAACGCGTCGGCCAGTGCCCCCTCGTCGATGATCCCGCCGCGTGCGGTGTTGACGATGCGCAGACCGGGCTTGGCGCGGGCCAGCAACTCGGCGTCGAACAGGCCGATCGTCTCGGGCGTCTTGGGCAGGTGGATGGTCAAGAAGTCGGCCGACTCGACGAGCGCCCCGAGGTCCGGTTCGAGTTCGACGCCGAGCTGCCGGGCCCGTTCCGCGCTGATGTACGGGTCGTACGCGACCAGGCGCATGCCGAACGCGAGGCAGCGCTGGGCGACCAGCACGCCGACGCGACCGAGCCCGACCACGCCGAGGGTCTTGCCGTGCAGCTCGACGCCGGTCCAGCGCGACCGGTTCCACTCGCCGGCCTTGAGGTCGCGGTCGGCCTGGGGGATGTTGCGCGCCTGGGCCAGGAGCAACGCGACCGCCTGCTCGGCCGCGGAGATGACGTTGGACTGCGGCGCGTTCACGACCATCACACCGTGTTGAGTCGCGGCGGCGACGTCGACGTTGTCGAGCCCGATGCCGGCCCGGCCGACCATCACGAGATCAGTGGCGGCGGCCAGCACGTCGGCGGTGACCTGGGTCGCGCTGCGGATGATCAGCGCCGCGGCGCCCGGCACCGCGGCGAGCAGTTCGTCCGGCGACAGGCCGAGTTGCACGTCGACCTCCAGGCCGGCCGCGCGCATGTGATCGAGCCCACGGTCGGCGAGCTCTTCGGTGACCAGAACACGTTTGCTCAACGCAAACTCCTTGACTCTTGACTCTCAGGCGAGGAACTCGGCGATACGACGGACCCCAGTCTCGAGGTCGTCGTCGCCGAGGGCGAAGGACAAGCGGGCGTAGCCGGGGGCGCCGAAGGCTTCCCCGGGAACGATGGCCACCTTGGCGACGTCGAGCAGCACCTCCGCCAACTCGAGGGTGGTCGTGACCATCCGGCCGCCGAGCTCGCGCCCGAGCACACCCTCGAAACTGGGGAAGCAGTAGAACGCGCCCTGAGGCTCGAGGCAGACGACGCCCGGGATGGCGCTCAACATCGAGTGCATCATCGCGCCGCGCCGCGCGAACGCGTCGCGCATCATGGCGACCGCGTCGAGGTCGCCGGACACCGCCGCGAGCGCGGCCCGCTGCGACACGTTGGCCACGTTCGAGGTCGAGTGGGACTGGAGGTTGGTCGCGGCGGCGATCACGTCCTCGGGACCGATCATCCAACCGACCCGCCAGCCGGTCATCGCGTAGGTCTTGGCGACGCCGTTCAGGACGACGCAGGTCTCGGCCAACGCGGGCACCACCGCCGGCATCGAGGTGAACACGTGGTCACCGAAGGTCAGATGCTCGTAGATCTCGTCGGTCACGACCCAGATCCCGTTCTCGACCGCCCACTTGCCGATCGCCTCGACCTCCTCGGGCGGGTAGACCGCACCGGTCGGGTTCGACGGTGACACGAACAGCAACACCTTCGTGTTCGGCGTCCGCGCCGCTTCGAGTTGGTCCACCGTGACCCGGAACCCGGACTCGGCGGTGGTCGGCAGCACGATCTCCTGGCCACCGGCGAGCGCGATCGCCTCCGGATAGGTCGTCCAGTAGGGCGCCGGGAGCAGCACTTCGTCGCCCGGGTCGAGGAGGGTCTGGAACGTGTTGGAGACCGCGTGCTTCCCGCCGTTGGTCACGAGCACCTGGCTCGGGATGACGCCGTAGCCGGAGTCGCGCGCGGTCTTGTCGGCGATGGCGCGCCGGAGTTCGGGAATGCCCGCGGTCGGCGAATACCGGTGGTTCACCGGGTTCCGACATGCGTCCACGGCCGCCTCGACGATGGCCGCGGGGGTCGGGAAGTCCGGTTCGCCGGCGCCGAATCCGATGACCGGTTCGCCGGCGGCCTTGAGCGCCTTCGCCTTCGCGTCGACCGCGAGGGTCGCAGACTCGGCAATTGCGGCAATTCGTCGGGAAACTCGGTTCTCTCGGCTCACCCGGCCATCGTGGCACGCGACGCGCCCGGCGGGCGGACCGAAAACGACATCCGTCACGCCGCACCCGTTGCCCGGCGGGCGCGCAACTAGCCTCGGAGCTGCATGACGTCAGTCCGCCGGGCTCTCCCGCGCCGCCTGTTGGTCGCGGCGATCGCGCTGGGCGTCCTCATCGGTCTGAGCGCCCCGGCCGCGGCCGAACCCGCAACCCCCGCGCCGAGCACCCCCGCCCCCACGAACACGACGCCGACGAGCCCGCCGCCGGCCACGCAGGCGCCCGACGCCTACATCGTGGTGGACGCAGAGACGGGTCGGGTCCTGCTCGCCAAGGACGAGCACGCACCTCACCTCACGGCATCGACGATCAAGGTGTTCACCGCGCTCGTCGCGCTCGAACGTCGATCACTGAACGCACCGATCACGGTCAGCGCACTGGCGGCGGCCCAACCGGCGTCCAAGATCGACATGCAGGCGGGCAGCACCTGGACCATGGACCAGGCGATCCATTCGCTCCTCATCATCTCGGCCAACGACGCGGCGTACGCGATCGCGGAGTCCACCGGTGGCGATCTCGCCGGCTTCGCGAAGGTGGCCGCAGCCACGGCCAAGCGGCTCGGCATGAAGGACACGACGTTCCAGGATCCAGCCGGCCTCGACGGGGCCGAGGGCTACGGCGGCGGGACGCGGTCGAGCGCGTACGACCTCGCCATCGTCGGCCGGAACGCACTCACCATCCCGGCGATCGCCGACACCGCCGCACTCCCCACCTACGAGTTCACCGACCCGAGCGGCGCCGGGCGCCGACTCGTCAACCACAACCGGGGATTCCTCACCACCTATCCCGGTGCGATCGGGCTCAAGACCGGCTACACGAGTCAGGCCGGACGCACCCTGATCACCGCGGCGCGCCGCGATGGCCGCACCCTCGTCGCCGTCGTCCTCAACACCTGGGACGACACCGGCTGGTCCGGGTACCTGCTCGACCAGGCCTTCGCCGGCACGACCTCCGCCGGGCCGGTGACCACGCTGCCGCCCGCACGGGCCGTGACCTTCGACGACCGGATGGCCGGGTTCGCCACCCTCCCCGAAGCGTTCCGAACCGCCTTGGACGCGGTCACGACTGCGACCGGGCTCTCGACCGTGGCTGCGGCCCCGACCGCGGCCCCGCAGCCTTCCACCACGACGGCCACCGCGTCACCGGCTGCGGATGCCGTGGCTGCGCCGGTCGCGGCCGCCCCTGCACCGACCCCGGTCGTGACCGCGTCCGACGCGGGCGGATGGACGTTCGGCTCCGTCGCCCGGGTCGCGGGCATCGTCCTCGGCGTGCTGCTCGTCGTCCTCGTCGCCCTCCGCCGGCGGGCGGTGAAACGCCAGCGGGCGCGGCGACGCGAGCTGCTGCGCGCCCATCGCGAGGCCCGACGGCGCGGCATGATCGACATCATCGAACCCGACGACGCCGACGTCCGCGTCGTCCCCGGCACCACGAGCCATCACGTCTCGGCGGCCCGCCGCTATCCGAACGAGCGCCGCGTCCAGCGAGCCGCGCGACCGCGCCGCGACAGCGAACCGCACCGAGATCGGAACCGATGACCATGACCACACCCGCCGACCCGTCGACTCCCGAAGTCCTCTACGAGGTCGACGGCCACGTCGCGACGGTCACGCTCAACCGGCCCCACCGGCGCAACGCGATCTCGGTGCGCATGCTCGTCGAACTCACCGAGATCATCGAGCGGGTCGAACGGGATCGGAACGTCCGCGTGGTGATCCTCACCGGTGCGGGTGCGGGGTTCTGCTCCGGTCTCGACATCAAGGACGCGATGGCCGGCACCGGGATCGGCGGGGGCGGCGACGTGAGCCCCGGCGGCGGGGGCGGCCTGGCCCGGACCAGCGACCTGCCCACGATCGCACTCCACGAGATGAACACGCCGGTGATCGCGGCGCTGAACGGTGCGGCGGCCGGCTACGGCCTCGACCTTGCCCTGGGGTGCGATCTCCGGCTCGCGGCGGCGTCCGCGCGCCTCCTCCCCGGGTTCGCGAAGCGCGCGATCGTGCCGGAGAGCGGGGGCACGTGGTACCTCCCGCGTCTGGTGGGCTGGGCGAAGGCGGCGGAGATCGCCTACCTGGGCCGGGACCTGGACGCGACCGACGCGAAGGAACTCGGACTGGTGAACGACGTCGTCGCCGACGACGAACTGATGAACGTGGCGAAGGACTGGGCCGGTGAGATCGCCGCCAACGCGCCGCTCGCGGTGCAGTCGATCAAGCGACTGTTCCGGGCGGGCATGAACGAGGACTTCCGCACCCACTCCGAGCACGTGCTGTTGCAGCTCGCGTCGCTCATGCGCACCCAGGACTTCCAGGAAGGGCTGCTGAGCTTCATGGAGCGCCGCCCGGCCGAGTTCACCGGCCGGTAACGGTCGCTACGCGACGGCTTCGTCGGCCGTCGGATCCCAGTTGGCGAGGTCGGTGAGGCGCGGGTCGTTGGAGAAGACCTCGACGATCGGTCGATCGAGCTGCAGCCGACGCTGAATGACGCGGACGTCGTTCTCCTCGTTCCACAGCGACAGCATCACCGCGACGCCCATCTCGCCGGCGCGGGCCGTGCGGCCCGACCGGTGCAGGTAGGCCTTGTGGTCCTCGGGCGGGTCGTAGTGGATGACCACGTCGACCCCGTCGACGTGGATACCTCGGGCCGCGACGTCCGTCGCGACCAGCACCGGGAGCTTGCCGTCGGAGAAGTCGGCGAGCGCCCGTTCCCGTGCGGCTTGGCGCAGGTCGCCGTGGATGGCGCCGGCCTTGACCCGATCACGCAGCAGCTGTTCGACGACCTTGTCGGCGCCGCGCTTGGTCCGACAGAAGATCAACGTGCGGTCCACGGCACGGGAGATCGCGGCGGCGACCTTCACCTTGTCCATCTGGTGCACCAGGAGGAAGTGGTGGTGCATCAGGTCGACGGTCTCTTCCTTGGACTCGACCTCGTGCGACACCGGGTCGGTCAGGTACCGGTCGACGAGGCGGTCGATCCCTCGGTCGAGCGTGGCCGAGAACAGCATCGTCTGGTGGACGCTCTGCACGCGGTGCAGGATCTTCTGCACCTGGGGCAGGAATCCCATGTCGGGCATGCGGTCGGCCTCGTCGAGAACGAGGACCTGCACCTTGGCGAAGGAGAGTTCGCCCCGCTCCATGAGGTCGATCAGGCGACCGGGCGTGCCGATGAGTACGTCGACGCCGCGCTGGAGGGCCTCGATCTGGGGGTCCATCCCCACACCGCCGTAGAACGCACTGACCTTCAGGCCGAGGGTCTTGCCCAGCGGTTCGAGGACTTCGCGCACCTGGTTCGCGAGCTCACGGGTGGGGACGAGCACCAGGCCGTGCGGCTCGCGGGGCGCGGCCGGCTCGACCCGGTCGAGGAGCGGGAGACCGAAGGCGAGGGTCTTGCCGGACCCCGTCTTGGCCTTGCCGAGGACGTCGCGGCCCGCGAGGGCATCGGCGATGGTGAGGGCTTGGATTGCGAAGGGCTCGTTGATGCCCTGGGCCGCAAGCGCGTCGGCGAGGGGGGCCGAGACGCCGAGATCGGCGAACGTCGAAGTCATGTATCGCTTTCGATTCGGGGCTCCCATTCTACTCCGATGGGCCGCCCGCACGCCCGATCAGCCCGATTCGGGGCGCGACCGCGGCACTGAGCCGGGGCTGAGCCGTCCCCCGACCCGGCACCCCGGCGTGGCAGCATCGGATCATGCGGGTCCTCGTGGTCGAAGACGAAACCAACATCGCCGATGCCCTGGCAACGGGCCTGCGCGCCGAAGGTTTCGACGTCGACGTCGTGCACAACGGTGACGACGGCCTGTGGCGGGCGCGGGAGACGGCCTACGCGGCGATCATCCTGGACATCCTGTTGCCGGGCATGAACGGCTACCGGATCTGTCGGACGCTGCGGGCCGAGGGGGTGTGGACCCCGATCCTGATGCTCACCGCCAAGGACGGCGAACTCGACGAAGCTGAGGCCCTCGACACCGGCGCCGACGATTTCCTCTCCAAGCCGTTCTCGTTCGTGGTGCTGGTGGCCCGGCTCCGGGCGCTGCTCCGGCGGGGCGCGGCGCCCCGCCCGACGGTGCTGCAGGTGGGCACGCTCAGCCTGGATCCGGCGTCGCGGGAGTGTCACCGGGGCGAGGCCGCGATCGAACTCACCGCCCGCGAGTACTCGCTGCTCGAACTGCTGATGCGACGCTCCGACGCCATCGTGTCGAAGGCGGAGCTGATCGACGAGGTGTGGGGTCCGGACTTCCCCGGTGACCCCAACATCGTCGAGGTCTACATCGGGTACGTGCGGAAGAAGATCGACGCACCGTTCGGGCTCCAGACCATCCTCACGGTCCGCGGCGCGGGATACCGGTTGGTCCCGGACGTCACGGCCGACTGATGGCCGCGACGCCCCGCGCGTCCTGGGGCACCGTCCGGGTCCGGGTGACCATCGCGGCCACGCTGGTCGTCACCTTCGCGCTCGTCGTCTCGTCCTGGTTCGTGGTGCGCGCGGTGCGGTCGTCGCTCCGCGAGGACCTGCGGACCGAGAGCGCACTCGCGCTGGCCGACGCGCTCGAACGGTTCGAGACTCGCGGACCCTCCAACCCGTTGCCGGTACCGAGCCCGTCCGGGTTCGTCATCGTCGCGGTGCAGGACGACGGCAGGATCCGCGACGGCTCCCCCGGCCTCACCGCCCGCACCTGGGCCAGCTTCGTCGGCGACGCGTCGCAGGACCCGGCCATTGTCGGACGCAACGGTCGGCCCTTCCCCCGCGCCATCGCCGGTGAACAGCACATCTGGTTCGTGGCCGGACGGATCTTCAACTTCATCCCGGTCCAGATCAACGGCGCACCGGGCTATCTCGTGGCCGCCGGAACCCAACGCACCATCGAGAGTTCGGTCAAGACCGTGACCAGCGCGCTCACCTGGACGGTGCCCGGGCTCATCCTGTTCATGGGACTGGTGGCGTGGGGCGTCACCGGGCGGGCGCTGCGCCCGGTCGAGAAGATTCGCCGGGACGTCGCCGAGATCAGCGCGACCAACATCGAGCAGCGCGTCTACGAACCGCGAGCGCGCGACGAGGTGGGTCGCCTGGCCCGCACCATGAACCAGATGCTGGACCGGCTCCACAGTTCCTCGACCCGGCAACGTCAGTTCGTCTCGGACGCCTCCCACGAACTGCGGTCGCCGGTCGCTGCCATCCGCGCGACCGGCGAGGTCGCGCTGAGCCATCCCGAAGCCGCCGACTGGCCCGCGGTGGTCGAGCGCATCCTCACCGAGGACGCCCGCATGGAACGCATCGTCGGCGATCTCCTCGACCTCGCCCGCGCCGACGAGGGCACCATCCCGACCACGATGGTGGATCTGGACGACATCGTCTTCGACGAGGCGACCCAGACCCACCGACCCGATGTCGCCGTGCACAGCGACCACGTCTCCGCCGGTCGGGTCCGGGGCAGCCGGGAACAGTTGACCCGCATCGTGCGCAACCTGTTGGACAACGCCACCCGCCACGCGCGCTCGCAGGTGCGGGTGACGCTCACGACCGACGACGCCGTGTACCTCACCGTCGAGGACGACGGCCCGGGGATCCCGACCGAGGATCGGGAGCGGGTCTTCGAACGCTTCACCCGCCTCGACGACGGCCGCGCCCGTGATGCCGGTGGGCTCGGGCTCGGCCTGGCGATGGTGCGCGCCAACGCCGAACATCACGGTGGATCGGTGGCGATCCTCGACCCCGTCGCTGCCGACTACCCCGGCGCCCGCGTGGTCGTGCGCTTGCCGATCCCGAACGCGTCGGTCGATCCGGTCGAACCCCTCGACCTACCAGGGCATCGCGGTGCCGCCGTTGGGGCGGAGGATCTGGCCGGTCATGAACGAGGCGCGCTCGGAGACCAGGAACAGGATTGAGTCGGCGACGTCCTGGGCCGAACCCACCCGCTTGAGCGGGGCCATCGCCCCGAACCGCTGCCGGTACTTCTCGAGCCGCTCGGGGTCGACGTTGCCGTCCTCGTCCACGAAGTTGTGGCGGGAGAAGTTGGTCTCGATCACGCCGGGTGCGAGGGCGTTGACCCGGATGCCGAGCGGGCCGGCCTCGCACGCCAGGGTCTTGGTGAGCATCGCCACCGCGGCCTTGGTCATGCCGTAACAGGCCAGGGTCGGGGCCGGCGTGTCGATGGCGCCGGAGGAGACGTTGATGATGTTGCCCGAACCCTGGTCACCCATCACCCGCAGCGCCGCCTGGCAGCCGTAGAAGACGCTCTTGAGGTTGATCGCGAGGATGCGCTCGAACTCGTCGTCGGAACACTCGGCGATCATCCGGTTGTGCGGCACGCCCGCGATGTTGCCGACGATGTCGACCCGGCCGAACTCGGCCTTCGCCCCGTCGATGAGGGCGTCCACTTCGGCGCGCTGGGTCACGTCGGTCCGTTGCGCCCGGGCGGTGCCACCGGCGGCGGTGATCTCCGCGACGGTGGCCTCGGCGGCGTCGACGTCGATGTCACCACCGACGACGGTCGCGCCGGCGCCGGCCAAGGTGATCGCGGTCGCCTTGCCGATGCCGCTACCTGCACCGGTCAACACCGCAACCTGTCCCGAGAGATCGAATCCGCTGACGGCCATCGCCACATACCTCCAGTGAGTGAGTCCCGGACACTAATAGGACCGGCTCGGACCCTCGATTCCGACGCCGGGGATACGCTGCGGTCGCCCATGGTCGAGTTCTCGGTTGCGAGTTTCAATTTGCATTGGGGGGTCGACATGCGTGGCCATCCCTTCGACGTGCTCGGTGCGGTGCAGGCGCTCGACGCCGACGTGACGGTGCTGCCCGAGTCCTGGCGCCCCGGCGATCGGCCGGCGGTGATCGACGAACTGGCTCGCACCATCGGCGCGGAACTGCACGACATCCCGTTCATGTCCGATCGGAATCCGGCCAAGCCCCGCCGGCTCCGGGTCGGCGACGGACCGGCCGGAACGTGCGGGCTCGCGATCCTGTCGCGGCTCCCGGTGCGGCGGGTCCAGACCGTGACGCTGCCGAAGGCGCCCGGTGACGTCATCGAGCAGCGGCAGGCGATCATCCTCGACGTCCAGACGCCCGGCGGGACGATCGCGGTCGCCGGGATCCACGCGTCGCATCGCTTGTGGGGCTCACTCCCCCAGCTGCGCGCGCTCGACGCCGCGCTCGCGACCCGGGCGATGCCGTCGGTGATCGCGGGCGATTGCAACATGTGGGGCCCGCCGATCCAGGCCGTCCTGCGCAACCGGCGCCGGGCGGTGCGGGGTCGCACCTGGCCGGCGTGGCGGCCACACAGCCAGATCGACCACATCTGGATCGACGACCGGCTCGACGTCGTGGACTCGCGCGTCGGACCGTCGGTGGGATCGGATCACCGGGCCGTACGGGCGACCCTCCGGGTGAGGTAGAACACCTCGACAGCAGCGAGCCCGGCGCCGGGCAGGAGGACACCGATGGCACACGAAGTCCGCGGGATCGTGGCCCGCGCCAAGGGACAACCGGTCACGACCGAGACGATCGTCGTCCCCGATCCGGGCCCGGGTGAGGCGTTGATCGACGTCCAGGCGTGCGGGGTGTGCCACACCGACCTCCACTACCGGGAGGGCGCGATCAACGACGACTTCCCGTTCCTCCTCGGCCACGAGGCCGCCGGGGTCGTCGCCGCGGTCGGCGACGACGTCACGTCCGTCGCGCCGGGCGACTTCGTCGTCCTCAACTGGCGGGCCGTCTGCGGGGAGTGTCGGTCGTGCCGGCGCGGCAAGCCGTGGTACTGCTTCAACACCCACAACGCCACCCAGCCGATGACCCTCGCCGACGGTCAACCGCTCACGCCCGCCCTCGGGATCGGCGCGTTCGCGGAGAAGACGCTCGTCGCCGCCGGTCAGGCCACCAAGGTGAACCCGGCGGCGAGCCCGGCCGCGGCGGGGCTCCTCGGATGCGGCGTGATGGCCGGGCTCGGTGCCGCGATGCACACGGGCGACGTCCAGCCCGGCGACTCGGTGGCGGTGTTCGGCTGCGGCGGCGTGGGCAACGCGGCCATCGTCGGCGCGCGGTTGGCGGGCGCGGCGACGGTGATCGCGATCGACCTGGACCCGAAGAAGCTCGAGCTCGCACGCCGGTTCGGTGCGACCCACGTGATCGACGCGAGCACAGGTGACGTGGTGGAGGCGGTCCGCGCCGTCACCGACGGCAACGGTGCCGACGTCTGCATCGAGGCCGTCGGCCGGCCCGAGGTGATGCAGCAGGCGTTCTTCGCCCGCGATCTCGCCGGCACGCTCGTCCAGGTCGGGGTGCCCGACCCGTCGATGACGATCGAACTGCCGATGATCGAGTTCTTCGGTCGCGGCGGCGCGCTGAAGCCGAGCTGGTACGGGGATTGCCTGCCGAGTCGGGACTTCCCACTGCTGATCGACCTGTACCTCCAGGGCCGCCTCCCGCTCGACGATTTCGTGACCGAGACCATCCCGCTCGACGCGGTGGAGGACGCGTTCCACAAGATGGAACGCGGCGAGGTCCTGCGCTCCGTGGTGGTCCTGTGAGCCGCCTGGATCGCGTGATCACCCACGGGACGTTCTCGATCGACGGCGAGGACTTCGAGGTCGACAACAACATATGGATCGTCGGCGACGACGACGAGTGCATCGTGATCGACGCGGCCCACGACGCGGCACCGATCGTGGAGGGCGTCGGGGGTCGGCGGGTGGTGGCGATCGTGTGCACGCACGGCCACAACGACCACATCAACGTGGCGGTCGAGGTGGCCGATGCCGTGGGTGCGCCCATCGCGATCCATCCCGACGACCGCATGTTGTGGGACGTCGTGCACCCGGACCGGGCGCCCGACCGGAGCATCGCCGACGGCGACACGTTCGCAGTCGGCGGGGTGACGCTGCGCGCGCTGCACACGCCGGGTCATTCACCCGGTGGCGTGAGCCTCTCCGACGAGGCCGGTGGCCGGGTGTTCTCGGGGGACACGCTGTTCAAGGGCGGGCCCGGCGCGACCGGGCGTTCGTTCTCCGACCACGACACGATCGTGCGGTCGATCCGCACCCGGCTGCTCACCCTGCCCCCGGACACGGTGGTGCACACCGGCCACGGGGACGACACGACGATCGGTCAGGAGGCCGTGTAGCCGTCGTTGCGGGCGCCGACGTACGCGGAGCCGTAGAACGCGAGGCTGCGCCAGCGGTCGAACGTCGCCCACCCGATGTCGCGAGGTGCCGGCGCGGAACCGAACCGGTGGATGGCACCGAACCCGTCGAGGACCGCGTAGCCGTCACCGCCCGGCATGATGACGATGTCCCGGGCGATGTCGAAGCCGAACCAGGTCGAGCCGACGTTGGGGACGTTGCCGAGCCGCCACACCGCGCCGAACCCGTCGAGGAGCACCGCGCCCTTGCCGTCGAGCGAGACCGCGAACGACCGGGCGACGTCCCAACCCGGCCAGTACGGGCGCGGTCCGGGGATCGACTGCGCGTTCCCGGCGCGATGGATGCCGCCGTAGCCGTCGAGGAGGTAGTAGCCACCGGCGTCGGGCGTGATCACGATGCTGCGGGCGATGTCGAACGGGAAATACGGCCCGCGCACGGAACGCAGCGGGCTCGTCGCCGCCGATCCGAAGAGGTGGACCCCGCCGAGACCGTCGAGCACCACGTAGCCCCGACCGTCAGGCATGGCCACGATGTCGCGGGCGATGTCCCAAGCGAACGGCGTCGACCCGTAGTTGACCGCGCTGCCGAACGACTTCACCGACCCGTCACCGTTGAGGACCCAGTAGCCCCCGCTCGTGGCTGCGACCGCGCGGCCCGGATGCCGGATCGGCAGCGGGCAGTCGCGCGCTTCGGCCGGACCGAACCCGAGACCGTCGGGCGGGCACGCGCCGTTGAGTCCGTTGAACGTCAGCATCCGGTTGTACATCTTGAGGACTTCGGTGCCGTAGGTCGGCGCGCTCGCCCACTTGCCCGGGCCGCCCATCTGGTTCCAGGTGGGCGCGGTGCCCTTGGCGAAGAAGCGGTCGTAGTTGGTGACCGCGAGGAACGGATCGAGCGTCCCGTCCGATCGCTTGCCGTACCACTCGACGACCGGCGGGTTCGCCAGCGTCGCGGCTCGCGACGTCGGGTCCGCGAAGTTCTTGAGGTGTTGGATCTGGGCCCGCACCCCGACGCGCGGCGACGGGAACTGACGACCCGAGTTGCAGCTGTCGCACGCGCCCATGCCGGCGTAGTTGTAGTTCTCCGGCTTCACGATGCTGCCGACGAAGCCGAGGTATCCCGTCTCGAGGCTCGACTGGGCGAAC
>CAZJBJ010000100.1:0-15096 GCA_964544295.1 uncultured Bifidobacteriaceae bacterium
GAGCGGCGTCCCCGAGCACCCGCTCACTCCGGCGGCGTCGAAGCCCACGACCGTCCAGCCGTTCGACGTGCCGCCCCCGATGAACACCACCCCGTTGGTGACGATGGGCTGACTCGCTGCCGGAAAGGGGAGGCTCGCCCGCCAGAGTGGTTGACATACGCGCGGCGAACCGGTGCAGTCCGGTCCGCCGTTGCGGTCGAACGCCTCGAGGGTCCCGGCCGTACTCGAGCCGCCCGACACGAAGAACACCCGTTGCGCGTCCATCACGGGAACCGTGAGGCCGAACCCGTTGCTGGCGACGCCGTCGGCCTCCCAGAGGAGCGTGGTGGATCCGACGTTGTCGGTCGTGAACGAACCATCCGCGCTGGACCACCCGGCTCTGCCGGCGTCGAATCCCGCCTGACCCCAACTGCACCCGGCGGCACCGACGAGCACCACGACGAGTGCCGCGAACTTGGACTTCGCGCCCATGGCGCCCCCTCCCCGAATCCGAAAGGAAAGTCTCGCAGATCGTGCAGAGCGCCGGAGTCAGGAGAACTTCGTCGTGGGTCGGGCCAATGGTTCACCGTCCACGACGAGGTCGACGCGCTCGTTGTAGAAGCAGATCAGCCCCGCGACCTTCTGACTCTCGGCGAGTGGCGACGGGTACGACCACGCGACATCAGCGAGCCGCCGCTCGCCGACGGTGACCGTCCAGTACTCGGCGACCCCCCTTGTACGGGCACGCGGTCTCGGAGTCGGTCGGTTCCAGCAGGTCCATCCGCACGTCGACCCGGGGCAGGTAGTAGCGCGTCGGCAAGCCGGTCTCGAACAGCAGGCGCGGATGGTGGGAGTCGGCCACGGTCACCCCGTCGATCACCACCTGCACGTGCCGGGAGCTGTCGAGGATGTCGACGCGCGTGGTCGGGTTGCGGGGATGCACCATGATCGGCTCGTCCTCCTCGAACCACTCGAACGCGTCGAAATCGAACCGGATCAGGTCACGCAGTTGCTCGATGGGTGACGTGTCGTACCGCCACGCCCCGTCGACCACCGTGTGATCGCCGGCCGTCACGGTGAAGTGCCGCGCATCGCCCCGGCTGGGGGAGTGGGTGGCGGTCTCGGTCGGGGTGAGTCGATCCATCCGGACGTCGGCGATCGGGATGTAGTACTGCGGGTAGTAGGGGGCCTCGTACACGTGCTTCACGTGCGTCGTGTCGGCGAGCAGTTCACCATGCAGGAACACCCGCACCCGCTTGGGTCCGTCCTCGACGTGGACGCGGCCGCGGGCGGTGGGATCAGTCATGGCGAGCAGAACCGCCAGGCTTCGCCGCGCATTCCGTGGCACGCGCGGCGGCGCGGGCCGGCCGCGGGCAGACTGGACCCATGTCCTTGCGGGGTGTCGCGATCGTCGGTCTGCTCGGCTGCGCACTGACCGCGTGTTCGAGCGGGGGGAACTCCCACCCGGCGCCGGTCTCGTCCCGGTCGTCGAGCCCGACGACGAGCCCGACGTCGAGCCCGACGTCGAGTTCGTCGTCACCGTCCAGTGCCACGACGAACCTCCCCCCTGTGGCGGCGGCCGAAGCCGGAGGCTGGCGGCTGGAGCTGACGGCTCCGCAGGGCCAGTCCGAACTCGGCCGCTCGGTCCGCCTCTGTTACGAGCTGGCTGGCACGTCGCGAGAGCCGGATGCCACGCTCGACGTGCAGGTGCGGGTTGGGTCCCGATCGGAGTCCACGACCGTTCCGGCCGCCGTCGGCCGCGGTTCGGCGACCGTGGCGGCTCCGCTCGGGACCGGTGCGGGCACGGTCACGGTCCAACTACGGGCCGAGGGCACCGAGGTACCCGGTGTCCGGATCGAGGTGCCGGTGCGGTTCGTCGCCGGCGCAGAGACCGCGGCCTGCCCCTGACGGCGAAGCCTTCTGACATTCCCCATGGACATCGGCAGACGCGAGGTTTACGGTCGCAGTGGCGCTGGTGGCGGACCGGCGACGCGGGGAGGGACGCAATGCTTCACCATACGAAGAGCATTCAAGTTGGGCGCGCGCGCCGAACGTTGGCGGCACTCACCACAACGGCACTCATCGCCGGTGCGTGGGTCGCAACCACAACCACGGCCGCGAGTGCCGCGTCGGTCGGCGCGCCGACCAACGCGACCGCGCTCGCCGGCAACGAGGACGAGTCGGCCGTCGCGGTCAACCCGAACAACGCCCAACAGATCGCGGTGATGACGAACGGCATCGCCGGTGACGCCGGCCTGCCGCTGTCGATCTCGTCCAACGGCGGCGCGACCTGGACCCGGACGACATTCGCGACCGGCACCGGCGCGGGCGGTGACGGTCGCCCGGCCGCGTGTTGCGACCCGACCCTCTCGTGGGACGAGTTCGGCAACCTCTTCGTCGGCTATCTGCAGCGCACCCCGCGCACGATCGAGCTCTACGTGACGACCGACCTCGGTGCGACCTTCACCAACCTCGGTCCCGTCGACACCGTCACGACCGGCTCCCTCGACCAGCCGACGGTGGTCGCCGGCGAAGGCGCGGTCTGGGTGGCGTGGCGGGACGATTCCAACGGAATCGCCGCTCGCGGTCGCAGCGTCACCGGCGCCGGTGCGTTCGGGGCCTGGGGCGCGGAGCAGGACGTCTCCACCACCGGCAACTTCGGCGACATCGCCATCGGCCCGACCGGTGAGGTGATGGTCACCTACATGACCCCGACCGGGAACCAGGGTCCCGCCAACATCCTCGTCCACACGGACGCGGACGGGCTCGGCGCCGGCGGCTTCGGTGCGGCGGTCACCGTGACGAGCACCAACGTGGGTGGCTTCGACTTCCTCCCGGCCCAGCAAACCCGATCCGTCGACGCGGAGCCGGGTCTCGCCTGGGATCGCACCGGCGGCACCAACGACGACCGGGTCTACCTCGTCTACACCGACGAGGCGCCCGACGAGAGCAACGACTTCAACATCTTCGTGCGCACTTCAACCAACGACGGGGCCACGTGGAGCGCACCGGTCCGGGTGAACGACGACGCCGGGACGAACTCGCAGATGCTGCCGAAGATCGCGCTCGACCAGTCGAACGGCGACGTCGGCGTGAGCTTCTACGACGCGCGCGGTGACACCGGCGGCGGGCCGAGTGCGAGCGACCTGGACGGCACGGCCAACAACGACGTGACGCTGTTCGCGTCGTGGAGCACCAACGGCGGCGCGAACTGGGCGCCGAACGTCGCCGTCGCCGACGCGCCGACCAACGGCTACGCCCAGAACGGCAACCAGCAGCTCGGCGACTACACCGGGCTCGCGTTCGGCGGCGGGATCATGTACCCGTCGTGGGCGGACTCGTCGAACAGCACCGGCGACAACCCGAACGGGACCGGCGGTCTCGACGTGTACACGGCGGCGGTGCGGCCCCGGAACTCCCCGCCGACGGCGACGGTTGGTGCCGCCTCCGGCGCGGAGGGTGCGGCGATCGGCCTCACGGGGACGGCGACCGATCCCGACGGGGACGCCCTGACCTACTCGTGGACCGTCACCGCGAACGCCGGGAACGACGTCGGCGCAGTGTGCGTGATCGTCGCGGGTGGCGCAACGCTCACGCCGACGATCCGCTGCAGTGACGACGGCACCTACACCGCGACGCTGACCGTCACCGGTGATGCCTCCGGGCCGGTCACCGCGACCGGAACCGTCACCGTGAGCAACGTCGCGCCGACCATCGTCATGAAGGCGGTCACGCCCGCATCGATGACCGAGGGTTCGTCGACCATCTACGCCGCAAGCTTCGTGGACCCCGGCTGGAACGACACCTACACCGGGGCGATCGACTGGGGATTCGGGCCGGCGGAGGCGGTGACGCCGACGGTCGTCACCCAGGGCTCGGCCGGCGTCTCGGATGCGGGCACGGTCACCGGCGCCCATCAGTACATGGACGACGGCGGGTTCACGGTGACCGGCTCGGTCACCGATGACGACGGCGGCACCGGTACGGGCCCGACCTCACTGACGGTCACGAACGTCGCGCCGACGGCCGCGATCGACGACACGGGCACCATCCTCGTGAACGGAATTCCGACCGTGATCGTCCACGCCGGTGACCCGGTGGGCTTCGTCGGCCGGAGTACCGACCCGGGTAGCGACGACCTCACCCTCACCTGGAACTGGGACGACGGCGCGCCCGCGCCGGACGTGACCAGCGTGTTGTTGCACAACCCGCCGAACCCGGATCCCGATCCGAGCCCGGACGGCACCGCGCGCAACGTGACCGACAGCCAGATTCACACCTTCGCTGATGCGTGTGCGTACGACGTTCGCTTCGGCGCAGCCGACGACGACAACGGTTCGGCGTCCGATGACCAGTGGGTCATCGTGGTCGGCAACTTCACCGACTCGCGATCCCACGGGTACTTCAAGAAGGAGCTCCGCAAGCCGCGCGATCACACCGATGCGCAGCTGCTCTGCATGTTGAAGATCACCGGGTTCATGAGTTCGGTGTTCAACGAACAGCGAGATGCTTCCACGATCGCGAAGGCGATCGACGTCCTCGACAAGAGCGGGAGCTCGGTCGCCACCGAGATCCTCGATGTGCAACTCCTCGCCGCGTGGCTCAACTTCGCGGACGGTCGGGTGGCGCTGACGGATCTGGTCGACACCAACTGGGACGGCGTGCCCGACACGAAGTTCGCTGACCTCGTGGCGCAGGCGGAACTGGTCCGTACGAGCCCGGCGTCGACGCGGGCCCAGCTGCTCACCCAGAAGGATCGACTCGACTCGTTCAACAACTCCGGGATCTGACTGGCGCGGCTCACCGCAGGTGGCAGCGTCCCGTCCCGGCACACACGTCGCACTCCGGCGTGTCCCCGGTGGCGTGGTCGATGCACGAACGGATGCGGTCCTCGACGATGTCCATCAACAGTGGATGGGGACCGAGCGGAGCGGTGATGAGATAGCGGACGCCCGGATGATGACCGGCCGCGTCCGCGGCGAGGGCGGGGATGTCGCGGTCCCAGTGGTTGCCGGGCCAGAGGAAGTACGGAGCGATCACCACGGTGGTCGCGCCGGCCGCGACGCAGGCGGCGAACGCGTCGCCGATCGACGGTTCCGCCAGTTCCATGTGCGCGGGCTCGACGATGGAGTAGGGGCTCCGGGACTTCCACTCGGCGACGAATGCTTCGTGGCGCCGGTTCGACTCGGTCCGACGCGAACCGTGGTCGACGACGACGACGCCGGTGGTGGCGGGAGCGAAGGTCTCGGGCGCGACGGCCCCGGTCCGACCCGACGACGTCTGCACGTCGCGGGCCGGACCGGATCCGTCAGTCACACCAGGGGAACAGCGCCGGGCTGGTGCGGTGCAGCTCCAGGACCTGGGGCAGGGCGAAGACCGTGGAGTCCGGCACCGAGTCGATGCCGCGGACACCGAGGGACTTCAGCGTTCCCGCGTCGACGCCGGACTTGGCGATCGAGGGGAAGACGCCTTTGCCCAGGCTCTTGACCGTGGACATTCCGGCGCGCTGACAGGCGTTGCCGGGCTCGGTCGGCCCGGCGGCGGCGGCCGGGGCGGCACTGAGACCGAGGGCGAGGGCACCGGTTGCGGTGGCGAGGGCGAGTTTGCGGATCATGGTTGCCTCCCGAGGCATTCACTGGTTGAAACCGGACGTTCCGATCTCCTCCAAGTATTTAGCACTAAAACTCGGAAGTCAAGTCGGCGGGCCAGGGGCGCGACGGGCGGCGGGGAGTTGCGAGGGACGAGCAGCCGGGTGGAAGCCGGCCCGGTGCCACCAGCTAGACCTGACGCATGGCCCGTTACATCGTTCGAGTCCGTTCCCCGAAGCCGCCCGCCGAGGCCTTCGCCTACATGGCGAACCTGGCCAACTTCGCGGAATGGGATCCCGGGGTCACCAAGGTGGAGCAGTCCGAGGGTGACGGTCCCGGACCCGACGCGGTGTTCGACGTCTCCATCAAAGGCCTCGGCTCGCCGTTGCGGTATCGCACGACGCGATACGAGCCCCCGAGGACGATCGTCGTCCGGGCGGAGAGCCGGATGCTCACCTCACTCGACACGATCACGGTGGAGTCCGACGGCGCCGGATCGATCGTCGTCTACGACGCGGAGCTCACGCTCAACGGTCTGCTCGGCATCGCCAATCCGCTGCTCGGTATCGCGTTCGACCGCATCGCCGGCCGCGCCGCCACCGGCCTCGTCCGCGTCCTCGAAGGCGAGCGGCTCCCGGACTGAGCGCGCGTGAACCGGTGATCCGGTCCCCGTACGCAGCTCAGCCGCCCGCCAACTCGGTGCACCGGCGAGCCACGTCGAGCGCAGTCGCGCCGTACTCGTCGGCGCCGATGGCGCGAGCGTCGGACTCAGTGGCGATGGCGGGACCACCGACGAACACGGGCAGGCCCGGGACCGCTTCGTGGATCGACGCGACCGCGTCGCGCGCGGCGTCGACGTTCTGATCCGAGCCCACCCCGATCGCGACGGCGATGACGTCGTCGTGGCGCTTCGCGGTTTCGACCAACGATTCGGCAGGAGTGTTCGCGCCGAGGTCGATGACCGCGAGCCCGTGACCGCGGAGGATGTCGCCGAGGATCGCGAGCGGCATCGTGTGCTGATCACCGGCCGCGGCGCCGATGATCACGGTGGCGCGCTTGCGGCCGCGTCGGGCGAAGGACGGCCCGAGTCGTCCGATGAGTCTCGTCGCGACGCCCGACGCGCGGTGCTCGTCGGCGACATCGAGTTCATGGCGCGCCCAGGCGTCGCCGATCTCGCCGAGCACCGGGACCAGGAGTTGGAGATGGATGTCCTCGGCGGACGCGCCCGAGACCAGCGCCCGTTCCACGATCGACCACGCCCCGGCCTCGTCGCCGGCCACGAGTCGCTCCCGCAGCTGACTTCGGTAGGGGGCCCAACGAATCCCTCCGGGTCCGGGCCGGGACCGCTCGCGGTCCATCAGGGTGCGGAGATCGCCGATGCGTACCTGCCAGGCACCGCCGACCTTGTCGGCGGGGAGCGCGCCGATCCTGACGTATCGGTAGGCGGTCATGTAGTGGACGCCGAGTCGCTCGGCCGCGGCCCGGAGGCCGACCACCTCGTCGTCGTCGGGCATCGGCGGGTCATCGTAGGGCGGTTCCAGCACGTCCGAAGTTTAGTGATAAAATACGCTTCTGCAAGAAGTTCCACTCCACCCGCCGAGGAGGCGACCCGAAATGGTGCAGGGCCCGGACCAACTCGATTCCAGCGATGCTCCCGGCGCGCTCGCCCGGCTCCGGCCTTCCAACGTCGTTGCCGGGTCATTTCACGCGGCCCAGGCGGTGGCGATTCTCGTGCTCGCCAACGACTTCGCGTTGCCGGTCGGCGCGACCTACATGACCGGTCCGCCCGGCCCCGACGTGGGGACCCAGGCGGTGACGCTGTTCCACCTCAGTTTCGCCGGCGCGACCGCCGCTTTCTTCGGACTCTCGGCCCTCGCCCACTTCACCGTCGCGGGGCCGCGGTGGGCGTCGTACCAGGACCAGTTGCGCACGCGTCGCAATCCCTACCGGTGGTTGGAGTACTCCCTCAGCGCCTCGATCATGATCGTGCTGATCGCCATGCTCGTCGGCATCAGCGACGTCGCGGCCCTCGTCGCGCTCGTCGGCGTGAACGCGTCGATGATCGGATTCGGTTGGATGCAGGAACGGTACGAGTCTCCCGGCTCGGGACTGGGTCCGTTCTGGATCGGCTGTGTCGCCGGCGCCATCCCGTGGATCGCGATCGGGATCTACCTGGTCGGGCCCGGCGCCGACCAGCACCCACCGGGTTTCGTGTACGGGATCTTCTTCTCGCTGTTCGTCCTGTTCAACTGCTTCGCGGTCAATCAGTGGTTGCAGTACAAGCAGGTGGGGAAGTGGAGCAGTTACCTCGTGGGCGAACGCGCCTACATCACGCTGTCACTCGTCGCGAAGAGTCTGTTGGCGTGGCAGATCTTCGGCTCGACGCTCGCCTCCAGCGCGGCGAACTGAGTTCCACCCGCGAATCCGGTCGACCACCGCTGCGGGCCTGGGGGTGTCGACCTCCACCAACGTCACCGGACCGCCGAACCAGGCGAGCCGTTCGGCGCGCTCGTCCGGAGGGGTCGCGGACGCGGGCGTCTCGATGACCAGTACCGGCTGGTCCACTGTCGCCCAGAATCGACGGGCGAATTCGGCACTGGTCATCAGGCCGTAGCCGTACCCGGCGCGCGGATCGAGACCGGTGGCGGGTGCCGGGCCGGTCGCGGCCGGATCGGCGGCGATGCCCCGGACCATCGCGTAGAACGCGTCGATCTCCTGCGCGGGTGTGCGCCACGGGCCCCACAGCCCGTCGACGACGACCACCCGATCGCACCCGCCGCCTGCCGCGTGCACCAACGCGCCGTGCGCGTTCCGCCCGACGCCGACCAACGTCGTCGGCCCACCCGCGTCGACACCCGCTTCGGCGCCGCCCAACGACCAGCGGGCGATCGCGACGGCGGCCATCGGGTCGTAGTGGCCGGTGCGCGGTGCGGGCGCGGTGCCGTGACCGGGCAGGTCGGGGACGACCCAGTCCGGCGCGGCAGCACGCCACTCGGCGCCGCCGTTCGGGTCGCCGAGGTCGTGGAGGACGACGACGGTCATGGCCCTACCTCGGTGACGAACGCCTGGATCGCGCGCATCGTCGCGTCGGGATCCTCGAGGTGCACGTAGTGGCCGGTGCCGTCGACGATGACGTGCTGCCCGCCCAGCCACCCGACCCGCTCGGCCTCCTGCTCGGCGGTGAGGTCGCGCCAGGTGTCGTGCTCGGTGCCGGTCAGCACGAGTACCCGACACTGCACCCGCCTTTGTTCTTCCGCCAGCAGTTCGATGCTGAACTCGCTCGGCACCCCGAGCCCGAACATCGGATCCGCCTTCCACACCCACCCGCCGTCCGGGCCGAGGCGGCTGCCATGGCGCGCGAGGTGCAGCGCCCACTCGGGGGACAGGCGGAGGTTCTGCCCGCCGCGGTACTCGGCCATCTGTTCGATCGTCGCCCACTCGCGACGGTGGACCGCGAACAGGATCCGATCGGTCCGCTGCGCGTTCGCCTGGATCGCACCGCGCACGTCGTCGGGCAGCGCGATGGCCTCGGGCGGCGGTCCGAGGCCGTCGATGACGACGAGCCAGCGCACCAGTTCCGGGAACGCGCCCGCGAGCCCGATGGCCTGTCCGCCGCCGAACGAGTGCGCGATCACCCCGACGGGGGTGCCGATGATGTCGCGCACGAGCAGCGCGAGGTCGAGGTGGATGAGTGACCACGCGAACCCGGTGTCGAGCGGGCCGCTGTCGCCGTGCCCGCGGAAGTCGAGCGCGATCGCGTGGTAGCCGAGCGCGGCGACGCGCGGCGCGAGGTCGTCGAACATGCGGCCGTGGTCGTAGGCGCCGTGCAGCAGGAGCACCGGCGGAGCGGTCGGGTCGCCCCAGCACCAGAGCCGCAACGTCGTGCGGTTGACGTCGACGAACTCGGCCCGGTCGGGTTCGCGCAGCCCGAGTGCCGCGTCGGAGGCGCGGGCGCGTGGTGTCGATGGTGGTTCGGTCATGTGTCGAAGCCCAGGTCCAGGAGGAGGTGCCGTCGCAGCGTATTGCGGCGGTTCGTGGTACCTACCCGGGATTGGACGCGTCAGCCGAGCCGGTCGCGGCCCCCTTGGCTGGGATATGAGACTCCTCCGAGGCCAGTATGATGATCATATGACACAAGGAAAGCAGCGGGTCACGGTCACCGTGGACCCGGCACTGGTCGAGGCCGGGAACCGCGCGGTGGCCGGTGGGGCGGCCGGTTCGTTCAGTGCGTGGGTCAACACCGCACTCGCCGATCGCGCCCGGCGGGACGAGCAACTCGCGATGCTCGGCGACGCGATTGCCGACTACGAGGCCGAGTTCGGCGTGATCACGGCCGACGAGATCGCCAGCCGCCGGCGCACGGATCGTGAACAGGCGACGGTGGTGCGCGGGCGACGCTCCGCGCGGCAGACGAAGCCCGCGAAACCCACATGACACTCGTGCTCGATGCCGGCGCGCTGATCGCGCTGGACCGCGACGATCGGGCGATGTGGGTGCGCCTGAAGGCGCTGCACGCCGACGGCGAACTGCCCGTTACCAACGGCGGGGTGGTCGGCCAGGTGTGGCGTGGCGGCGCGCGTCGGGCGCGCCTGGCCGCGGTGCTTCGGGCCACCGATGTCCGACCACTCGACGAACGCCTCGGACGCGCCGCGGGCGAGCTGTTGCGTTCGACCAAGACGGCCGACGTGGTCGATGCCGCGCTGGTGCTGCTCGCGGTCGACGGGGATGACGTCGTCACCTCCGACGTCGACGATCTCCAACTCCTCCTCGCCGCCACCCGAGTTCACGTCGAGATCGTCCGCCCCTGACGGAGCGCCGAGGCCGGAACGCCGTGAACCGCTCGATCGTGCGGATTCCGGTCTCCTCAGGGCTCGACCGCACTTGGGGAGACAAGAATCCGCTTGGTTGTGCGGAAAGACTCAGTCAAGGCCGTCCTCGAGCCGTAGATTGTCAAGAACCGCACGATCGTGCGGGCGAGACGAGGGCACCGAGATCGGCCACCAGGCGAAGGGAGGGTGTCGATGACCGAGGACCGGGATGTGCGACTCGAGGAGCTCGCCGCGACTGCTCGGGCTCGGCGGAAGGCGCTCGGGTTGCGGCAGGCGGAACTGGCGGACCTCGCCGGATGTTCGGAGCGATTCGTCTACACCCTCGAGCGGGCCAAGGGGTCGCTCCGGCTGGACAAGGTGCTCGACGTGCTCGATGTGCTCGGGCTCGGTCTCGATGTCGGCGTGGGCCCCGGCGGGGTGCGGGCGCGTACCGAACCTGCGGAGGCGCGATGACGTCGCCGCCGCCGGAGGAACTGCGGTTCGTCGCCGCCGCCGATGTCTTCAAGGCCGGTCGTCGAGCGGGTCGGCTCGTACGCGAAGCGGCCGGGGTGCGGTTCGAGTACCTCGCGGACTACCTGGCCGACCCGGCCGCGCCGGCCGTCGCAACGACGCTTCCTCGCGCGACCGGGCCGTCGCGCACGGGTGCGGCCGGCGCGGTCCCTCCGTTCTTCGCCGGACTTCTGCCCGAAGGGCGCCGGCTGAGCGCGTTGCGGCGGACGGTCAAGACCTCGGCGGACGACGACCTCACGTTGTTGCTCGCCGTGGGTTCCGACACCATCGGCGACGTGCAGGTCGTGCCCGAGGGCGAGGCACCCGACGCGACCCCGGGCGCCGTCGCGGTCACCGACTGGTCGGAACTGAGCTTCGACGCGTTGTATGCCGAACTGACCGGTGACCGCCTCGACCCTCGACGAGCCGCCATCGGTGGAGTGCAGGCCAAAGTCTCCGCTCGCATGATCTCCCTGCCCGTCGCGCGGGCCCACGAGCGCTTCCTCCTCAAGTTGGACCCGCCGGAGTTTCCCCACCTCGTCGAGAACGAGGCGTTCTTCCTCGGCGCGGCGCGCGCCTCGGGTCTCGACGTCGCCACTGCTGAGATCGTCACCGACCGTGATGGTCGGCGCGGGCTGCTGGTCCACCGGTTCGACCGGGTGGCGTCCGCCGACCCCACGACCGAGGCAACGACGGCGATGTTGGCCCAGGAAGATGGTTGCCAAGTGCTGGGCCGGTACCCGGCCGACAAGTACGCGCTGGACGCCGCGGATGTCGTGCGCGGACTGGCCGCGGTCACCTCGGCACCGATCGTCGCAGCGCGCGATCTCGTCCGTCAGCTGGCGTTCGCGTACTTGACCGGGAACGGCGACGCTCATGCGAAGAACTTCTCGGTGCTCTGCGACGCGCAGGGGGAGTGGCGGGTGAGTCCCGCCTACGACCTGCCGTCATCCCAGCCCTACGGCGACCGCACCACCGCGCTGCCGATCGGCGGCAAGACCGATGACCGCATCGGCCGGTCGGAGTTCGTCGCGCTGGGCGAGTCGGTCTCGGTCCGAGCGCGCGCGGTCGAGTCGGTGGTCTCCGATCTGGTGGACCGGGTCGACGCGTGGTTGCCGGGGATCGACGCGCTGCCGTTCGACCCCCGAACCGTGCACAAGTTGCGCCGCGCGATCGAGTACCGCCGGGACCGCCTTCGGTAGGCACTCGCCGCCACCGGAGTTCACGTCGAGATCGTCCGCCCGTGAGCTGGGTCAGCCCGTTCCCAGGTGGTCGAGGAACCAGTGCCGGATCTCTTCGCCGGCTTCGACCGAGGCCGGCAACCTCGGCAGCATGAGCCAACCGTGGGGTTGCTCGGGGTAGACGCTGAACTGCGTCTCGATCCCGGCCTCCCGCGCATGGGCCGCGAGGAGTTCGGCGCCGGAGAGTAGGCATTCGGCCCCGCCAGCGATGATCAGGAGCGGTGGCAGGCCGTGCAGGTCGGCCAACGCCGGTGACACCAGCGGGTCGGTTGGGTCGTGGTCGCCGAGGTACGCGGCTCGCCATCCCGGTGCGAGATCGCGCAGCGGGAGGAGATCGATGTCGGCGTAGGTCTCGATGCTCGGACCGGAGAACGTGAAGTCGGCGTAGGGCCAGAGCACAACGGCCCCCGCCGGCATCGGCAGCCCCTCGGCTCGAGCGCGGAGCAGCAACGCGAGCGCGAGGCCCGCACCGGCGGAGCCGCCGAAGAGGTACGTGCGTCCGGGATCGGCGCCGCGATCGAGGAGGGCGCGGTAGGCGCGGGTCGCGTCGTCGAGTGCGGCGGGGTAGGGATCGCGCGGGGCCAGTCGGTACTCGATGCTGTACGTGTCGCACCCGGTCGTGCGGGCCTGATCCCGGGCGGGGCGACGCTCGAAGTTCACCGATCCCGAGACGAAGCCACCGCCGTGGAGGTAGAGCAACGTTCCCGCGGGACCGGTCGGACCGGGGTCTCTCAACGTGAATCGCGTCGCGGGGATGCCGTCGAGGTCGACGGCTTCCTCGCGGATTGGGCCGCGGCCGCGGTCGCGGTGCGGGAGGCCGCGCGGTCCGGGCGCGAGGAACTCGAGGTGGTCGATGCTCGCGAACGACGACGCGCGGAACGCGCCGACGAGCAGTTCGAGACTCCACGGCCACGACGGCAGCGTCGGCCCGTGACGGAGCCGACGCGTGGCGGCACGGATCGCCCCGACCAGCGCGGACGCGGCGACCCGGAGTTGGAAGCGTCGCCGCTGTGCCGCGCTCGGACGAGCGCTGCTCATCGGGGCCACGGTGGGTTCCGTCCCTCGTCGGCCATGCGTCCTCCGGTCAGCCGGCCTGCAGGACGGCTTCGACGCGGTCGCACGCGGAGTTCGTGCCGTCCTCGGCCGCGAGGAGACTCGCGAACTCGCGGGTGCGGGCTGCAGTGTCGTCGGCGAGGACGGCCTCGATCGCACCGCGCAGCTTGGAAGCGGTGACCCGACCGCGGACGTGTCGTCCGGTACCCAGCTGTGTGTGGCGACGAGCGTGCCAGAGCTGGTCGAACAGGACCGGCACGACGACCGACGGCGTGCCGGCCGCGAGGACGAGCGAGTTCATGCCGTGTGCCCCCGCATGCACGACGGCGCGCACGTGCGGGAGGACGGGCCCGACCGGAACGAACGGCCATACCCCGGGACGGTCGGCCAGTCGGGCGGCGATGGCGGCGTTCGAAGCGAGGTACATGCCGCGGAGGCCGAGATCGTCGAGCGCACTCGCGGCGTGGTCGAACACCTCGGGCGCCGCTGATGCCGCGCTGGTCCCGAGGCAGACCAACACCGGCGGATCTCCGGCCCGGAGGAACTCGGCGACGTCGGCCGGGAGCTCGTCCTCGGCCCGCGTCCAGTGTGTGAATCCGACGAACGGGTACTCCTCACCCCAGTCGCTCGCCGGCGGGTAGTAGTGCGGCGACACCATCGCCATGTTGTGGCTCGGCGACAGACGGCGGTCCATCACGTGCCACCCGTCGGTCGGCAGCCCGAGGCTCCGCCGCTTGGCCACGATTCGCTTCTCGTCGAAGCACCACTTCGCCATCGGACTCCGACCCGCGTTCCACGCGAATCCGTTCACTCGTCGGGCGAGTTTCGACGTCCCGGTCCGGAAGGGAACCAGGCCCTCGGGAGGGTGATCGGAGGTGCGCACGAGCATGGGGAACAGATCGCCGGCCATGTACGGGATGCCACGCCGTTCGAACGGCATGCTCGCGATCGGTGCTGCTCCCGGGTGGGTGAGCAACAGGTCGGCGCCGTCGGCGACCGCGTCGATCGCGTCGAGCAATGGATCGAGACGGGGCACCGTCAGCCGCCGGTAGTAGAGAGGCATCAGCAGTGCGCCGGAGGCCACCTTCCCCCAGCGCGCGCAGTAGTCGCCGTAGTGGTCGAGTCCGGATGGGCACATCTCTCCGGCGTCGGCATCGGCGAGGGCGACACCCTCCGCCGCGAGGCTCGGCAACAGCTCCGCCGGCGCTACGAAGGTGACGTCGTGGCCGCGTCGCGCGAGTTCGGCCGCGACCGGCGCGTAGGGGAACACGTCACCCCGGTAACACATGGAGTAGATGACGACGCGACTCATGGTGCACCCTTCACGACGTGCCAGTGTTGTCGAGTGGGCCCCGCGGACGCGGGCCGGAGTGCGTCGACCCCGACCCGCACATCCGGCGGTGGTGCTACCCGAGGTCCGCGCAGGCGACCTTGTTCGCGGTCGACGGGAGCGACAGGTCGTGGACGACGACCGACACCGCGGTCGGACCCGCCGTGAAGCCGGCGACGGTCTGCGCGTTCGCGATCCCGCCACCGTTCGCCACGAACGGGCCGCCGCCCGGCCAGATCTCGTTCGGCGGAGTGGCCGGCCCGGTCGGGTCGAGCTTGTAGTGACCGTCCGCCGCGCCCACCGCACACGGTGCCGCGTGCACGTGTGACGCGTACCTGCCGCCGGGTGTGAGCCCCTCGACGTGCAGCGACACGATCGTCGATCCACTCGCGGTCCGGACCATCTGCGCGTGCCCGGTGATCGGGCCGCCGGTCCCGGCTGCGAACGGCGTGAGCGCACCGCGGGTCACCGCCGCCGGTTCGGCCGACGCGATGGCGGGAACCAACGCCGCGGTTGCGGCCAGGCCGACCGCGGCCGCCATGCCCAGCGTGGCGAGCAGCATCGGCAGGGTGCGGCTGCGCAGCCGC
>CAZJBJ010000101.1:0-15021 GCA_964544295.1 uncultured Bifidobacteriaceae bacterium
CGGCGCAAAAACACAGTCCCACCACCAAGGCGAGCAAGACCTCTGGCCGACGCGACCGGCGGTTCGCCAGCAGCATGAAGCCCGCCATCAGCGCGGCCGCACCAATCAGCACGGCCAGACGCAGGCCACTGAAGGTCCGGCCGGTCATTGCGGTGCCGGGTTTCAGCGACAGGCTTTCCGCGGGATCGACCTGCGAACACGGGGTGCCGTTGCCGCCCTGGTTGCTCCGGACGCCGATGGAGTTGTCGGGGCCGAGGCCCGGCGCCGTCGATCCCGGGGAGCCGAGGTCGATCAGTGGCTCGGCCGAGTTGATCTTGCAGGAGTTGGACGCCGTCGTGAGGGTCTGGGTCGTGCTCCCGTACTGAAAGTAGCGGCCATCGCTGCCGAGATGCAGGTGCAGTTCGCTCGGCGCGGCCCCGCTGCTCGTGATTCCGACCATGACGCCGCCCGCGGTCGCTGCGAGCAGCAACGCCCCGAGCACTCTGAATCGCTTGTTCGCGAACATTTCCGCCTCCCGACTGCCCTGTGTGACCGCGCGCACCCTAAGGGTGAAAGCGCTAGCGGTCAAAACGTGAATGTATCGAGATAACGGATATTTCAGACAGCCGCCAGCGGTGGGAAACGCGCTGGGAACACCCACTATCCATCACGTGTCGTGGGGCACATCCAATACGAAACGGTGGCGTTTCGAAAATGGGCGGAGTACAACGGCAGGACCCGTTCAGGAGGATGTGCGTGACGACCCCGACCACGAGCCCGGCCGCGACCCCGACCGCGGCCCCGAACCCGCTGCTCGATCCGATCCAGGAGCAGGCCTACCGCCGCCGGTGGGCGATTCTCGTCGTGCTCTGCGTCAGCCTGCTGATCATCGTGCTCGACAACTCGATCCTCAACGTCGCCATCCCGACGCTGATCAAGGACCTCGGCGCGACCAACAGTCAAGTGCAGTGGATGGTCGACAGCTACACGCTCGTCTTCGCCGGCCTGCTACTGACGATGGGGGCGATGGGTGACCGGTACGGCCGTCGCGGCGCGCTGCAGATGGGCTACCTGCTCTTCGGGCTCGGATCGCTCGCCTCGGCGTTCGCGACGACCGCGAACCAGTTGATCTTCACCCGTGGCTTCATGGGCATCGGCGGCGCGCTGATCATGCCCGCGACCCTCTCGATCATCACCAACGTCTTCCCGCCCCAGGAGCGCGGCCGGGCGATCGGCGTGTGGGCCGGGACCGCCGGCATCGGAGTCGCGCTCGGCCCGCTCACCGGTGGATTCCTCCTCGAGCACTTCTACTGGGGATCGATCTTCCTCGTGAACCTGCCGATCGTCGCGCTGGGCATCGCCGCCGGCTTCGTGTTGATCCCGACGAGCAAGGACCCGAGCGCACCGAAGCTCGATCCCGTCGGCGCGGCACTGTCGATCGTGGCACTGGTCAGCATCGTGTACGCGCTCATCGAAGCACCCGACGTCGGTTGGACCGCACCGAAGACGCTGGCGATCTTCGCCGCCGGGCTCGTCGCCCTCGGCGTCTTCGTCTGGTGGGAACGGCGCTCCGATCACCCGATGCTCGACGTCGGCTTCTTCAAGAACCCCCGGTTCAGCGCCGCCAACGCCGCGATCACGCTCACGTTCTTCGCGATGTTCGGGTCGATCTTCCTGCTGACCCAGTACCTGCAGTTCACCCTCGGTTACACGCCGCTGGAGTCGGGGATCCGCATGCTGCCCTACGCCGGGACGATGATGGTCGTCGCGCCGCTGAGTTCGCGGGTGGTGGAGCGTTTCGGCTCCAAGAACGTCATCGCGCTCGGCCTGAGTCTCGCCGCGATCGCCCTGGTGGTGTTCGGTGGGCTCACGGTGGAGTCGGACTACTCCGACATCGTCTGGCGGTTCATGATCCTCGCCGCCGGCATGGGACTCGTCATGGCGCCGGCGACCGACTCCGTCATGGGCTCGCTCCCGCTCGCCAAGGCCGGCGTCGGTTCGGCGGTCAACGACACGACCCGCCAGGTCGGCGGCGCGCTCGGGGTCGCGATCATCGGCAGTGTGGTGTCGTCGGTCTACGGCAGCCGCATCGGCGACTTCTTCGCCGGCACGAACGCGCCGGCACCCGCCGTGGACGCAGCCAAGAACTCGCTCGGTGGCGCCTACGGCGTCGCGCGCGAGTTCGGCGCGAGCGGCCAGCCCAACGCCGGCAAGCTCGCCGCCGGTCTCATCGACACCGCCAACGAAGCGTTCGTGGAGGCCTTCCGCTGGGGCACCCGGGTCGGCGCGGTTGCTCTGGTGATCGGGGTGGTCATCGTGGTGCGGTTCCTGCCGGCCCGAGCGAGCGCCGCGAGTATCGCGAAACAGACACAGGACCGCGCGGCGGAGGGAGTCACGCCGTGAACGCGGTTGCGGGTCGTCCGCGCAGCACGCAGGCCGACACGGCGATCCTCGCCGCCGCGACCGAGGTGTTCTGCGAGGTCGGCTACGAGGGGCTGTCGATGGAGTGCGTCGCGAGCCGGGCCGGTGTGGGCAAGACGACGATCTACCGGCGCTACCCGACCAAGCTCGATCTCGTGATCGCCGTGAGCCACGCGCTGGGTGACGGCATGGTGCCCAAACCCGACACCGGGAGTGTGCGCGCGGACCTCGTCGCCATCGCGCAGGGCTACACGCGGATGCTGAGCCAGTCGACGTCGGGAAGGGCGATTCCGATGATGTTGGCGGCGAAGTCGCGCGATCCCGAGTTGGCCCGGGCCCATGAATCGTTCGTCGCACAACGGCGGCAACTGGTCGCCCAGGTCGTGCAACGAGGGATCGATCGCGGCGAACTCCCGCCCGGCACGGATCCGATGTTGATCACCGACCTCGTCACCGGCGCCCTGTTCCAGCGGGTGCTCGTGACCGGCCAGCCGGTGACCGCCCCCTACATCGAGGCGATGGTCGACCAGGTGCTCGGCTTCGACGCGGTCTGAGCGCTACGAACCGGGCAGGTCCGCGAACGCGTCGAGCAGGAGATTCTCCTGCTCGCGGTCGTGCACCGCGGAACTCCCGCTCGCGGGGCTGGGTGACGGCGGTCGGGCGATGTGGCGCAGCCGGGCCTGATCCCGCAGGATCCGGTGCAGCTTGCCGTGCACGTAGTTCCACGGTCCCATGTTGGCCGGTTCCTCCTGGACCCAGTAGACCTCGTCGCACCCCGTGTACTTCTCGGCGAGCGCGATCAACTGATCCTCTGGCCACGGGTAGAGCTGTTCGACCCGTACGACTGCCACCGGCAGGTCCCGCTCGTCGCGCCGGTCCATCAGTTCGTGCGCGATCTTCCCGGAGCAGAGCAGCACGCGGGTCACGCGCGCGGGGTCGATGGTGAGGCGCGGATCGTCGAGGATCTCCTGGAAGCTGCCGGCCGTGAGCGCGGCGACCGGTGACCGGGTCGCCGCGACGCGCAGGTACTTCTTCGGCGTGAAACACACCAACGGCTTGCGCGACGGGGCATGGCTCTGACGGCGGAGCAGGTGGAAGTACTGCGCCGCGGTGGTCGGATAACAGACCCGCAGGTTGTTCTCCGCACAGAGGGCGAGGAAGCGTTCGATGCGGGCACTCGAGTGCTCGGGACCCTGACCCTCGAACCCGTGGGGGAGCAGCATGGTCAGGCGCGACTGCTGGCCCCACTTGTCCTCGGCCGCGACGATGAACTGGTCGATGATGATCTGGGCGCCGTTCATGAAGTCGCCGAACTGGGCTTCCCATCCGACCCAGGCCCGTTCGTCGGCGACGGCGTAGCCGTACTCGAAGCCGAGCGCGGCGTACTCGGAGAGCACGGAGTCGTAGAGCATGACCGGCGCCTGGTCGTCGCTGATGTGGCGCAAGGGGCAGAACTCGGTTTCGGTCTGGGCGTCGACGAGCACGCCGTGGCGTTGACTGAACGTGCCCCGGCGGGTGTCCTGACCGGCCAACCGCACCGGGATGCCCTCGAGCGCCAGTGAGCCGAACGCGAGCGACTCGGCCAACGCCCAGTCGATCTGATCGGCGGCGAAGTCGGTGGCGCGGGCGCGCAGGATCTTCTCCAGCTTCGGGTTGATGTTGAAGTCGTCCGGCCAGCCGACGAGCGCGTCGACCACCTGCTGGAGGCGAGCGCGTTCCACCCCGGTCTCGACTGCGGTCTCGACCTGCTCGCCGACCACCACGTTGACCGGGATCGTCGGCGGTCCCGATGCGTGGGTCTCCTCGAACGCGTTGTCGAGGCGGACCTGGAAGTCCTCCAACGCCGCTTCGGCCTCCGCGAGGGTGAAGTCACCCCGGTTGACGAGCGTCTCGGTGTAGAGCTTGCGCACGCTGCGCCGCGCCCGGATCAGTTGGTACATCTTCGGCTGCGTGAACGCGGGCTCGTCGCCCTCGTTGTGGCCGTACCGTCGGTAACACACCATGTCGACGACGACGTCCTTGTGGAACCGCTGGCGGAACTCGTACGCCAGCCGCACCACGCGCACGCACGCTTCCGGGTCGTCGCCGTTCACGTGGAAGATCGGTGCCTGCACCATCTTGGCGATGTCGGTGGCGTACACGCCCGACCGTCCCAACTCCGGCGCGGTGGTGAAGCCGAGTTGATTGTTCACGACGATGTGAATCGTGCCGCCGACCTCGTAGCCGGGCACCTCGGAGAGGTTCAGCGTCTCGGCCACGACGCCTTGACCCGCGAACGCGGCATCGCCGTGCACCAGGACGGGCAGTACGTGGCACCGTTCACTGTCGTCGATGCGGTCGCCCTTGGCCCGGGCCATTCCCTCCACGACCGGGTCGACCGCTTCGAGGTGGCTCGGGTTGGACGCGAGCGACACCGTGATCTGCTTGCCGGACGGCGCGGTGTGGGTGCCGGTCGCGCCGACGTGGTACTTCACGTCGCCCGATCCCTGCACCGAGGACGGGTCGAGGGCGCCTTCGAACTCGCGGAAGATCTGGCCGTAGCTCTTGCCCACGGTGTTCACCAACACGTTGAGCCGACCGCGGTGGGCCGTCCCGAGCACCGTCTCGGTCATGTCGCCGTCCGCCGCGGCGCTGAGCAGCGCGTCGAGCATCGGGATGAGGCTCTCCGCGCCCTCGAGGCTGAACCGCTTCTGGCCGAGGTACTTGCGCTGGAGGAAACCCTCGAAGGCCTCTGCTGCGTTCAGCCGGTCGAGGATGCGGTGCTGGACGGCCGGATCCGGCGCCGGCGACCGCCGCTCGACCTGGGCCTGGACCCACTCCTTGTGTTCGGGTTCCTGCATGTGCATGAACTCGACGCCGACCGACCGCGAGTACGCGTCCCGGAGGATGCCGAGGATGTCGCGCAGCGGCATGGTCTTCCGGCCGGTCGTCCCTCCGGCGAGGCTCCCGATCGGGAATTCCCGTTCCAGGTCCCAGATGCTCAGCCCGTAGTGCGTGATGTCGAGTTCCGGATGGGTGTCGGGTTCACGCCGGCCGAGGGGGTCGAGGTTCGCGATCAGGTGGCCGCGCACCCGGTACATGTTGATCAGCTGGTGGACGTGGACGACTTTCTCGTTGTGGGCGGCCTCGTCGTCGAGCGGGCTGATGTCGGTGCTCCAACGCGCCGGTTCGTAGGGCACCGCGAAGCTCTGGAAGATCCCGTCGTAGAAGTCCTCTTGGCCGAGCAGGAGGTCGTGGATCGCGCGGAGGAACTCGCCGCTCTCGGCTCCCTGGATCACGCGGTGGTCGTAGGTGCTGGTGAGCGTGATGATCTTGCTGATGCCGAGGCGCGCGATGGTTTGGGGGTCGGCGCCTTCGTACTCGGCCGGGTAGCCGATCGAACCCACGCCGAGGATGAAGCCCTGCCCCGGCATCAGGCGCGGGACCGAATGGACGGTGCCGATCATCCCCGGGTTGGTGATCGTGCCGGTCGTCCCCGCGAAGTCGTCCGGGGTGATCTTGTTGGTGCGGACCTTGCGGATCATCTCCTCGTACGCGGCGAAGAACCCGGCGAAGTCGAGCGTGTCGACGCCCTTGAGGTTGGGGACGAGCAAGGTGCGGGATCCGTCGGACTTCGCGACGTCGACGGCGAGGCCGAGGTTCGTGTGCTCGTGGCGCACGACGACGGGGCCGCCGTCGATCACGCCGTAGCCCGAGGCCATCGCCGGCACGCGTCGGACGGCCTGCACTGCCGCGTACGCGATCAGGTGGGTGAAGCTCACCTTGCCCCGCCCGGTGCGGCTGAGGTGGTTGTTCAGGATCTGCCGGTTGACCTCGAGGAGCTTGGCGGGAACGTTGCGGACCGACGTCGCCGTCGGCACGCCGAGGCTCGCCTCCATGTTCTCGACGATGCGGGCCTGGGCGCCGCGGATGGGCTTGGGTTCGTCGCCCTCGAGGACGAGCGGTGCGTGCGCGCCGCTCGGTTGGGGGGTCGCCGGTGCTGCCGCCGGGGCCGCGGGGGTGGCTGTGGTCGCGCTGCCGTTGCCCGGGCCGGGCGCGGCGCCGGTGGGGGAGTAGTCGGAGAAGAAGTCCTGCCACGCGGGTGACACGGACGACGAGTCCGCCTGGTACTGGCGGTACATCTCGTCGACGAGTCCGGAGTTCGGGCCGAGGTCCTCGAAGGTGTTGGTCACGAGCCCGAGGCTACAGGCCGTCCTTCGGCTCAGCCGCGAAGCAGTTCAGCCGTCTGGAACGCGAGGTCGAGCGACTGCCGGGCGTTGAGGCGCGGGTCGCACATCGTCTCGTACCGCTGATCGAGATCGGTGCCGAGCACTTCGGCGGTACCGCCGAGGCACTCGGTCACGTTGTCGCCGGTGAGTTCCACGTGGACGCCTCCGGGCCAGACGCCGGCGGTGCGGCACACGTCGAAGAAGCCGCGGAGTTCCGCCATGACGTCGTCGAACTGGCGGGTCTTGACCCCGCTCGAGTGGGTGAACGTGTTGCCGTGCATCGGGTCGCAGGCCCAGACGACGGGGAGTCCGGTGTCGCGGACGGCTTCGACGAGCGGGGGGAGCCGGCCCGCGACGAGGTCCTTGCCCATGCGGCTGATCAGCATCAGTCGTCCGGGTCGCGCGTCGGGGTTGAGGCGCTTGCACAGGGCGACGACTTCGTCCGGTGTGCTCGCGGGCCCGAGCTTCACGCCGACGGGGTTCCCGACGCCGGCCAGGAACTCCACGTGCGCGCCGTCGAGCTGACGGGTGCGGTCTCCGATCCACAGCAGGTGCGCCGAACAGTCGTACCAGTCGTCGGTGAGGGTGTCCTGGCGGGTCAGCGCCTCCTCGTAGTCGAGCAGGAGCGCTTCGTGGGACGTGTAGAAGTCGACCTCGTGGAGCTGGAGCTCGGCGTCCAGGTCGATCCCGCAGGCGCGCATGAAGCGCAGGGCGCGTTCGATCTCGGACGCCACACTCTCGTACCGGCGGCCTTCCGGGCTCGCGGTGACGAAGTCCTGGTTCCAGGCGTGCACCTGGGTGAGGTCCGCGTAGCCACCCTTGGTGAACGCTCGCAGCAGGTTGAGCGTCGACGCCGACTGGTGGTAGCCGCGCAGCAGGCGGTTCGGGTCGGGCCGGCGAGCGGCCTCGCTGAACGCGATGTCGTTCACCATGTCGCCACGGAAGCTGGGGAGTTCCAGGCCGTCCACGGTCTCGGTGGGTGAGGACCGGGGCTTCGCGAACTGCCCGGCGATGCGGCCGATCTTGACGGTGGGGACGCCCGCGCCGTACGTCAGCACGACCGACATCTGGAGGATGACCTTGAGCTTGTCCCGGATCGCGTTCGCCGAGAACGCACTGAACGCCTCGGCGCAGTCGCCGGCCTGGAGGACGAACGCCTTGCCTTCACTCGCGAGCGCGAGCGATTCGGTGAGGGAGCGAGCTTCGCCGGCGAAGACCAGGGGTGGGACCGCACGCAGTTCGTCGAGCACGGTGCCGAGCGCGGGTTCGGGCCAGTCGGGGTGTTGCGCGACGGGCCGGGTCCGCCAGGACGCGGGACTCCAGGGATGCTCGGTGGTGGGGTCGGGGGTGCTCATGGTTTCAGAGGTATTGGCCCGGGGCCTGGGGGCCGGCGCCGTCGGGGGCGCCGATCTCGAGGGCGTGACGCCGACGCATCTCCTCGAACTGCTGCTGGGCCGCCGCCTGCTGGGTGAAGAGGGTGGCCTGGATGCCGTGGAAGAGACCTTCGAGCCAGCCGACGAGCTGCGCCTGGGCGAGGCGCAACTCGGATTCGCTCGGGGTGGGATCGTTCAGCGGGAGCGCGACCTCGCGCAACTCCTGGCGGAGCTCGGGCGAGAGGATGCCTTCGAGCTCGTGGACCGAGCGCTCGTGGATCTCCCGCAGCGCCCGCCGGCCGGCGTCGTCGAGGGGGGCGCGGCGGACCTCGTCGAGCATCGAGCGGACCATCGACGCGATGCGGATCAACTTGGTCGGGCGCAGGACCTGCTCGTCGACTTCTTCGACCTCGGTCGTTTCGCTGCCGTCACCGTCCGGTGCGGCCTCGGCGACGATGTCGGGTACCACTTCGGGCATGACGGGGGAGGACTCGGGCTTGGCCATCGGGGCAACGTTACCGTTCGCACCGGCGCGGAACCGCAGCGATATCGCTCTCAGAGCACCGCCGGCGGGGTCCGGCCGACCGCGCCGGCGGTGCGGGGCCCCGGAACGTCGTGGAATCGGTAGGGCTCCGCGTCCCGGCCGGGCTGGCACACCCAGCACTCACCGGTTCGGCCGGTCGTCACGATGGTGAAGACGGCGTCGGCGATCTGGCTGGCCGGCATCAGGGGAAAGTCGTTGGCTGCGAACAGGGCCTTGGTGTCCTCGTTGAGGATGTTGGTGTCGGTCATCCCCGGATTCACGGTGTTGGCGGTGATGCCCTTGGCCTGCAGCGGTGGCGCGACGCTGCGGATGAAGCCGGCGACCGCGTGCTTGCTCAGGTCGTACACCGGATCGAACGGGAACGGGATGAGCCCGGCCAGCGAGCTGGTGGCGACGATCGCCCCGCCGCCGCGCCGCTCCATGGCCCGGATCGCCGCCCGCGTCCCCCACACCACGCCGTCGACGTTGACGCGCATGATCCGGTGGTAGGTGTCGTCGTCGAGCGTGGCCATGTCGGCGACGCCGATCGCGATCCCCGCGTTGAGGAACGCGATGTCGACCCCACCGAGGTCGCGTTCGCAGGCGGCGAACGCCGCGTCGACCTCGCGGGAATCCCCGGCGTCGGCGTGGACGAATCGTCCGCCGACCGCGTCGGCGACGGCCTTGCCGGCGGCGTCGTCGAAGTCGACCGCGCAGATCGTGGCGCCCTCGGCGGCGAACCGTTCGGCGGTCGCCTGGCCGATGCCGGAGCTGGCGCCGGTGATCAGTGCGACCTTGCCGTCGAATGCGCCCATGGTGTGCTCCTGATTTCGGGGGTCGTGGCGTGCGGCGGACGGTAGGCGAGCACCCAGCCGCGTCGCCACTGTCCGGTTGCCTCGTTGGGCCGCGGCCGTCGCCTCACCCGCGCATCGGTATGTGCGCGCCGTTGCCAATTCGAGTTAGCTATATACTTGTATAGCTAACCTGAATTCCGAGATCGGAGACCTATGGCGACATCCATCCGGCCCGGTGCCCGCAAGATCGGGCGGATCCGGGCGGCCCGCGTCGGCGCGTCGGTCGTCCGGCGAGAAGGTGTCGACGGAGTCACGATGCGCCGGGTCGCCGACGGTCTGGGCGTCACCCCGATGGCGCTCTACCGCTGCTTCGATTCCAGTGAGGACCTCAGATTGGCGTCGGTGAGTTGCGCGCTCGAGCGCATCCCGGATCCGCCGCTCGAGGGCAGCGTGCGCGATCGCCTGGGGAAGTGGGCACAGGTGGCCCGGCCCCGGCTGCGGGTCACGCGGGGACTCGCAGATGCCTGTCTCACCGACTGGCCGAAGATGGCCGAGGGTTGCCGGATCATGGAAGGTCTCCTCCGGGTCGCGTCCGACCACACGACCGATCCGGGGCGCCAGGTCGAGATCGCGAACGCCCTGTTCGTGTACGTGCTCACCCGCGCGATCGCCGAGCGGGCGGTCCTGGCGCATGGCCGGAAGCGAACCATCCCGGCGATCGCCCGCCATCCCGAGCGGTTCCCGCATCTGGCGAGCAATCAGGCGGCCTATTCGACGATCGACCCCGACGACGAGTTCGCCGCCGGGCTGCGAGCGTTGCTGGACCGGCTGGGCGTCTGATCGTCACATCTGGATGACGACCAACCGCTCCTGGGTCATCTCGCGCACCGCGTAGTGCGGACCTTCCTTCGTGTTGCCGCTGTCCTTCACCCCGCCGTAGGGCATCTGGTCGGTGCGGAACGTCGGCATCTCGTTGACGGTCACGCCGCCGAAGTCCAACGAGTGCGCGGCGGTGAGCGCGGCGCCGAGGTCGGTGGTGAAGATCGCGGCCTGGAGCCCGTACCGACTGTCGTTCGCCGCGGCGAGGGCCTGATCGAGGGACTGGTAGCCCTGGAATCCGATCAGCGGTCCGAACACCTCCTGGGAACACACCTGCATGTCGGGCAGGACGCCGGTGAGCACGGTCGGGCGCAACACGTCGTCGGCCACCGTGCCGCCGGTCGCGATCTTGGCCCCGCCGGCGGTCGCTTCCTCGATCCAGCCGACGATCCGGTCGCGCTCGCCGGCATTGATCAACGCCGACACGTTCGTCGAGTCGTCCATGGGATCGCCGACGACGAGCGCCTCGACCTGGGTGACGACCCGGTCGACGAGTTCGTCGCGGATCGCGTCGTGGGCGTAGACCCGTTGGACCGAGATGCAGGTCTGGCCGGAGTAGCCGAACCCGCCGGCGACGATCTTGGTCGCGGCGAGGGCGAGGTCGGCGTCGGGTTCGACGATGACCGGCGCGTTGTTGCCGAGTTCGAGGCCGACCTTCTTGCGCGGGGCGCGCCCCTTGATGCCCCAGCCGACCTCGGGTGAACCGGTGAAGGTGATGTATGCGATGTCGTCGTGGTCGACGATGGCGTTGCCGACGCTGCCGCCCCCGCCGACGACGACGTTGAGCCAGCCGGGTGGGAGCCCGCACTCGTCGATCAACACTTCGGCGAGCAACAGCGCGGTGAGCGGTGTCTGCGACGCCGGCTTGAGGACGACGGGACATCCGGCCGCGATCGCGGGCGCGACCTTGTGGGCCACGAGATTGAGCGGGAAGTTGAACGGGCTGATCGCGCCGACGATGCCGATCGGCACGCGCAGGGTGAATCCGAACTTGCCGACACCGGCGTCGTTCGCGTCCATGGCGATCATCTCGCCGGTGAGGGTGCGGGCCTCGACGGCGGAGAAGCGGAAGGTGCCGACCGCGCGGGCGGCCTCGACCCGGGCGGTGCTGATCGGTTTCGCGGCCTCGCCGGCGATGGAACGGGCGAAGTCCTCGTGGCGTGCGGCGATGCGGTCGGCGGCCGCGTCGAGGATCGCGGCGCGCTGGTGCGCGGGCAACGGTGCGCGGGCTGCGGCCTGGGCCGCGGCCACCGCGGCGTCGACGTGGTCGGCGGTGCCGATCGCGACGTCGCCGAGCGCGCTGCCGTCGAACGGCGATTGGATCGTCGCGGTCTCGCCGGTGGTGACGCGATCGGCGCCGATGCGGAGCGGGTGGAGTTCGGTCATGCCGGGCAGGATACGCCCGGCGCGACCGACGGTTACTCCTCGAACAGCACCGAGTCCACGAGGGATTCGTTCACGAATCCGCCGTCCGGGTCGAACCGGTAGTTCGCCAGATCCTTGCGGAACTCCAGGTTCATGTCGGGAGCGCCCTCGCGGTTCTTCTCGACGCTCATCACCACCCACCGCTTGAACTGCTCGGCCCGCACCGGGTCGTACGCAAGGTGGGATTTCGAGATCGACACCGCCTTCTCGTTCATCAGGATGACGATGTCGGCCTCGTGCGCCAGCGCGGTGGAACCGCGGAGGTGGTGGAGCCGCAGCCGACGGCTGGTGAGACCCTCGCGGTCCGAGGCGGCGAGGGCCACCACCGGAACCTCGACGACCATGGCGAGTTCCTTCAGCCGTTCGGCGAGATGGGTGGTGCGCTCCTCGGGCCCGCCCGGGTTGCCGGTCACGGGGATCTTCTGGAGGTAGTCGACGAACAGGGCCGTAGGTCCCGAGCGGTGCTCGGAGACGATGTGGGCCAGCTCGACGACGCCGGTGTGCATCCCGGATCCCTGCACCAGGTGCAGCCGCGGGCCGTACTCCTCCAGCCGGTGGAACGCCTCTTCCCCGAGCGGGTCGGTGGTGAGCGCGGTGGCGGGCAGTGCGCCCAGCGCGACTTCCTGCGCGATCGTGCGGAGCCGCGTCAGCTCGACGATCTCGTCGGGACGGGCCAGGCTGCCCAGTTCCATCGCGAGGAGCCGACCGAGCAACGAGTGCGGCGAGTGCTCGTAGCAGACGAAGATCGCGGTGTTCCCCTGCATCGCCATCCACCGGGCCCACTGGAGCGCGGCGACGGTCTTGCCGATGCCGGGCCGTCCGCCGAGCAGGACCATGTCCTGCGCACGAAAGCCGCCGTTGAGGACGTCGTCGAGCGGCTGGAATCCCGTCGGGAACTGTGTGGCGCGGGCCTGGGGTGCTGCGGGCCCGAGCCCGGCCAGCAGGTCGGCCGCGGTGGCCTGGGCCACGTGATTGCGGTGGTCCGTGTTGAGGTCGACCATCATCCGCCTCCGAGGTTGGTGTTGGCGATACGGATGGCTGCCGGGCCGGCGACCACCACGAACAGTGCGGGGAGGATGCAGAGCACGACCGGGAAGACGATCTTCACCGGCATCTTCATGGCGCGCTCCTCGGCCCGGACGCGGCGCTTGTCGCGCATCTCGTCGGCCTGCACCCGCAGGACCTGGGCGATCGGGATCCCGTACCGCTCGGCCTGGATGAATGCGTGGACGAACGACCGCAGATCCTTGACGTCGGTCCGCTCGAGCAGGGCTTCGAGGGCCCGGTCCCGGGTGACGCCGATCTGGATGTCCCGCAGGGTGCGGCCGATCTCGTCCGCCAAGGGCCCGTCGTTCTCGGCGATCTTGGCCATCGCCGCTTCGAAGCCGAGCCCGGCTTCCACGCAGATCGTGATCTGGTCGAGCACGTCGGGGAGCTCGCGCTCGATGGTGCTCTGCCGCTCACGAGCCCGCAGGTCCATGAGGTAGTCGACGGCGAAGTAGCCGATGAAGAACAGCACGATGCCGAGCAGGAGCGTCATGACCGACGGGTTGGCGAGGAACGCCAGGCCGCCGGCGCCGCCCATGACGAACGCCAACATCACCTTGGTGGTGAGGAGACGCTCGGTGGGCCAGGCGTCCGAGAGGCCGGCGAGGAACGCCCGGCGCTCCAGGTGTTCCATGACGCCTTGCGGGGTGAGCCGACGGGCCCGCCGCACCAGCGACTGCATGAGCGGCGTGATCACCCGGTCGGATGCGGACTGGGCGAGCGTGGCCTGGCGCAGGCTGGTCGAGGGGGCACCCGCGTGCGCCAGGTTCGACCGGGCCGCGCGCCCTTCGACTTGCATGCCGCTGAAGGCCCACCACGCCACGGGGACCGCGGCGGCGATGGCGAAAGCGGCGAACCAGATTCCGATTGGCATCGAATGCTCCTAGAAGACGAGGCGCGTGATGCGCTTGAGCCAGAGACCGCCGACGACCATGAATCCCGCCGCCGCGATCAACATCGCGATCCCGAGCGAGTGCGACGTCAACTCGCTGACGTAGGCGGGGTTGATGACGCTCATGACGACCAACATGGCGACGGGCAGGATCATCAGGATCAAGGCCGAGAACCGACCTTCGGCGCTGAGCGCCTTGATCTGGCGCCGGATCCGGTTGCGGTCGCGGATGGTGGCGTAGACGTTGTCGAGCACTTCGGCGAGGTCGCCACCCACCTGTCGGTGGATGTCGATCGCCTGCACGACCCAGTCGAAGTCCTCGCTGTTGACCCGGTCGGCCATGGCCGCGAGGCCCTCGTGGATGTCACGCCCGACCCGGGTCTCGACGACCAGGCGGTGGAACTCCTCCGAGGTCGGCGCCGCGGACTCGCGGGCGACGGCGTCGAAGGCCTGCATGACGCCGAGCCCGGCCCGCAGGCTGCCGCCCATCAACGGAAGGGTCTGCTCGAGCTGGTCGGCGAACTTCTCCGACCGGCGCTGGGCCAGGGTGGTCAGCCCGGTCTTGCAGAGGACCGGCACCAGTGCCGCCGCGACCAGTGCCCAGAGGAGTCCGGTCAGGACGGCCATGACCGCGAACACCGCGAACGTGACGGTGGTCGCCAGCACCACGAACTCGCTGGGCCGCATCGCGATCCCGGCCCGTTCCAACGCCCGGTTCAGGAGGCTCTCCCGCTCGTTGTGGGCCAGCGACCGTTCGGCGGCACGCGTCGCGTGCTCACCGAGTGTCGTGATCATCGAACCGTTGCGGACGCCCTTGATCGACGCGCCCGCGATCTGGCTGCGCGCGGCCCGGGGGGCGAGCGCGAGTGCGAGCCCGATCGCGAGTCCGACGAACACCACGGCGACACCGACCCAGAGGGCCGTCGAGCTCTGGTACCAGGCCGGATCGGCTCCGGTCAGTGCGAACGTCATGACCGACCCTTCCTGGTGCCGGCGATCAGCGCCATGTCCGGTGCCCCGAAGATGTGCGCCGGCAGCTCGATGCCGTTGTCCCGGAGGTGGTCCGAGAACTGCGCCCGGATGCCGGTCGGCACCGGCTCGCCCCGGAAGTAGCCGTTCTCGTCGATGCCGGCGGCGTAGTCGAACTTGTAGAGGTCGGCGAGCGTGATCACGTCGCCCTCCATGCCGCACACCTCGGTGACCTGGGTGACGCGACGGGTGCCGTCACGCATCCGGGTGAGGTGGATGATCACGTCGACCGCCGATGCGACCTGCTCGCGGATGGCCCGGACCGGCAGGTCCATGCCGGCCATGAGCACCATGGTCTCGATGCGGGCGAGCGCGTCACGCGGCGAGTTGCAGTGCAGGGTGGACAACGAACCGTCGTGGCCCGTGTTCATGGCCTGCAACATGTCGAGCGCCTCGGCGCCGCGGACCTCGCCGACGATGATCCGGTCGGGACGCATGCGCAAGGAGTTGC
>CAZJBJ010000102.1:0-14870 GCA_964544295.1 uncultured Bifidobacteriaceae bacterium
ACGGCTCTCGCCGCACTTGACCGTGGGGGGACGCTCGCGATCGCGGGGATCCACCTCAGTGACGTCCCCCCGCTCGATTATCAGCGCCACCTGTTCCAGGAGAAGACGGTGACGAGTACCACTGCCAACACGCGTCGCGACGGCGAGGAACTCCTCGAGCTCGCCGCCCGGATGCCGCTGCGCGTCGAGGTCACCGAGTACCCACTGGACGCGGCCGATCGGGCTATTCGGGATCTCGCCGACGATCGGGTGACCGGAGCTGCAGTGCTCCGCGTGTCGTATCCGAACCGCAGGTGACGTTCGGCCCTGGAGGCGGGGCCGGGAAGCCGCGACCCTGGAGTTTCCAAGTGTCGGACCGAGTCGGGGGGTGCCATGCAGGCGTTGCAGTTGACGGCGTGGAAGCACGATGCGGAGTTCCGGGAGGTGCCCGAGCCGGAGCCCGGTCCGGGTCAGGTGGTGATCAGGGTCGGTGGCGCGGGTGCCTGTCACTCCGACCTCCACCTGATGCGCGACTTCGAGCCGGGGATGCTGCCCTGGGGTCCGCCCTTCACCCTGGGTCATGAGAACGCGGGATGGGTCCATGCCCTCGGCGCCGGGGTCGAGGGCATCGAGGTCGGCGACGCGGTCGCGGTCTACGGACCGTGGGGTTGTGGCCGGTGTGCGCGGTGTCGGCGCGGGCTCGAGAACTACTGCGATCGACAATCCGAACTCGGGGCGGCGGGCGGTGGACTCGGCTTCGACGGCGGAATGGCGCCCTACATGCTGGTGCCGAACGCGCGCTGGCTCGTCCCGCTCGGCGGTCTGGAACCCGCGGACGCGGCACCACTGACCGACGCGGCGCTCACGCCGTACCACGCGATCAAACGATCCCTGCCGCTGCTCGGGCCGGGGAGCACCGTCGTGGCGATCGGCATCGGAGGGTTGGGACACATGGCGGTCCAGATCCTGCGGGCGCTCACACCGGCGCGGATCGTGGCCGTCGACGAGCGTACGAGCGCTCTCGACGCCGCGATCGAACTCGGGGCCGATCACGGCGTTCGCGTCGGCGATGACGTCGCCGACCGGGTGGGCAAGCTCACCGACGGACGCGGTGCCGACGTGGTCATCGACCTGGTCGGCTCGGACGCGACCCTGGCACTGGGTGCGGCGATGACTCGACCGCTCGGCCATCTCACGATCGTCGGGATCGCGGGCGGCACGCTGCCGGTCAGCTTCTTCGGCATCGGCTACGAGGTGTCGGTTGCCACGACCTACTGGGGAAGCCTGCCCGAACTCATGGAGGTCGTGGCGCTGGCGGCCGACGGCCGCATTCGCGCCGACGTGGAGCAGTATTCGCTCGCCGACGCTCCGCACGCGTATGCCGCAATGGCCGAGGGTGCGCTCAAGGGACGGGCGGTGGTCGTTCCCTCTCCGTGACGGAGTGTCGCTGCCGCGCTCGCGGCTCAGTGCCGCGGTGAGGCGGGCACGACGAGAACGGGACAGGCGCTGTCGCGCACGACCCTCATCGTGATGCTGCCCATCGCGGTTCGGGCGACGCCGCTGCGGCCGTGGGTGGCCATGGCCACGAGCGCAGCCGGGAGGTGTCGGGCGTAGTCGAGGAGTGCCCGAGCCGCGTTGTCGTCCCGGAGCACGTCCCATTGCGGTACGGCGCCGAGATCCTGCAGGGCCCGGGCGGCTCGTCGCACCGATGCCGTCTCGACGATGTCCCCGGTCGCCGACGCTTCGAGGCCTGGATCCGCGGGGATGACCTCGACGATCCAGGGCTCGAGTTCCAGCATCCGGCTCCACTGCGCAGCTGCCGGGAGAACGGCCTCGGACACCGTCGACCCGTCGATGGTGACCAGCGCCTTGCCGTCGAGGAACCAGTATTCGGACTCCCATGCGCCGGGCTCGAGCCCCGGTCCGACGAGGAAGATCGGGTGCTCCGACGCCAGGAGTACCGCTTCGGCGGTACTGCCGAGGACGGCGTGGCCGAGTCCACTCCGGCCGTGGGTCGTCATGCAGATGATCGAGCCGGAAGCGGCGGCCTCGCGCACGATGGAGTCCGCCACCACTCCGGCTCGCACCACGCGCGCGGACTCCTCGAGGTCGAGGCCGAGGTCGGCCGCGACGCGGGAGAGGTAGTCCCGCGCCTCCTCCTCGTCGTCCCACGCGGCGCGCACGATTCTGAGCTGTGCGCCGGCCTTGTCGGCGAGTGCGCGGGCGGGCGAGAGCGCGGTTTCGGCGAGGGGTGACCCGTCGAGGGGGACGATCAGCGTGGTGAGCACCCCGTGATCGTTTCGGACCGGACTCACCGACACCAGGGTCCTAGGCCCCGATCACGGGAGATCGAGCACCTTGTTAGGGCGGATAGCGGCCGCGGGCGCCGGCAGCGCGTCGGCGGCTCACAGACCGCTGGGGTAGGTCTCCGGAGGCTCGCCCGCGGACCAGAGGGCGGTGGGCTCGAGGGGTTCGATCGCATGAGTGCGGTCGAGGTGGATCACGGCGTCGAACTGGTCGGCCAGCCGTGCGGGGAAGTAGTGACTCTGCCGTTCGGTCTCGGGCCGGTAGATCACGCCGATGGCCCGTTCGAGACGGGGCATGTCGAACGCCGCCCGGGCGTCGGCGTGGTGCGTGTCGATCCAGAACCGATCGATGCCGACCTCGTGGAGCAGGGCCTCGTAGCTGTCGGCGCGTGCGGGTCGCACGTGACGCCGCTCCGTCGCCGCGCCCCAGTCCCTGGCGGCCGTGACGGTGCCGTCATAGGTCGTGAAACCGATGAGCGCGGCCCGTGCGCCATAGCGTTGACGCGCGAGTTGGCCGACGTTCAGTTCTCCGCGCGTCGCCATGCCTGTCGCCCGGGCGTCACCGACGTGCGAGTTGTGCTCCCAGATCACGATCTTCGGGTGTGAAGTGTGGTGACGAAGGTGCTCCAGGAGTGCGTCGGCGGTGTTCGCCATGTGACGGTCGCGCAAATTCCACGACGACACCTCGGCGCGGTACATCTGCTGGTAGTACTCCTCCGCGTCTCGGACGAGGACGGCGTTCTGCTCGGCGAAGAAGTGCTCGTCGAACGCATCCATACCGTCACGGCGCAGGTAGTCGGCGGCGCGGGCGCGGAGCGCGACGAGTTCGGCGACGACTTCGTTCTCGCAGGGAATCGCACCCTGGTGGGCGAGTGCGTACCCGTAGGCCTGCCCCTCGCCGCCGCCGACCCGATCGAAGCACGCGTACCGTTCGCGGGCCCGACGCGCTTCGGCAGGATCCATGCGATCGAGGTAGTCGATCACAGCCTGCATGGAAGCGGCGAGGCTGTACAGGTCGAGACCGTAGAAACGGACCTTGTTCTCATCCTGGTCTCTGACGGCGTTGTGGATGCGAAGCCAGTTCACGAACGCGACGACCTCCTGGTTCCGCCACATCCAGGTGGGGAATCGCCGGAACCCCCGGAGGGCTGCGTCCGCGTCCGGGTCGGCCGACTGTCCGAGGACGAACCGGTTCACCCGGTAGGCGTCCGGCCAGTCGCCTTCGATGGCGACGGCGTTGAACCCGTGGTCGTCGATGAGTCGTCGCGTGATCCGGGCTCGTTCGGCGTAGAACTCCCGGGTGCCGTGCGATGCCTCGCCGATGAGCACGAACTGGCACGCGCCCACGCGTTCGATCAGGTCGTCGTAGTCGCGGTCGACGCCTGTGATCCGATGGGCGACGTGTCCGATCGCCGCCGCGGGTCCGCGCAGTCGGGTTGACGGATCGACGGTGGTCATGATGCCGATGCCCGTTGCTTGGACGCGGCATTGCGTCCGTCGAGGTGGAATCCGAACCAGTCGGCGGCAAGTTGCCCGACCGTCTCCAGGGCGGCGGGTTCTTCGAACAGGTGGGTGGCGCCGCGGATGATGGCTGTCTCGTGCGGGCACCGCAGCTGCGCAGCAGCCGCTTCGTTGACCTCGCGCGTCGGGAGATCCGCGCCGCCGACGATCAACAAGGTCGGGCATCGCACTGCGCCCAACCGGTCGCCCGCGAGGTCCGGCCTGCCGCCACGCGAGACGACGGCGCGAACGTCGACGTCGGGCGATGCCGCGACCCGAAGTGCCGCGCCTGCGCCGGTACTTGCGCCGAAGAGGCCCAGTGGCAACGCGGCCAGTTCGGGTTGGGTCCCGGCCCAGCGCACGACGTGCTGGAGGCGGCCGGCGAGGAACTCCGTGTCGAAGACGAGCGCGCGGTTGGTTGCCTCGGCCTCGGTGAGGAGGTCGAAGAGCAGGGTCGCGAAGCCGGCGCGGTGCAGGTGCCGGGCAACGGCCCGATTCCGCGGGCTGTGCCGGCTGCTGCCGCTGCCGTGGGCGAAGACGACGAGGCCCTGCGGGTGATCGGGGAGGTCGAGGGTCCCTTCGAGGGTGGCCGCACCGATCGCGAACCGGACGGTTCGGGAGACCGCGGCGACCTCGGCATCAGCGAGTGCGGCGATCACCTCGTCGTCGCTCGTCTGCGTGAAGTCGTCGTACCACTCGCCGACCGCTCGGAAGTCGCGCGGCTGGCTGAGGACGATGACCCCATCGGCCTCGGCCTCCAGCGCGGCCACGGTGTCCGCGGGTCCGATGGGAACTGCCAGGAGGACGCGCGCTGCGCCGAGCGCCCGCGCGATCGCGATCGCGGCGCGTGCGGTACCGCCGGTGGCCAGACCATCGTCGACGATCAGGGCCGTTCGCTGCTGCAGTGACCGGGGTGCTCGGTCGCCGCGATAGAGACGGGCTCGACGCGCGAGCTCGCTACGTTCGGCTGCCTCGATCGCCGCGATGGTCGGTGCGCTGATGTTCGCTCGATCGATGATCGATCGGTCGAGGATCCTCACCCCTCCCTCGCCGATGGCTCCGATGCCGAGTTCCGGATGATCGGGGAACCCGATCTTGCGCACGAGGAGGACGTCGAGGGGGGCTGCCAATGCCCGAGCCACCTCGCGCGCGACCGGTACGCCGCCGCGGGGGAGCCCCAGGACGACGATGTTCTCGGTGTCGGGATCGACGAACCCGCGGACGTGAGCCGCGAGCTGACGTCCGGCGTCGACCCGGTCGCGGAACCTCATTGCTTCACGACCAGGACCGGGCACGGACTCCGATGCACGACGCGCATCGCGGTGTTGCCGAGCGCGATCCGTGTGAGTCCGGTGCGGGCGTGGCTGCCGACGACGACGAACGACGCGGGAAGTTCCTGCGCGAAGCTGACGATCGCGTCGGCAGGGTCGAGGGCGGTGAGGAGCTTGGTCTCGGTCGCCACGTGCATCGGCAACAGGATGTCGATCGCCGCGGCGAGGCCGGGTCCGCTCGCCAGTTCCGTCGGCGCGTCGGCGTCGGCGACGAACGGGAACGGGGCTGGGGGAGTGGACTCGACCGTCCACAGGCGGAGCCCGTGCCGGGCCGCGAACTTCGCCGCGGTGGGCACGATCGCGGCTGCCGTGGCGGCGCCGTCGACGGCCACGACCAGGTTCGCGGCCGCGGCCCGTTCGGCGTCGTGGATCGCGTGCGGGCCGACCAGGAGCACGGGTTCGGACATGGTGCGGGTCACCGCTTCGGCGGTACTCCCGAGTACGAGTTCACCGATCGTGCTGCGTCCGTGCGACGCCATGCAGACGAGCGCGGGTGCTTCGTCCCGCGCCACCTGGGCGATCGCCTCCTCCGGGGGCTGGTCCAGGAGCACGCGCGTCTCGACTGGCGGACCGACCACCTGGGTGGCACGTTCTTCGAGGTAACGGCGTGGCGCGATCGGCTCCCCCCGCCACGTGCTCGACATCAGGATCAAGTGGTCGGATCCGGCCAACATGCGCGCGTGCGGCAACGCTCGTTCCGCCTCCCGGGAGCCGTCGAGCGGGGCGATGATCTTCGTCATGAACCGAGGGTGCGCCCCCGCGACGGGCTCGGTGAAGAGTCCTTGGTCACGTCGCACCGGGAACCCGGGCCGGGGGCCATCACGATGTCATGACCTTGGGCCCTAGGCTCGCGGGTCGAGCGCTGGGCACACTGGCGCACGGTGCGGGCGCGGGTCCGTGCACGCGCCGGTGCGGGCCCTGAAGTCGTCGGAAGGATCGACCATGAAACCCAGCAAGATCGTGGCGCTGGTGTTCGGGTGCATCCTGGCGCTCCCTGCATTGGGACTGCTCGCCGGGAGTGCCGGACTGGCGGCCGCCTACGGGGCCGGACGCGACTCGGACGGATACTTCTCCGTCACGTTGGACCGGATGCGCTCGCCGAATCCGGCCATCACGACCCAGGACGTCGACTTCGGATCCGACCGCGGTGATGCGGACTGGCTGCTCGAGCGGTTGGATGCGGACGTGCGTCTGCGGGTCTCGTCGGGGTCGGCCGTGCGCCGCATCTTCGTGGGCATCGGCCCGACCGCTCGGGTCAACCGGTACCTGGACGGCGTGGCCCGCTCCGAAGTGACCAATGTGCGTCACCACCGCGTCGTGCTGCGTTCTCAGTCGGGGACCGCCGCCGTCGCGGCACCGACGGACCAGCGCTTCTGGGCCGCGTCGGCCTCGGGTCCCGGCACGCAGGAAGTCACCTGGAAGGCGACGTCGGGCCGGTGGACCGCCGTGGTCATGAACGCCGACGGCCGACCGGGCGTGTCCGCCGACGTGAACGTGGGCGCCAAGATCGGCGCGCTCCTGCCCGTCGCGCTCATGTTGTTGGCGCTCGGGGCGCTGCTGCTGGCGATCGCGGTCGTGCTCATCGTGGTGGGTGTGAGTGGCCGCAAGGCGACGGGTGCCGAAGGCGCGGACGCGGAGGTCGCCGAAGGGCACGCGGCCGAGGGTCGTGGGACTCCGGTCACGCTCACGGCCAGGCTCGATCCGGATCTGTCGCGCTGGCAGTGGCTCGTGAAGTGGTTCTTGGCGATCCCGCACTTCATCGTGCTGTTCTTCCTGTGGGTCGCCTTCGTGGTCCTGACCATCGTCGCCGGGTTCGCGATCCTGTTCACCGGGCGCTACCCGAGATCGATCTTCGATTTCAACGTCGGCGTGCTGCGGTGGAGTTGGCGCGTCAGCTACTACGCGACCTCGGGGGGTCTGGGTACCGACCGGTACCCGCCGTTCAGCCTCGATGTGCACCCGGAGTACCCGGCCGTGCTGACCGTTGCGTATCCCGGCGATCTCTCGCGGGGCCTCGTCCTGGTGAAGTGGTGGCTGCTCGCGATCCCGCACTACGTGGTGCTCGCGTTCATGGTCGGCGGCTGGAGTCGTGACGCGGGCCGGGGCGCCGGTCTGCTCGGCGTGCTCGTGCTCATCACGATGGTCATCCTGCTGTTCACCGACCGATACCCACGATCGCTGTTCGATCTGATCGTCGGGTTGAACCGTTGGTCCTTCCGGGTCGTCGCCTATGCCGCGCTGATGACCGATGAGTACCCGCCGTTCCGCCTCGACCAGGGTGGCGAGGAACCGGACCTCGCAGTTGCGGGTGCCCCGGAGCCGGTCGCTGACGCACCGGAGGCCGCCCGTTAGCGTTGCGCGCTGTGACGGGCGCCCGCGAGAAGTTGGTGGTGCAGATCGACGGCCGCGAGGTCGCGATCTCACATCCCGACAAGCTGCTCTTCGCCGACCGGGGTGAGACGAAGCTCGACCTGATCCGGTACTACGAAGCCGTCCGCGAGCCGCTCCTGGCGACCATGGGCGGTCGGCCGGTGATGTTGCAGCGCTTCCCGAGTGGTGCGGGCGGACCGTCGTTCTTCCAGAAGCGAGTCCCCAAGAACGCACCGACGTGGCTGACGACGACGGTGGTCTCGACCCCGAACGGGACCGAGTCCAACGCGATGGTCGTGGCCGATGTGGCCCACGTCGCCTGGGCGGTGAACCTCGGCTGCCTCGGGTTCCATGTCTGGCCCTCGCTCGCCGCCGCGCCGCAGTTCGCCGACGAGTTGCGGATCGATCTCGACCCGGGCCCCGGGGTGACGTTCGCCATGGTGCAGGAGGCCGCGTCCGAAGTGCGGCGACTCCTCGACGATCACGACATCGCGGGCTATCCGAAGACGACCGGGAGTCGAGGTATCCACATCTACGTGCGTCTCCGGCCGGAATGGGATTCGTACGCAGTGCGGTTCGCGGCGGTGGCGGCGGCGCGTGAACTCGAACGGCGTCGCCCCGATCTCCTGACCGCGGCCTGGTGGAAGGAAGAACGCGGCGAGCGTGTGTTCATCGACTTCAACCAGAACGCACCGCACAAGACGGTGTTCGGTGCCTGGTCGGTGCGCGCCTACCCGGAGGCACCGGTGTCGATGCCGTTCCACTGGGACGAGTTGGACGACGTGTCGCCTCGTCGCTGGACGATCGCCGACGCGCCCGACCGGTTGCGGTCCGACGGCGACCCGTGGGCGGCGATGTACGACGCACCCCAGTCCATCGCGCCACTGCTGGAGCTCCACGAGCGGGACATGGCCGCCGGCCTGATGGATGCTCCCTGGCCGCCGGTGTACCCGAAGCAGCCCAACGAACCGCCCCGGGTGGCGCCGAGCCGAGCGAAGAAGGCGGTGCCCCCCGCCGAGTGACGACCTCGCCCGATCGGTTTCGCACGCCCGGGGTCGCATTCCGGGGCCCGGCTCTGCTATCCCATGCGCCATGACAAAGATGTGTGAAGGAAGAGTCGCGATCGTCACCGGGGCCGGCCGAGGCATCGGCCGGGAACACGCCCTCATGATGGCGTCCGAGGGTGCGAAGGTCATCGTCAACGACGTCGGCGGTTCGCGCGACGGCGCCGGCCACGACGAGGGTCCGGCCCACGACGTCGTGCGTGAGATCGAAGGCATGGGTGGCCAGGCGGTGGCCAACGGCGACGACATCTCCAGTTGGGAGGGCGCCGGCAATGTCGTCAAGCAGGCGATCGACACCTACGGCGGTCTCGACGTCGTGGTGAACAACGCCGGCATCCTGCGCGATCGCATGCTCGTGAACATGACCGAGGAAGAGTGGGACGCGGTCATCAAGGTGCACCTCAAGGGCACCTTCGCCGTCTCCCGATTCGCCGCCGGCTACTGGCGGGAGCGGGCGAAGAACGGTGAGACCAACGACGCGCGCATCATCAACACGACCTCGCCGTCGGGCATCTACGGCAACGCCGGCCAGACCAACTACGGCGCGGCGAAGGCGGGCATCGCCTCGTTCACGATCATCGCCGGCATGGAGCTCGAGCGGTACGGGGTCACGGTCAACGCGATCGCCCCGACCGCGCTCACCCGCATGACCGAGGACCTCGGCATGGGGCAGGCGTCCGAGGAACAGAAGGCCCAGCTCGACCCGCGCTGGATCGCACCGCTGTGCACCTGGCTCGCATCGCCGCAGTCGGCGGGCGTCACCGGTCAGGTGTTCGAGGTCTCCGGCGGCTGGTTGGCGGTGGCCGAGGGCTGGCACCGCGGTCCGAGCACCCAGCCGGTCGACGACCCGAACGAGTTCGACGCTGCGATTCGTCCGCTGCTCGCGCAGGCTCGGAACCAGTCCGACATGTTCGGCAACGAGAGCCGGCCCGTCCTCAAGGGCTGAGTCACTTCCGGCGCCACCGCATCACCTGTCGATCGAGGGGCCTCCGGGTCCCTCGATCCGCGTCCGGGCTCGGTCAGCCGACGGCAGCCGCGGCCGCGGCGAGAACGACCGGATCGCTCCACGGGCGGCCGATCAGCTGGACCGCGAGCGGCATCCCGGTGGTGACATCGGTCCCTGCCGGTACCGAGATCGCCGGAGAGCCGGTGAGGCTCGCGGGGAGGGTGAAGATGAAGTCGTCGGTGTGGACCGGCAGGCCGTCGGTGCGCGCCCGCCGCGCGACGTCGGACCGCAACGGCGCGACGTCGGCGACGCTCGGACTCACGAGCAGGTCCACGCCCGTCGCGAGGTAGCGGCGCCGGAAGCGGTCCCAATCCCACAGCTGCTGGGAGGTCTCCGCGCCGGTGAGCGACGCGCGTCCCCAGTACCGCGCGGTGATGCTCAGCGAGTCGGCCAACCATGGCCATGACCACTCGACGGGGGTCGCGCCCGCCGCCACGAGCCGGTCGAAGGTCGCGGCGACCGCCGCGGTCACTGCGGGCGAGGCGGGGAACGCCGGGTCGGGCGGGAGGACCGCGACGCGTCGGCCCGCCACCGACTCCGGTCGGGCGGGCAACGCCACCGGGGGCACGCCGGCGTCGAGGCCGTCGGGTCCGGCGCTGGTGCGCAGCGCCGCCTCGACGAGATCGAGGTCGGGGGAGAGGAAGCCGACGGTGGTTCGCCCGTCGGACCACGCGCCGATGCGCGGGAAGTGGCCGGTGCCCGGCAGCAGGCCGGTCGTCGGCTTGAGGCCGTACACCCCGCACCAGGCGGCGGGCAGGCGCACGCTCCCGCCGGAGTCGCTGCCCACGCCGAGCGGGACGGCGCCGGCCGCGGTGACGGTGGCGTCGCCGCTACTCGATCCGCCCGGCCACCGCTCCGGGTCGAGGGGGTGGCGCATCGTGGTCTCGGTCGGGTTGATGCTGTTCCAGGGGCTGGTCTTGGCGCACACCACCGCCCCTGCCGCCCGCAGCCGCGCGACCGCGGTGGCGTCCATATCGGGTCGGCGGTCGAGGTGGGTCGGCGACCCGCCCGCGCACGGGAACCCGGCCACGTCGATCCAGTCCTTGACCGTGATCGGCAGCCCGCGCAACGGGGAGGTCGGAATGGTGGATCCGGCCGCGTCGACGGCGGCGGCGTCGAGGAGCGCGCGGTCGTCATCGAACCACTGCACCGCGCCGGTTCGATCGTGGACCGTGTGCAGGTCACCGAGCGCGCGGGTGACGACCTCGGTCGTCGACGCGCGCGTGGTCACGTCGGGATCTTCTCACCCGCGGCGAGGGCGTCGAACACCCGACCGAAGAACCCGTCGGCCTGTTCACCGGCGCGACGGGCGACGACCTGCCCCTCCTGGTCGACCATCACCATGTACGGGTACGAGCGGAGCCCGTACGCCTGGGCCACTTCCTGCTGCTCCGAATCGACCAGCGTCGTGACGTTGCCGAGGCCCATGTCCTTGACCCATTGCGACGGCGGCCAGTTGGGGGCATCGGCGCGTGAACCGGTCGGCACGATCGTGAGGTCGACGCCGGCCGGAGCCCCGCTCTTCTTCAGGTAGGCGGCGAGCTTCGGCGCCTCGGCGTTGCAGTGCGGACACCAGTGCGCGAGGAACACGATCAGTTGTGGCTTACCGTTCGGCGCGATGGTGACCGGGTCGCCCGCGAAGTTCTGGCCGGTGACCGTGGGGATGGTCGCGCCCACGGCCGGGTCGGTCCCACTGTCGGGCATGGCTGGCAGTGGTGTGCCGGTCACGGTGACGGTACCGAACTCCTTGGTGGCGGGAGCCCCGGAGTCCGAGTTCGGCGACGACTTCTTGGCGTCGTCGCCGCCGCTCGACATGATCACGAAGACGATGCCGATCACGACGATCACGCCGACGGCCACCCAGAAGATGGGGAACGGCTGCTTGGCCGGTTGCTGCTTGGCCGGCTGCTGCTTGGCCGGCTGCTGCTTGGTCGGGTGCTGCTTGGGACTCATGCGGACTCCTCGACGGTCGCGCGCCCGGCCAGCCACAACACGGTGGCGATGAGCAGGAACGCGGATCCGGCCATGGTGGGTATCGACAGGTAGTGGAAGTAACGATCGAGCGGCAACGCCGAGCACGGGTTCGTCGGGTCGCAGGATCCGGAGCCTTCCAGGTTCGGGTTCCACTCGATGAGCACGTGCCAGGTCGAGATCGACGCGCCGATCAGCGAGAGCGCGATCCCGTACGGACGAATCGACCAGTCCCGGCGGATCGCCGCGAGGATCAGAATCACCGCGAGCGGGTACATCATCGTGCGCTGGTACCAGCAGAGGCGGCAGGGGACCAGGTGGCCGCCTTCGGAGAGGTACAGCGACCCGGCGGTGGCGACGCCCGCGACCAACGCCACGAGCGGGAGTCCCTGGCTGCGCACCCCGGCTTGCACCCGGGCCCACAGATCCGACGACCGCCCGCCGAGGGCGGTCAGCCGGGCAAGCCACAGCCCGACGACGGCGACCTGCGTGGCGATGGCGAGCCAGGCGAAGATCCGGTACCAGTCGGTCAGCGACACCGCTCCAGTTTGGCCGGTGGTGGGCGCGATTCCCGGACACCACACGCGTCGATCGGGCTACGTTCGACCGATGGCCACTCGAAACCCCGAGCTCAAAGCGTTGCGCCGACACGAAGTCCCCGCCTGGTGGCGGGACGCGAAACTCGGCATCTTCGTGCACTGGACGCCGGCTTCGGTCCCGGGCTTCGCACCGGTCGACAACGACGTCACCGCGATGATCCAGTCGGGCGATCCGCGGGCCATGGGATGGTCGCCGTACACCGAGTGGTACGAGAACTCGCTGCGGTTTCCCGACAGCCCGGTCGCGAAGTTCCATCGTGAGCACTACGGCGACCGGCCGTATCGCGACTTCGTCGGGGACTGGGAGGCCGGCCTGGCGTCGTGGGACCCCGACGAGTGGGCGCGCACCTTCGCCGCGACCGGCGCCCGGTACGTCGTGCTGGTCAGCAAGCACCACGACGGCTACTGCCTGTGGCCGTCCTCGATCCAGAACCCGCGGCTGCCCGGCCATCAGTGTGCTCGCGACGTCGTGGGCGAGTTGGGGGAGGCGGTGCGCGGCCAGGGTCTGCGCTTCGGCGTCTACTACTCGGGCGGACTCGACTGGACCTTCGACGACCGTCCGATGGGTCAGATGTCCGACCTGCTCGCCGCGATCCCCCGAGGTGACTACCCGGCGTATGCCGACGCGCAGGTGCGGGAGTTGATCGCGCGGTACCGGCCGAGCGTGCTCTGGAACGACATCGCCTGGCCGCAGGAGGGCAAGGAGCTCTGGCCGCTCTTCCGGGAGTACTACGAGGCGGTCCCCGACGGCGTGGTCAACGACCGATGGATGCCGTGGAACCCGATGATGAAGGCGCTGAAGCTCGGCCCCGCCCGCAAGCTCGTCGACGGTGCGGCGACGAAGCAGGCGAAGAAGGACGCGGGCCTGATCCCACCCGAACCGCCGTTCTACGACGTGCGGACCCCGGAGTACACGTCCTTCGCCGACATCCAGCGCCGCCCGTGGGAGTGCGTGCGGGGGATGGACCACAGCTTCGGATACAACGCCGCGTCCCGACCCGAGGACTTCCTGACCCAGGCCGACCTCCTCTGGTCCTTCGCCGACATGGTGGCCAAGAACGGCAACCTGTTGCTGAACGTCGGTCCCCGTGGCGTCGACGCGAGCATCCCCGACGAGCAACGCGCACGACTGGGTTGGTTGGGGGAGTGGTTCGGGGCCAACGAGACCGCCGTGCGCGGGACGCGCCCGTGGGTCCGACCGGGGACCGAGACCGTCGACGGGGTGGGGGTGCGCTACACGGCTCGGGACCGCGACGTGTTCGCGATCATCGAACGGGCGACGGAGGCAGTCACCCTGCCCGATCTCCTGGCGAGCCGCACGACGAGCGTCGCGACGCTCGACGGTCGCGACGTCGCGTGGGCAACGACGGATGCCGGGCTCAGGCTCGAGCTCCCGGTCGATCAGATGTCGCCGTCGGGGCCGTCGGTCGTTCGTTGCCGCGACGTCACCGCTCGCGTCACGGCGGCGGGGTAGCGGCCGATCGGCCCACTGGTTCGCACGCCTGGACGAGGCCAGGTCGCTGTCGGGCGAACGCCGCGATCGCTCGTGCGTCGGCGCGTGTGGTGTCGTCCCGCACGGCGATCCCGTTGGCGTCGAGGTGGTACTGCCACCGCGCGAACGCGTACGTGCTGACCGCGTCGGGTCGGGCGATCCACGAGTAGTTGGCGATCTCGACGAGGTCGGGACGTTGTCGACGAATGCTGTAGTCCAGGTCGCGCTTGTCGTGGCCGGGCCGGTACTCGACGGAGCGCGGGACCGGTAGGTGGGCGACGTGCCGGTCGCTCTTCCCGAGCAGGTCGATGCTGGTGCGGTGGGAGAAGTAGGGAGAGTTGCCTGCGAGTGTGACCGCGATGACGGCGCCGTGCGTGGTCGCGGCTCGTTCGCATACGCCGAGCGTGGCGCTGTAGGCGTCGGCGTCCGACAGTGCGGCATTGTCGGTGACCCACTCCCGGGTGGCGGAGCCGTTCACCGTCAGCAGCATGAGGCCGGCCGCGACGGGCACGAGGGCCGAGTTTCGCACTGCGCGTCCAGTGGCGTGCGGCCGAGCTCGCGCCCACATCTCGGCCAGTCGCTCGGTCCCACCGACTGCCAGGAGGAGTGCGCAGGGCGCGGCGACCGTGACGTAGCGGTTCGGATAGCCGAAGACCTCCCACGCATCTCCTCCGACGAAGATCGAGTATGCAACCTGACCGGCCACGATGCCGGCGAGGAGCAACCAGGGCAGGTGCTCGCGGCGGGGCCGCCGGGCGAGGGCGACGAGCGCGAAGGTTGCGACCACCAGCCAGGTGCCGGTCCACGCGTGTCCGGGGACGAGGTTGGCCGCGGCGTGGAGTCCGGCGTCGAGTCGTTGGTCCATCGAGACACCGGTGGCCTTGAGGTAGTAAGTGTTCGGTAGCGCGTCGCCGTAGTAGGCAAGCCGTGCCGCGGTGAGGAGGAGCGTTGTGCCCACCACGGTGCCCGTCGTCCAGAGCAATGTCGACCGGCGGCGGCTGAACGCCCACGCGAAGACGGCGATGATGCCCGCCGCGATCACGGCGTCCATGCGGACCGTGACCGCCGCTCCGAGCGCGCAGCACAGCGCGACGGGCGCGCCCGTCGGTCGCCGACGGAGCCGGAGTGCCGCCAGCACGGCGATGTCGACCAAGAGGGTCAACAGCCCGACCTCCATGCCGCGGAGCGACCAGAACACGAGCGGGTAACACGCCCCGACGAGGAACACCGCGGACCAGGCAGCAGGCGAGGT
>CAZJBJ010000103.1:0-14807 GCA_964544295.1 uncultured Bifidobacteriaceae bacterium
CAGGACTTCGGCGACGATGAGGAAGCTCGGCTCGAGAAACGCGGCCACGGCGAAGCCGAGCCGGACCTTCATGCCGGACGAGTAGTACTTCACCTGCCGATCGACGGCCTGCTCGACCTCGGCGAACTCGACGATCTCGTCGAACCGGTCGTTGACCTGCTTCCGGCTGAGTCCGAGCAGGTTGCCGTAGATCATGACGTTCTCACGGCCGGTCAACTCGTTGTGGATCCCGGCCGCGACCTCGATGAGCGCCCCGACCTGACCGGCCGTGCGCACCTCTCCGGCGTACGGGAACATCAGACCGGAGATGATCTTGAGGAGGGTGGACTTGCCCGCGCCGTTGCTCCCGACGATCCCGACCGACTCTCCCGGCGCGACCTCGAAATCGATGTCGCGGAGCACCCACCGCCATGAATCGTCGTTGCGGGAGCCGCGGATCGTGTTGCCGGCTCGACTCAGGTGATCTCGCAGCAACCGCCGACCCCGGTCGACGCGAAAGCGTTTCCAGACGTGGTCGACCGCGACCGTACCCTCAGCTGACATCGGCGAACCCAGTCTCCAAGCGTTTGAACACTCGGTAACCGACCACCAACCACAGGCAGGCCATGCCGGCAGCCACCAGGGTGAGCGTGACGTCGGGCGACTGACCGAAGAAGACGGATCGGCGGAGTCCGTCGATGACCGCCGCCACCGGGTTGACCGCACAGATCAGGATTCGCCAGCCCTCCGAGACGTCGGCCAGGCCCCAGAAGATCGGGGTGACGAAGAACCCGAGCTGGAGCGCCTGCGGCAAGGCGTGCCGGACGTCGCGTACGAAGACCGTCAGGCTCGCGAAGAACAACGACACGCCGACGGTGAAGACGAGCAGGATCGCCAAGAGCGGAACGGCCCACACCGACGCCGGCTTCGGCATTCGCCCGAACACGACGAACAACACGATCAGCGCCACGGCGGCCGCCACGGTGTTGACGACGGCCTCGATGATCTGGGCGAACACGAACGTCTCGCGTGGGGCGTACACCTTGTTGAGCAGCGGGTTGTTGACGAGGCTGCCCGCGCTCGATGACACCGACGTCGAGAAGAAGGTCCAGGGCAGCAACCCGACGTAGAGGAACAGCGGATACTCGATGCCCCCGGTGTTGATCTTCGTGTTGCTGACGTTCTTCAGGAAGGTGAGCACCACCATCAGCATGATCGGCCCGATCAGCACCCAGGCGAAGCCGAGCACCTCCTGCGAATAGGAGGCTCGCAGGTCACGTTGGGCGAGACTCAGCGTGATGCCGCGCGACTCCCACATCGAGCGCAGCGCGGCCCGAGTGTTGAGGGAACGCCGATAGCGGGTGGACGGGTCGGGTCCGTCGGGAAGCTCCGGCAGCGGTGGTCGACCATCCTCCCCGACCGAATACGGCGGCGAGGCACCGGCGTCACCGTTCGATTGTCTCTCGTCCTCCACCGCCACGGGGCGAGAGGATACACGGCGCCTCGAACGCCTCCGACCGGCCTATCGACGCGCTTTCGCGTAGACCGCGCGACCCGCTTTCCCCAACGCACTGTCGGCCGAGACACGCGCTCGAACCCGCCGGGCGAGCCGCCGCACGCTGCCGGAATAGCGCCGGAGCAGTTCGTACTGCGCGTGGTCCAGCGGGCTCCGCCGACGGTATTCATCGAGATACCGCTTGATCTCCTCGGACGTGAACGCGCGCCCGTTGTCGGCGTACTTGGCGATGCGCGCGGTGAAATCGGGGCGCAACGATCCGGTCGGCCAGTCGCCGAACAGCGTCGTGCGTACGAAGTTCCCGATGAGCAGGTCGTCGAAGATCTCCCACCGGATCGCATTCATCAACGACGTGCGCGGTGCGTCGAATCGGACGGATCGGCCTGTGGCCGTCCCGAGCGGGAACTCGTGATCGATCCCGCCGACTCGGAAGACGACCGAGTCCACGACCTCGGCCAGCGAGGTGATCGGGGCCAGGTACTGCGCGATCGCGTCGACATCGTCATCCGAGAGGGGCTCGTCCCAGTCGTCGCCGAACCGACTCGGCGGCTGCGGGTCGATGACGGCCTCGGGCGGGTCGAGCCGATGCACCGTCCGGTGCACGCAGTCGTACCGGATGAACGCGGGCAGCATCTCGCCGACCGTCGGATCGAAGCCGAGACTCAGGTCCTCGAGCGGGGTCGCGTACTCGTTGACCCAGATGCTGTCCTCGCGCTGGTAGCGGTGCATCGCGGCGAAGGGAACGAAGTACTCGGTGCCGAGGAGTTCCATCTTGGCGTTGATGGCCCGCCCGGGCGGGATGCGCAACGCAGCCCGCGGCGGGATGCGTTCGCCGTGTTCGTCGAAGTAGTTGATCATGTCGGCGTCGCCGTACCCACAGAGCGAGAGCAGGAACGAGGTCGTCGCCCGGCGGGTCTCCCGGCGCACGAGCGGGCTGAACCCGTGGTCGTTGCAGTCGTTGGTGTTGACGACGAGAGTCCCGTCGAGATCGACGAGCAGCACCGCATCCTGGTAGATGTCGGCGATCGACAGCACCCGAATCCGCGGACTCAGCGGCACCCACTGCCGATCGGGCAGCACCCGAACCCGGTATCCGTCCTTGACCAACGCGTCCCGGATCCGGCCGCCCACATGATCGGGCAGCAGGACGGTCGCGTCGCGCAACGTTTCGAGCGACGGCATACTCAGGTGATCGGGGTGGCCGTGCGACACCCAGACGTAGGGACAGGCGCGGATCGATGCGAGCTGCTCCTCCGGGATGGCGTGCGAGAGCACCCAGCTGCCGAAGTAGGCGTCCCCGAAGAGCCACGGGTCGGTGGCCAGCACCGGCACGCGGTCGTGCGCGATCAGCGTCGCGTTGCCCACCGTTTCGAAGGCGAGTTCGTAGGTAGAATCCGGTGTCATTGGCCCCGACTTGCGCTCGTGAGGGGTACCAACGATATCCCCCTCCCTTCGATCACCAGGCGGTCCGGCCCTCCCCGATGAAGTTCCTGTTCGTGTCGCACGACACCCGAGGCGGCTCCAGTGTGAGCCAGCGCCAACTCGCGCGCCGACTCACCGACCGGGGCCACCAGGTGGAGATCCTGGCCGGCCGGCCGGACAGCCGGTTCGTCCGTCCGTTCTACGAGCGGCAGGTCGACCTGTCGACGAGGCTGCGCGGCAACCCGCTGCGCCGCCCGGCGCTCGCACTGGAACGGCCCGTGGGCCGCCGTATCCACCGGGTGGAGACCCTCGATCACCCGACCTGGATGTGCGTGGTGCCCGAGAACGCGATGCGGACCCTCTGGCGCCGGTTCGTGCCCGACGTCGTCGTCGCCGCCAGCATCGATCGCGTGTCCTGGCGGCGAATCCGGGCGCAGCTGCAACGAGCCGGCGTGCCCAGCGTGCTCTACCTGCGCGAGGCGTCGGGCAAGGGGCACCTGACGGTGACGGGCGCGCCACCCGATCTGCTGCTCGCCAACGCCGAGAGTCTCGCGGCGGAGGCACGGGCCGCCGGATACGACTGCACCGTCGTGCCGTCCATCGTCGAGGTCGACGGCGCCCGCACCGAGACCACCCGGTCCGCCGTCGTGCTCATCAACCCGATCGAGATGCTGGGCGGAGATCGCATCTGGGCGCTGGCGAAGGCTCGGCCCGACATCCCGTTCGTCGTACGCGAATCCAACATGATGAGTCCCGAGGAACATGCGGCGGTGGCGCGCGAACTCCCCGCCCACCCGAACGTGACCGTGCTCCCGTACACGACCAACCCCGCCGACCTCTACCGGGACGCGCGCATCCTGCTCGTGCCGCACCGCGTCAACAACCGGCCCCGGGTGGTACTCGAAGCGCAGACGAACGGCGTCCCGGTCCTCGCGACCGAGTTCCCCGGCCTCCTCGAAGCCGTCGGTGCCGGCGGCATGCTCGTCCCGAACGACGCCCCGCCCCAACGCTGGATCGACGCGCTGGGCGCGATGTGGGACGACCCCGAACGGTACGCGGCCCTCGTCGACGCGGCGACCCGCCACGCCGCCCGAGACGAGGTGGATCCTGAGCACGTGGTGTCCCAGTTCGAAGCACTCGTCACCGAACTGGTGCACGACCACGCCGCTCCGCCGCGCTAGCTCTGCTCGCTCCCGCCCGCGGTCGATCCGATGAGGTCGTACGGGAACCGAGCCAGTGTGGTGAGGATGCCGTCGACCGCTCCGGTCGTGAGTCGCTGCCGCCACCGCTCCGGTTGCTCCTCGGCCTTGCGCTGGGTGCGATACCCGGTGCCGTCCCGATCGGACTCGACGAGATAGCGCTCGGTCCCCTCGCCCCACTCGAGCCCGACGGTGTCGAGGAGCGCCTTCGCCGAGACGATCGGGTCGAGGCACAGTGCCTCGTGGCGCACGACCGTCCATTCCGGATGCCGGTCCCGCGCCTCGCGCAGGGCGCACGCCCCCACGCCGTAGGTGAACGCCTGCCGCTCGATCAGGGGCGCGTCGGGTGCGAGTGGAGGTATCCCCCAGCGCCGCTCGGCCACCCGGCCGAGGCCGACCACCGCGCGACCGTCCTTGCCGAAACCCAGCTCGCTCCAGCTGGCCAGTGCATTGAGCGGATGGCGTTCGACCACGACGACCCGGGGCGCGAACCGGTCCACGATCCACTCCACGTTCCACTCGGCCCGGACGGACTTCGCGACGACGTGACGCGCCCCGTCGACCGCGACACGCGGCACCGCCAATGCCGAGATCACCGCCAGGCCCGGCGACACCTTGCCGTCGAGCCATGCCGTCCAGCGTTGATCGACCGGTGACCGGCGATACATCCGCCAAGCCAACCGGCTTCGGATCGAGTCGGGGCGACGACCGCCGGCGAAGGCGCCCGCCCAGAGCCGCTCCATCTCGGGCGCGGCGTCGCCCGGGCTGAGGGTCGGGGTGATCAACGAGCCCCGTCGCGCCCGAAACGCGAACGGGTCGTGATCACCGTCCGGTTCGTGGACGTAGGCGGTGTCGGGCGCCCGGCCCAGGGTGTTGCCGACCCAACTCGTCCCCGAACGAGGCAGACCGACGATGAGGACCTTCGCCACGGACCTCGACGTTAGCGGCTGAGTCCGGCGCTCAGGACGGGCCCAAGAAGCGCGTGCAGGCCTCGGCCCAAGCCGTCCGACCCTCGACACGGTTCGCTTCCTTGCCGTGGGCGGAGACCCCGTTGTGGTACACGATCCCGCCGTACACGGTGCCGATGACGCCGGGTCCACGGACTTCGGACGCTTCGATCAACGCGACCCGGGGCGCCTCGCGCATCGAGATGCGTTCGCCGACATCCCACGACACGCCGTGGACGAAGTCCTCGCTCGACCGCCAGCCGGAACGAATGAAGGAATGGCCGCGTTCCCGGAAGGTCGTCGTCCGCATCGCCAACATGCTCGGGTGGGCGAAGTTCCGGTAGAGCCGTCCGCCGACGACGGCGTTGCCGGCATCGAGGTGACCCCGGAGTACGTCCAGCCAGTCGGGCGAGACCGGAAAGGCGTCGACGTCGAGCGTCGCGAAGTACTCGGTCCGCACCAGCCCGGTGGCCAGGTCCATCGCCGGACCGTGACCCAGGTTGACCGGAACCTTCAGACTCCGGACCGGCGCCGCGTCGAGAAACGCCCGCGACCCGTCACGCGACGCGTTGTCCACCACCACGATCTCGGTACCGGCCGGTGAGAATCGGTGGATCGCGTCGATGACCGTGCGGAGGTAGTCGAGGGTGTTCCAGTTGACCGTCAACACCGTGAAACGATCGGGCGCGAGCGGTTCCCGGCGACGATTGGCGATCGTGCGACCGGCCCGCGACGCGGCCTTGCCCAACATGCGGGTCGCGTGGAACTTCGCGTCGGAGACCATCGATCGGCTGGACGCGGCGGCCGGTGGGCTCGTCATGACGGTGAGGGCATCTCCGATGGGCGACGGGGGCCGGCTTCTTCCGGCCAGGGCACCGTAGTCGGGTCGGTTTTCCCGGCGCGCCGACCGAGTCCGACCCCGACGACGACCACGCGGCCGCCAGAACCGACGGATCGGCCGAGTACGATTCCCGGCCGTGGTGAGCAGTTCGTCGGCGTCGGTGCCCGATTCGCAGCCGCCGTCACCCGATCCCGGTCGAGCATCCGATCCGTTCTTCGTGATCCTCGGCCATGAGCGTTCCGGGACGACGATGCTCCGGGCGATGCTCGATTCGCACCCGGAACTCGCGGTGCCGCCCGAGGCCCACTCGACGATCCAGCTGCTCGGACGGCAGGTCCGCCCGCTCGACATCGACGAGTTCATCGCGACCGTCCGCGCCGACAAGTACTTCGCCGATTGGCAGCTCGCCGACCCGACGCTCGACGAGCTGCGCGACGATCCGAGGATCCAGACGGTGGCGGATGCCGTCGCCGCGCTCTACGCCGCGTACGCCCGAGCCCACGGCAAGTCCCGAGTCGGGGACAAGACCCCCAGCCACATCGTCGAGGTCGAGTTGCTCTCGGCCCGATTCCCGAACACCCGGTTCGTCCACATCGTGCGCGACGGGCGTGACGTCACGGCCTCGATGCTCACCATGGACTTCGGCGCGTCGAAGTTCTCGGAGGCGGCCCGGGTATGGCGGCGGAAGACCCTGCGGGCGCACCGGGATGCCGGCGCGTTGGGAACCGATCGCTACCTGCTCGTGCGGTACGAGGATCTCGTCGCCGATCCGGCCACGACCCTGACGCAGGTGTGCAGGTTCATCGGCGTCGAGTTCTCACCGCAGATGCTCGGGTACCACGAACGCGCCGACGAGCTCCTCGACGGCGTGCGGCACACCCATCACATCCAGGGCATCAGGAAGCCGCCCACAGCCGGGCTGCGCGACTGGCACGTCGACCTCTCGCCGCACGAGATCGCGGTGTTCGACGAAATCGCCGGATCGGCGCTCGATACGTTCGGATATCCCCGATCCGGGTTGCGTCGCTCGCCGCGTGCGCTCGCAGCAGCCGGCGTCACCGAGACCCGGATGCAGCTCCGTCGGTTCCGGCGCGTCTACGGCCGGCGGCTCAAACGGCGTCTGCCGACCGGTCGGCCGCGCAACCAGCGTGCCGCCAACACGCGGTCCTGGACCACCGCCCCACCCCGCGACCTCGCACCCGCGCACCCGATCCCGGACCTGGACTGTTCCGTGGTGATCCCCGCGTACAACGCGGCCGAGACCCTCGACGAACAACTCGAGGCCCTCGTCGCCCAGGCGTACCCCGGGACCTGGGAGATCGTCGTCGTCGACAACGGATCGTCCGACGCCACCGCCGCGATCGCCCGGGCCTGGAGCGACCGCGACGACCGGATCCGGCTGGTCGACGGGTCACGACAGAGCGGCGCCGCGTACGCCCGCAACGCCGGCGCGCGAGAGGCGCGTGGGCGCAACCTCGTGTTCTGTGACGCCGACGACATCGTCGTTCCGGGTTGGCTCCAGGCGATGGTCGACGGTCTCGTCGATCACGAGTTCGTCTGCGGGCCGTTCGAACTGCACCGCCTCAATCCCGCGTGGCTGGTCGCGGCCAAAGGGACCACCGGCACCGCGAGCGCCGTGTGGTTCGACGACATCTTCCCCTTCGCGAGTTCGTGCAACCTCGGAGTACGGCGAGACCGGTTCCTCGAGATCGGCGGGTTCGACGAGCGCATCATGGTGTGGGAGGACGTCGAACTCTCGATGCGACTCTTCCTGGAGTCGGTCGAGCTGTACTACGCCGACGGCGCCGCGATTCATTATCGCTACCGCCAGACCCGGCGTGAGTTCTACGACCGCGCCCGGGCCTACGGTGCCTGTCGACCCCAGATCGCCGAGCGCCTCCGGGCCTACTCGGGGATCGAGGCGTCCCGGTGGCAGGGCGCACGCAACTGGGCCTGGCTCGTCCGCCACCTCGGGCTGGTCCGCTCGCCGGAAGGGCAGGCGAAATGGCTGTGGACCGCCGGGCTCCGGGTCGGTGCGCTCGAGGGATCGCGCGTCGTTCGGCGCCTGTACCTGTAGCTACAGGCCGATCTTCTTCCGCAGCCGCCCGGCCGCACCCCGGGCTTTCCGCCGAAGCGACTGGGCGCGGATCGCCAACGGCTGGTGGAACGGCTGACTCGTCCATTCCTCGTCCAGGGAACCGGTGCCGAGCCGCCGGAACGCCACCCACTGGGTACCGACCCGGATGCGCTCCCAGCGCGGGTCGGCCTCGAGGTACTTCCGGAGCTCGTACGGCGCCGCCAGGTGCGTGTCGTCGACGATCAGCACACCGCCCGTGACGAGGTGCGACGCGGCGTAGTACCAGTCCAGCTGCGGGAACGGGAAGCCGTGACACCCGTCGACCATCACCAGGTCGAGGTCGCCGATATCGAGTCGGGGCAGGGTCTCGCTCGACGATCCCGGGCAGAGGGTGATCGCGGTCGTGTCGACGTCGTGGGCGCCGCACCACGCCATCACCGCCTCGCCCTCGGAGGCGTCGAGGAAGCAGGCGGTGTGGACCGCGCCCGCGGCCGCCAACACGATGGTGGTGGCACCACAGCCGGTCTCGAGCGTGCGCTGACCTGGTTGGACCGTCTCGGTGAGGAACTCCAGACAGTCCTGGGCCGCGGCCCAGACGCCGGTCGGCGCGTTGGCATGCACCGCGGGCGGTTCGGCGGCGAGCAACGCGAGGACCCGACCTCGGTCAGCGGGGTTCGACACGGACGGTTCCATTCGATGCGCCTCCTGGATCACATGCCCGCGCGACGCGGACGTCGGCGAGGCCCCGGCGAGGGGTGTGCACGTTACGCGACGTTCTCGGCCCGCCGACCGCCCGGCGGCGACACGCCCCAGCGGCCGACCCGAGCTCTCCGCAGCCGGGCCTCGACGATCCCGAGCTTCGCCATCTGACGGGCCCGCACGGTCGAGTTCTTCGCCAGCGCGCCGTTCTTCAGCCAGGTCAATCCGCCGTAGTGCCGGAACTTGCTGCGCCACTCGACGGGCATCTCGGTCCAGGTGAGACCGGCCGCGACCAACGCCTCGAAATACGTGGCGCCCACGTCGAACGAGACCCCGAGCGTGGCGGAACCCGGATCCTTGACGTCGCGTGTCTGGAACGACGAGTCGACCCGACCCCGGACCTGGTCGAGGTCGAGCAGCAGGAGCCAGGGGCTCGGCCGGTTGGCCAGCCGACGGGTGGCACCGGTGACCGGATGCACGTACACGCCGCTCGGATTGAGCATCCGGGCACACACCATCGCCGAGCCCGTCTCGAGCGCGGTCCGGACCATGTCCGTGAGCCACTCCGGCTCGCGGTACTCGACGTCGGAGTCGCTGAACACGGCGAAGCGTGACGGACAGGACTCCAGCCAGCCGTCGATCCAGTCGGCGTGGGTCCGGCCCTCGATCGCCTGTTCGAGCGTCAACCAGCCCAACGCCTCCCACGCCCGCAGCATCGGAATCGAACCATCGGTCGAGCCGGCGTCGCCGACGACCAGATCGAACGGCCGACCGGCGTGGCGCCGCATCGAACGGATACAGAGTTCGGTGACGTGGGCGGTGTTGAGGGTGGCCACATGGACCGTCACCGACGGTTCGCCGGCACTCGACTGCAGGGCGACCGACGGGGTCGACGTCGTCGTCGACGCCCGCGTCGCGGCAGCATCATCGATCGCCGGAACCGACTGCCCGTCGAGATGTTCGGCCACCGCTTCGTCCCAGGCGCACTCGGCGTCACTCTGGGTCAGGCCGTCGATCTTGACGTCGGAACGCAATCGGGTCGACGCGCCGTTGTGGTACACGAACTCGCCGAACACCGAACCGAGTTGCAGGGGACCTCGCACCCGCGTGCGCTCGAACGCGGCGATCCGCTCCGGGCCTTCCCGTAGCGTGATGCTCTCGCCGGTATCCCACTCGTCGACGCCCATACGTTCGGGGTTCCAGGTGCCGATATGGGGTGTGAACGTGTGGCGCTCGGCGGCGAAGTGTGCGGTCCGCATCGCGAGGCAACACGGATGGATGTAGCCACGGGCGGCTTCCGCGCCGGCGACCGTGGCACCCTCGCGCAACGGGGCGAGCAGGGTTTCGAGCCAGCCGGCGGTGATCGGGAAGGCATCCACGTCGAGGGCCACGACATACTCGGTCCGGCTCGTGAGGAACGCGAGATCCATTGCGGGCCCGTGATAGATGTTCTGCGGGAGGAGCAAGGCCCGCACCCGGCCCTCGGCCCGACAGGTCCGAAGGAACGGACGACTGCCGTCGCTGGACCCGTTGTCGATGACCAACACCTCGATCGGCGTTCCCGTCGGCGACCCGAAGTGCTCGATCGCCCGCAGCACGTCGCGGAGGAGGTCCATCGAGTTCCAGTTGACGATCGCGATCGTGACGCCGGGGCGGAGGCGCAGACCGGGGATGCGCTCGCGGAGTGCGAGCTTGGCGCGCATGAACCGGAACAGCAGGTTCAGAGGTCGGTTCAACGCCATGTCGTCGGAGACGCTCGCCTCCCACGGCGGGATGAACTCCTCCTGATCGATCCCTCGGAGTCGCAACGCGCCGGCGCTGAGCGCTCGCCAGATGGCGGACGGGACGGCGGTGAGCACCGTCAGCGTTCTGGAGCGACTCATGGATCGCTACTGTAGGCGGGCAGATTCTCCGGGGGGACCGTGCCGTCGAACGCTGAACCGGGTGGCGATGAGAGGCCGATCGAGCTCTCGATCATCATCCCGGCCCACAACGAAGCCGAGACGATCGGCCAGCAGCTCGAGGCTCTGACCGCGCAACACTGGGACGGTAGCTGGGAGCTGATCGTGGTCGACAACTGCTCGACCGACACGACGGCGGGGGTCGTCGAGTCGTTCAGCCGGCGTGACGGACGCGTCCGTCTGGTGCACGCGACCGAGATTCCGAGCCGGAACTACGCCCGGAACGTCGGCATCCACGCGAGCCGGGGCGCCGCGTTCGCGCTCACCGACGCGGACGACATCGTCGGGCCGGATTGGCTCGGGGCGATGGGCGATGCGCTGCGCGACCACGAGCTGGTGACCGGCCCGCTCGAACTCGACCGGCTGAATCCCCCCGAACTCGCCGGCTCCCGCGGACGGCGGCACGAGTGGAAATCGCCGACGTTCTGGAATGTCTTCCCGTGCGCCCACGGCAACAACATCGGCATGCAACGGGCCGCGTGGGACCGGATCGGCGGCTTCGACGAGGACCCTCGGCTCATCGGTTCCGAAGATCTCGAGATCTCGATGCGGGCGTGGATGCACGGCATCGTGTTGCACTTCGCGACCGACGCCCTGGTCCACTACCGGTACCGCACCGACCCCAAGGTGTTGTGGCAACAGGCTCGCCGCTACGGACGGTCGCGACCCATGGTCGTCCGCAAGCTCCGCGAAGCCGGTCGACCGCGACCACCCCGGTTCGCGGGCTGGCGATCGTGGGTGTGGTTGGGGGTCCACCTGCCGGACCTCCGGACCCCGACCGGGCGGGCCGGTTGGGTGTGGGTCGCGGGGAATCGGCTGGGTCAGCTCGAAGGTTCGATCCGCTATCGTTCTCTGTTCGTCTGAACGTCTCGGGGGAGTCGTGACACAAGCCGAGAACGCCGAGACACCGTTGCGGTATTGGGTCTGCTCCACGCAACGATCCGGTTCCACGCTGCTGTGCGATCTGCTGACCCAGACCGGTGCGCACGGGGCACCCGAGGAGTTCTTCGACATCCGCAAGGCCGTCTTCCGCGACCTGTTCGACGCCGCCGGGGGCACCCGGGTCGCCTATCTCACGTGGTTGGCCGCCGAGCGATCCACCCCGAACGGGGCGTTCGGCGTGAAGCTGCATTGGAACCAGGGCGTGGGATTCATGCGGGGTGCGCGCGCCGATTTCATGGCGCACGCGCGCCTCGGCAGCGGGGCCGCGGCGGTCCGCAAGCTCGCCTCGAAGTTCACCGGTCTCCGGTACGTCTGGGTTCGGCGCGAGGACCGAGTCGGACAAGCCGTCTCGCTGTACCGAGCGCGCAACACCAACCAATGGGTACGGCCCGACGGCGATACCAATGCCCGCCGGCCCGACCCCGCGTTCGACGCCGACGAGATCGATCGCGCCCTGCGGTGGCTCACCCGGGTCGACGCAGGCTGGCAGCGCTACTTCGGAAGAGTCGGCGTCGAGCCTCACGTCGTGCACTACGAACGACTCGCGGCAGATCCCAACGCCGTGCTCGCGGGGCTGGGCGACCACCTCGGCGTCCCGATCACCGTGCAACTGGAGCCGCGCGTCACCCGCCAGCGCGACGACTGGTCCACCGAGATGCGCGAGCGCTACATCGCCACGCGCGGCGTCCCCGCCGACGCCAACCGATGACCGACGTTCTGGAGAGTTCCTCGTGTTCGCATTCGTGACCTCGCTGCCCCACCCGGATGGCTGCGCCTCGTATCTGAACCGCTCGCTGTTGTTCCGCGACACGCTCGCGTCGATCATGGGCCAGGACGACGACGACATCCATCTCGTGATCGTCGCGAACCGGCCTCCGGAGATCGACCTCCCCGACGATCCGCGCATCGAAGTGGTCGGCGTCTCCTTCCCGCCGGCATCGGATCGACGCAGCCCGAGCCTGGAAGGCATCACGGCCGACAAGGGCGCCAAGCTCGGCGTGGGCACGTCCGTCGCGATCCGACGGGGCGCCGAGCACATCATGTTCGTCGACTCGGACGACTTCATCCGCCGCGACATCGTGTCGTTCACCAAGGCCAATACCGAGGTCGACGGGTGGTACTCGGACAGCGGATACCTGCACCCGCGTGGATCGCGCTACGTCCGGCTCATGAGCAGCGGATTCCACCAGCTCAACGGGTCGACGCACATCTTCCGCGCCGGTCTCCTGAACGTCCCCGACGACGTGGATCCCACGTTGAGTCGGGATGACGTCCTGGAGGCCGTCGGCCGGGATCTCGCGACCTCGACGATGGGCCGCCATCGGCCGATCGTCGAGTTCTTCGAACGCCGGGGGACGCCGTTGACCCGGCTCCCCTTCCCCGCCGCGATCTGGGAGATCGGCACGGGCGAGAACTGTTCGGGCGCGCTCGCGGGATCGGGCGCGAAGGTCCCGCTCGAAGGGGCGATCGCGCACGACTACGGGCTGGCGGTTCCCGGACGAATGACGTCGGCCACCCATGCGGTCCAGCGCGCAACCTCTCGCGTGGCGCGGCGGGTGCGCGGCGATCGCGAATGAATCCGCGTGACATGAGCGCGATCCGATTGCCGAACTTCTTCATCCTCGGCGCCGGGCGATCGGGCACGACGACTTTGGCCGCCGTGCTCCGCGAGCACCCGGCGGTGTTCATGTCGACACCGAAGGAACCGACGTTCTTCTCCGAACCGTTCCAGGTGATCCGCAACCCGATCCGCTACGCGTCGCTGTTCGCCGGAGCGGCGGCGGCAACCGCCGTCGGCGAGGCGAGCCACGCGTACCTCACCCACCCCGACGCCGCCGCCACCCTGCAGGCGTTCTTTCCGGAGGCGCGGTTCGTCGTCATCTTCCGCAATCCGGTCGATCGCGCGCTCGCCATGTACTCGTACATGTTGGAGAACGGTTACGAACTGTTCCCGAGTTTCGAGCGGGCACTCGCAGCCGAGGACCGCCGCTTCGCCAGCGCGCGGTTCGCGCGCACGTGTCCGCATTCCTTCTGGAACTTCATGTACTTCCGTTCCGGGCTCTTCGGTGAGCAGGTCGCGCGTTACCTCGATCGCTTCCCTCGCTCCCACTTCTTCTTCACGACCCTGTACGACCTCCACACCGATCCCGCGGCCGTCGTCGCCGGCGTGCACGATTTCCTCGGCGTCGCGCCGCGACCGGTGGCCGAGCTGCCGCGGCTCGGCTCCAGCAAGGGCATCAGGTCGATCCCGGCGCAGTACCTCGAACGCACGGTGCTCCGGCGACTCGCCCGCCACGGCGTACCACTCGCCGGACCGCTGCGTGACCAGCTCATCCAATGGAACCGCGGGACTCCGCCCACGATGACGGACGCGACCCGGGTCGACCTGACCCGGCGCTACGCGCCCGACCTCGATCGGTTGAGCGCCCTCACCGGCGTCGACGTCCTCGCCGCGCAGGCCGCCGCCGGTCAGTGACCCGACGCGTCGAGCACTGACGCGTAGACCGATCGGAACGCAGCCCCGATCCGATCCGGAGCCTGCGCGATCGCCACCGAGCGGGCACCATCGGACGCCCGCTGCCACCGATCCGGGTCGGCACACGCCGCGGTCAAGGCTCCGGCCAACTCGTCGACCGAGCCGGGACTGACGACCCAGCCGGCGCCGGGTTCCTCGATCGAGGTCCGGAGCGCGCCGACATCCGTCACGATCGCGGGCAGATGATTCCCGAACGCGTCGTGCAGGACGCCGCTCTGGGACGAAAAGGCGGTGTAGGGCAACACCGCGACGTCAGCATCCCGGAACAGCTCGGCCTTCCGGGTCGGCGTGATCCAATCGATCTCGGCGCTGAGAGAGGAGAGCCGCGCGGCCGCATCACGGACGAGCGCTTCCAGCGCGGCATCTCCCCGACCCGCGATGTGGACCTCGATCCCGGAGTCCGGCGGGATGCGTTCGAGCGCCTCGAGGAGCACCCGCACTCCCTTGTTCTCCCGGAGGGTGCCGAAGAACAGGATGCGGTGTCGATCGGAGAGGGTTCGCCGATCGTCGGCCGCCCGGAACGGCGACACCCAGTGCGGGACCACGTGCACGAGCGCAGGGTCGACGTCGAAGCGCTCGACGAGTTCGTTCGCAACATCCGCGTGGTGGACCACCATCGTGCCGCAATTCGCGTAGAGGCGACCGAGGATCACATGTTGCGCGCGCCGCGGCATTCGTGACCGGCGCG
>CAZJBJ010000104.1:0-14599 GCA_964544295.1 uncultured Bifidobacteriaceae bacterium
CTGGTGGGGACGGCAGATTCGGGGTCGGCGGATTCGGTGATAGGGGATTCGGTGACGGTTATGATCAGGTCTCCTGGTGGTTCGACGACAGATTGAAGAGTTCGTTGGCGAGGTGTTGGATTGCGGCGGGGTCGGCGCAGCCGGTCATCGGCGCGAGTGCGCCGTGCAGGTACAGCGAGGTGATGCCGTGGGTCGTGGCCCACACGACGCCTGCCAACTCCTCCGCGCGGGCATCCGGATGGAAGCCCTCGACCTGCGCGCCGCGCACGATCTCGACCAGCTGAGCGAAGGCGGCCGACCCGCTCGTCGTGTAGTCGACGTCGGTCGTGTCGCACAGGTCGGCGCGGAACATGAGGCCGAACGCACCCGAGTTGGCCAGTGCGAATCGTTGGTAGCCGAATCCCGCGACGGCCAGACGGTCGCGTCCGGCGGTGGGTGGAAGCGGGGCGACGGCTTCGTCGACCGCAACGATCAGGTCGCGGAACCCTTCGGCCGCGACCGCCGACAGCAGCGCGCTCAGCGTCGGGAAGTGACGCAACGGGGTCCCGTGGGACACGCCGGCGCGCCGGGCGATCTCCCGCAGCCCGATGCCGTCCGTGCCGTGCTCGTCCAGATATGTGCGCGCGGTGGCCACCAGGCGGTCACGGGTGCCGAGTGTGGCGGCGGCTGCGGTCATGTAGACAGTGTCTACGAAAGAGTAGACACTGTCAACCACCCATCCGGTGCCGGTCGTCACCCGCGTATGGTTCGCCCGTGAGCACCTTCCACCACCTCCTGGCTCCCGGCCACATCGGCACGTTGCCGTTGCGCAACCGGATCCTCATGGCCCCGATGGGGGATTCGCTCGCCGACGAGGACGGCAGCATCTCGGAAGCGCAGTTGGCGTACTTCGCGGCACGCGCCCGCGGTGGGGCCGCACTCCTCCTCGTCGGGTCGGTGGCCGTCGCGTATCCCGACGGCTGCGTCGACGCCCGCCAGGTCGCCGCCTCGCACGACCGGTACCTCCCGGGGCTCTCGGCCCTCGCCGCGCGCGTCCACGATCACGGCGCCGCGGTCGCAGCCCAGCTCACCTACAACGGCGCGTTGGCCCGGTACGACATCGCGCGCGGGCATCCGATGCTGGTCCCCGCGGTCCCCAAGCGCGCGCGACCCGACCAACTGTCGATGATGGTGACCGAGGCCGAGATCGCCGGGTTCATGGCACCCCACGCGAGCCCGACCGCGAAGGTCGAGTACCAGGTGGCGACCGACGCCGACCTCGCCCGGGTCATCGAGCACTTCGCGGCGGCCACCGAGCGGTGTCGGCGCGCCGGGATCGACGGCGTGGAAATCCACGCGGGGCACGGGTATCTGATCGATGAGTTCCTGTCGCCGGCGTTGAACCAACGCGACGACGCGTGGGGCGGTTCCGTCGAGGGTCGCGCGCGGCTGCTCGTCGAGATCGTCCGCGCCATCCGGACTCGTGTCGGGTCCGACTATCCCGTCTGGATGCGCATCAACGCGCTCGAGTACCACAAGCCCGAGGGCGAGACGTTCGTCGATCAGTGTGCCGTGATCGAACGGGCGGTGGCCGCGGGACTCGATGCCGTCCACGTCACTGCGTACGCGAACCTCGATGTCGCCACCGGACCGACCGACTCGTACGCACCGCACCGGGTCGGTGATCTGGCCGACTACGCCGCCGAGGTGCGCTCGCTGGTCTCGGTCCCGGTCATCACGTTCGGACGGTTCGAGCCGGCCGAGGCCGACGCCGTGATCGCCGACGGCCGGGCCGACTTCGTGGCGATGGGTCGCAAGCTGCTCGCCGATCCTGATCTGCCGAACAAGCTGGCCGCCGGTCAGGCCGAGCGCATCCGTCCGTGCCTGTACCAGTACCGCTGTATCGGGAACATCTTCGTCAACGAGTCACTGGCCTGTGTCGCGAACGCGGCGACCGGACGCGAACACGAGGCGACGATCCCACCCGCGGCGCGAGCACGGAGTGTGCTCGTGGTCGGCGGCGGGCCGGCCGGGCTCGAAGCGGCGCGGGTCCTCGCGGACCAGGGGCACCACGTCACGCTGTGGGAGGCGACCGACCGGCTCGGCGGCGTCCTCGCCGATGTCGCCGGGGCCGATCCGGTGCTCGACGCACAGCGGGCGTGGCTCGTCGGCGAAGTGGAGCGACTCGGCGTTCAGGTTCGCCTGGACCAGCGTGCCGGTCCGGAGCACATCGCCGCGGCGAACTTCGACGACGTGGTCATGGCCACCGGGCCGCGCTGGGTGCACCCGGAGATCCCCGGCGTCGATCCGGCTCGCATCCTGGACCCCACCGGGCTCGCACCGCTCCTCCGGTCCGTGGATCGCGCCCCCGAGACCGTCGTGATCCTCGGCGGCGGCAAGCCGGGACTGACGATCGCGCTCGCCCTCCGAACGCGCGGGCATCGCGTGACGGTGGTCGAGGCGACCAACGTGTTCGGGGCCGAACTCGGACTCCCGGGGCGCTTCCGCATGGTGGCCGATGCCCAGGCCGCGGGAGTCGAACTCCTCGGGACCGCCACGGTCGTCGCCGGCGCGGGAGATGCCGTGACGGTGCGGACCGGCGTCGAGGAGCGGGCGGTCCCCGCCACGCTGATCGTGAGCACCCACCGGGAGGCGCGACCGCCGACCGTCGGTCCCGACGGGCCGCCGGTCCGGGTCGTGGGAGACGCGCGGGAACCGCGCGGGTTCGAGGGCATCACCCGCGATGCGGAGGACCTGGCCCGGGAGCTGGCCCGATGACCGACGCGCCCTCGCAGCCGGCCGAGCCGACCCTGCCCGCGACGTCGGCCGATCACGTGCTCCGCCCGGCCGAACGCGACACGTTCGCCACCGACGGGTACCTCGTGCTCCCGGGCGCGCTCCCGGCGGAGAGGGTCGCCACCCTGCGCGGGCTCGCCGAATCCGAGTTCGCGCGGTTCCGGGCGCGGCCCGACACGTCCGAGTACGCGATCTTGAACCAGCACGACCTCGTCGGTCGGGATCCCGAGTACCTCGAACTCGTCGACTGGCCGACCACCTTCCCCAAGGTGTTCGGGATCCTGGGGTGGAACATCCAGCTCTTCCACACGCAGCTGGTCGTGACGCCGCCGACCCATCCCGACGCGCCCCGAGGTGGCTACGCCTGGCATCAGGACAACAACCGGATGAACCGCGACTTCGAACCCGACGTCGCCCACCCGCGGGTGTCGGTCAAGGTCGCGTACTTCCTCACCGACGTCCCCGAGCCCGGGATGGGGAACTTCTGTGTCGTGCCCGGCAGTCACCGCACCACCCAGCCACCCGACCCCGCCGCCGCGGTCGAGGTCACGGCCCGGTCCGGCGACGCACTGCTGTTCGACCGGCGACTGTGGCACGCGGCCAGCACCAACCACTCGGCCGTGACCCGGATGGTCCTGTTCTACGGATACAGCTACCGGTGGCTGCGTCCGAAGTCCGACATGGGCGCGGCGCTCGGTGCCGCGGGCACCGATCCGATCCGTCGCCAACTCCTCGGTGCGGCCACGGGCGCAAACGGATATTTCGACCCGACCGACGCGGACGTGCCCCTGCGGGAGTGGATTCGGGCCCATCTGGGGGCCGCGGCGGTCGCCGAGTGACCAATGCCGCGGCGCCCGAGGTCCAAGTTCCTACACTGACGCCCGCGGGTGGAGGCCCCTACCGAGGAGACGGTTCTCCATGAAGCAACCTGCACGCATCGCACTCGCCGAAGGCATCGGCACCATGATCCTCGTCGTCGGCGGACCGGGGACCGCGGTCCTCGCCACCGGCGGATTCCTCGAGTCGGGCTCGGTCGGCGTTCTCGGCGTCGCGCTGGCCTTCGGCCTCGCACTCCTGTGCGCCGCCTACGCGATCGGTTCGATCTCGGGCTGCCACATCAACCCGGCGGTCACCATCGGTCTGTGGGCGATCAAGAAGACCGAGACCAAGGACGTGCCCTGGTACATCGGCGGCCAGATCGTCGGCGGGCTCGTCGGCGCGGGAGTCATCTACGTCATCGCGAACAGCGTCTCGGGGTTCAGCGCCAAGGCAACCGGGTTCGCGTCCAACGGGTACGGCGCCCATTCGCCGGGTGGATTCAAGATCGGCGCGGCGATCATCGTCGAGATCGTGTTCACCGCGTTGTTCCTGTTCGTGATCGCGAGCACCAGTCGCAAGTCGATGCCCGCCGGATTCACCGGCATCACGGTCGGCCTGATGCTCACGCTCATCCACCTGATCACGATCCCGGTCGACAACACGTCGGTGAACCCGGCGCGCAGCCTCGCCACCGCGGTCTTCCAGGGGAGCTGGGCGCTCCGTCAACTCTGGGTGTTCATCGTGTTCCCGATCGTCGGGGCCGTGATCGGTGCGTTGATCTGGCGCGCGGTGGTGCCGGCCGAAGACGCCTGACATCCGACGGGCGGCCCGGTCCGCGTGTCAGAGTCGGGGGATGGAGAAGCTCCAATACCTCTGCTGGCCGCGGACCGGGCTGAGCCCGACCGATCGGGGCACCCTCGCCCGTGACGCGATCGTCCCCAAACTGCTGGCCCTCCGGCCCGCCGGACTCTCGATCCAGGTCGACGACGCCGACGCCCAGGTGCCGGTGCCGATGCCGCCGCCGGACGACGAACCGCAGCCGTTCCTCCTGGTGTCGATCTGGCTCGACCGTTACGACGACCGCGCCCCGTTCGAGGCCGTGCTCCAGGCGGAGTGCGCCTCGATCGCCGGGTACCTCGTCACCGAGTCCATGTACACCGACTACGGCGGCAATCGCCACGCGGGTCCCCGCGACTGGCCCGACGGGCAGCGGTCACCGGGCGTCGTCATGGTCACCCTGCTGCGGCGACCGGCGACGATGTCGGCCGAGGACTGGATCGCCCACTGGCACGGCGTGCAGTCACCGGTGAGCGAATCGATGCAGCCGCGCATGCGCTACGTGCGCAACGCCGTCGCCCGCCCGATCACCCCGGACGCGCCCCCGATCGAGGGCATCGTCGAGGAAGCGTGGCCCTCACCGGAGCACATGACGGACCCGATGCTCTTCTACTGCGCCGACGGTGACCCCGAGGTGATGAAAGCGAACTTGAGCGCCATGCTCGAGAGCGTCACCGGATTCCTCGACCTCAATGAGCTGCGCAGCTTCACGACCAGCGAGTACCTGCTCAAGACCTGAACGCGTCGGCGCGGAACCTGTCGAGACCCGCGGTCACGGTGACGGTGCCGTCGTCGCGCACCAGGAACCCGTCGACGCCGTGGGTCTGCAGCAGGTCGCGACCGGCATCGCCGCCGGCGACGAACGCCGCCTTGGCCAACACCTCGGCCCACCAGGCCTCGCCCGCGAGCACGGTGACGGACGCGACCCCGGAGTCGGCCGGCGCGCCGGTCGCGGGATCGAGCAGGTGGTGGACCTCGGCGTCGCCGCGCCGCCACCGTCGACGCAAGCGGGTGCTCGTGGCCACCGCACCGGCCGCGAAGCGCAACGTCCCGATCGTCGCTGCTGCGACCGGGTCGTCGAAGTCGGTGAGCCACGCCCCGTCGTAGGGCCCGGCCCCGACCACCCGGAGGTCGCCACCGAGATCGATGCAGCCGGACTCCACGCCGGCGTCGGCGAGGTCGCCCGCGACGACGTCGGCCGCGAAGCCCTTCCCGATCCCGCCCAGGTCGAGCCGCATGCCGGGCCCGAGGGTCACGGATCGCACGATCGGGTCCAGCAGCACTCGGTCGCATCCGAGCAACGGCTCGGGCGCGGAACCCGGAGCCGTGACGGACCGTTCGGCGACCTGGGCGAAATCGCGGTCGTAGCCCCACGCCTCGATCGCGGCGAGGCCGGTGGGATCGAACCGGCCGGCCGTGCGTCGCCAGGACTCCACCGCGTGGCCGATCAGGGTGAAGGTCAACGGCGAGACCACCACGGGCCGGTCACCACCCACCGCGTTCAGCAGGCTGACCTCGCTGTCGGGCCGGAAGCGGGACCAGCGCGCTTCGAGCGCGGCCAACCGGTCCTGCACGCGATCGACGACCTCCGGGGCACCGCCGAGTGCGAGCACGCGGGCGTCCGTGCCCATGACCCGGAACCTGCGATCGACCCACGACGTCTCAATACCCATGAGCACCTTCCATCGGCACTTCCGGCGGGCGCATTGACCCGGAACTCGTCGTCGCCGAGATCGTCGCGCCATCGAGACGAGCCGACGGGCGGGCAGACTGCACGTATGCATCGAGGCAGGATGTGGGTCATCGTGATCGTCGTCGGCACGATGGTCCTCGTCTCCCTCGGCCTGTGGCGTCGCGACCGCGTGCTCACCGAGGCGGCGGATGCCCGGCGCGATCGCCGGGTCGCGCTCACCACGCTCGCCACCCTCCAGGGTCGGGTTCGCAACACGGTGCTCGCGGCCCGATCGCTCGAGATTCGGAACGACGCGACCCGCCGGGCAGCCGACGACCTCGAGCACGTCGTGGCCGATCTCGTCGCGCGTATCGACACGGCCGAGCGCGTCCGTAACGACGCCGCGGTCAGCGCGTACATCGCCGGCGGCCAGCTCGGGCAACTGCGCGTCTGTCTGAACGGCGTCACCCGCGCCTTGAACGAGGTGAGTGTGGCGGACCCGAACAGCGTGGCCACGCTCGAAGCCGTCGGCCCAGCCTGCCGCGCGGTCGGAGCCTGATGCGCTTCCGTCACGTCATCGCCGTCGTGGTCGTCGGCGCGCTGACGGCGTTGGCGACCACGCTCTGGCACGTCAACGCCGCGTGGGACGAGCGGCGCGTCGCAGCCGAAGCGAGCGTCACGGCCCGGTCGCGGGTGCGCGTCGCCGAGGCCGAGTTGGCAACTGCGCGCGGTCGGGTCGCTCAGGACCGGACGCAAGGACAGCATCTCGAGGACCGACAGGAACGCGTCGCGGCCGAGGTGGGCCTCCGCCAGGCACAGCTCGCGGCGACCGAGGCGGATCGCGAGCGGGCCCGCACCACTCTCGACCAGAAGAACGCCGAGACCGTCGTTGTCCGCGCGTGTCTCGACGGCGTGGGGACCGCGCTCGGCGCGCTGCGACTTCACGACAACCGCCGGACCGTGGAAGCGCTGCGCGGCGTCGACGCGGTGTGCCGGGCCGCCCAGGACACCGGCTCGGGACCGGTCGCCCAGTACGCGTTCGACTTTCCCGATCCGTTCGTGCTGACCGTCGGGCGCGACGAGTACGCGTTCGCCACCAACTCGAGTGGCGGGAACATCCAGGCCCTCCACCGACAACCCGACGGAGCGTGGGCGACCACCGGCGACGCGCTCGGCCGATTTCCCGACTGGGCGGCGTGGGGGCGGACGTGGGCGCCCTCGGTCCTGCCCCGCCCCGGTGGGTACGTCATGTACTACACGGTCCGGGAAGCTGCGACCGGCTACCAGTGCATCACCCGCGCCTGGTCTGCGACACCGGCCGGCCCCTACGTCGACACGTCGGCCGCGCCGCTCCAGTGCGGCGACCGCGACGCGATCGACGCGGAGCCCATCACGCAACTCGACGGCGCGCCCGTGCTGATGTGGAAGTACGAGCGACCGGCGACCATCGTGTCCCGGCCACTCCGGCCGGACGGGTTGGAGTTCGCCGGACCGGAAGTCACCCTGCTCAGCGCCACGGGTGGCTGGACCGGTTCCAACGTGGAGGCACCGTCGATGCTCGTGACCGCCGACGGGGCCTGGCTGTTCTTCTCGGGCAACGACTGGCGCACTCGCAAGTACGCGACCGGGATCGTGCACTGTGCCGGTCCGCTGGGACCATGCGATCGTCCGAGCGCCGCCCCGCTACTCGCGTCACACGACGGGATCGTCGGCCCGGGTGGCGCGTCGGTGTTCCGGGACGCCACGGGGTCGCCGTACTTGGCGTACCACGCGTACCGGGATCCCAACGTCGGGTATCCGGAGCACCGGCTGTTCTTCACGGCCCGCATCGACATGCGCTCGGGCCGACCGGTCCTCGTGGAGTGATCCCTTCACCCGACCAGTCGCCGGAGGAGCGATTCCCGCCAGCGCGACGGTCGACCGGTGCGCGCCTCGTGGGCGTCGGCACCGGCCGGGAGGCGCAACCCCGCGTTGATCCCGAGCCAGCGGAACGGCTCGGGCTCCCACCGGGGCGAGCGGTGGTTGACCCAGGGGAGTGCGGTCAGCTCGGACTCCCGGTCGAGCACGAGGTCGGCCAGAGTCCTACCGGCGAGGTTCGTGGTACTCACCCCGTCACCGACGTAGCCGCCCGCCCAACCCATCCCGGTGGTGCGGTCGTAGGTGACCGACGAATACCAGTCGCGTGGGATCGCGAGCGGACCGCCCCATTCGTGCGTGATGCGGGCACCGCGCACCATCGGGAACAGTTCGTGGAGCACGTGGCGCAGCTCGGTGAACACGCCCCGGTCGCGGTCGTAGTCGTCGCGGGTCCGACTCCCGAAGTGATACGGCGCGCCGCGACCACCGAACGCGATCCGGCCGTCGGCGGTGCGTTGCGCGTAGATGATGAGGTGCCGACCGTCCGACAGGGTCTCGCACCCGGACCAGCCGATGACGTCCCACGTCGCGTCGGCCAACGGTTCGGTCGCGATCATCAGTGAGTACACCGGGGCCACGGCGCGGCGACGACCGGGGAGACCCGGCGTGTAGCCCTCGGTGGCGACGATGACGTGGGGGGCGCGCACCTCGCCGGCCGCGGTGGCGACCCGGCCCGGTTCGATCTCCAGCGCGCGGCTCTGTTCGTAGATGGTGCCGCCCCGCCGTTCGACGGCATCGGCCAGCCCGCGCACCAGGCGCGCGGGATGCACACGCGCACAGTGCGGTGTGAAGAGGGCACCGCGGGCGTCCGCGACGGTGACGCGTGTCGCGAGTTCGTCCGGCTCCAACCACCGGACATCGGACTCGCCGAAGCCCCAGGCACGTTCGGATTCGAGGTGGGACTGCAGCCGCGCCACGTGCGGTTCGCGGGTGGCCACCTCGACGTTGCCGCCCTTGACGAAGTGGGCGTCGATGCCTTCCTCGGTGAGCACCCGGCCGATCTCGTCGATGGTCGCGAACATCGCCCGTTGAAGTTCGACCGCGGCATCACGGCCGTGTGTCGCGGCAGTGGCGTCGCGGCTGCCGGCGAAGAGCGCGGAACACCACCCGCCGTTGCGGCCCGACGCGCCGAACCCGGAAATCTCGGCCTCGACGTTGACGACGCGCAGGGTCGGCTCGCGCCGGAGCAGCTCGTACGCGGTCCACAGTCCGGTGAAGCCCGCACCCACGATCACCACGTCGACGTCGATCGACTCGCGCAGGGCCGGTCGCGCCCCGAGCGACTCGGGCACGGTGTCGAGCCAGAGGCTGCGGGATCGGTACCGCGCCTGGGCCAGATCGCTCACTCGACGAAGGCCTGCAGCAGGTCGGCGAGCACCAACGGCTGATCTCCCTGCACGCTGTGGCCCGCCGCGGTGACCACCTCGACCCGCACGTGCGGCGCCCGCCGGGTGAGCTCCGCCACGTCGTCGTCGTCGACCACCGGCGAATCCGCGCCGCGCACGAGCAGGAACGGCACCGCGACCGCGTCGACCGCGTCCCACAACCCGCCGAAGTCGGGAATCTCCGCGTCGTCGGGCAGGTGGAAGCGGTCGTAGCGCCACGACCAGGTGCCGTCCGGCAGCTCAGTGGCGTTGTGGAGGATGCCGCGCCGCAACGACGCCTCGCTCCGGGTCGGGTTGAACAGGACCGTCCGCTCCAGGATCTCGTCGAAACTCGCGAACGTCTCCGGTCCGGAGATGAACGCGGTGATCGCCGAGGCCTTGTCCCGGTTCACACCGGGCGTCACGTCGACCAGTGCCAGCTTCCGCACCAACTCGGGCGCGGCCGCGCTGAGCGCCAACGCGGTCAGACCGCCGAGCGACATGCCGACCACCGCCTGCGCCTCGGGTGCGAGTTCCCCGACCGCGGTCGCGATCGCGCGGGCGTTCTCCGCGGGCCAGTACGCCTTGTCGTCCCGCCAGGACGATCGACCGTGCCCCGGCAGGTCGAGCGCGACCAGGGGGCGACCGAGGGCCAGGGCGACGGTGTCCCACGTGTGGGCGTTCTGCGCACCGCCGTGGAGGAACACCATTTCCGGCGGTCCCTCGCCCCAGCGGAGCCCGCTCACGTGTTGGCCGGCGCCGACGGCCACCTCGACCCGCTCGACCATCGGCGGTCCCGCGTAGGACAGTCCGACCTCGGACGCGTTGTCGGCGAAGAAACCGAACTCGTCGTACTCACCACTGGCCATGCGACTCACCGTACGCTGCGGTGATGGAACCGCGCATCCCGCCCGTTGACCTGGCCGACGCCGACGAGGAGACCCACGAGCTCCTGAGTCGCTTCTCCCGACTCCGAGGTGACGACGTCGAGGTCCTGAACGTGTTCGGCACCATCGCCCACCATCCGCTCCTGATGCGGAAGTGGCTCGGTTTCGCGACCTACGCCCTGACCCGGACCACCCTCGAACCCCGGATCCGTGAACTGATCGTGCTCCGGGTCGGCTGGAACTGTCGCGCCCCATACGAGTGGGGCCAACACATCGTCGTCGGTCGCACGGTCGGGCTGACCGACGCGGACATCACCCGGGTGGCCGAGGGTCCCGACGCCGACGGCTGGACCACCGCCGAGGCGGCCGCGCTCCGGGCGACCGACGAGTTGCACCACCGGTCGACGATCACCGACGAGACCTGGGCGCAACTGGCCGCCGAACTGAGCGACCAGCAGATCCTCGACCTCGTGTTCCTGGTCGGCGAATACCACCTGGTGTCCTTCGCCCTGAACGCGTGCCGCGTCCAGCGGGATGACGGGGTGGACGAACAGTCGCTACCCTTCCCAACTGCCGCGACCTGACCGCAATCGGACGGCGGCACCAGTCGGAGCACGGGGGAGCAACGATGGTTTCACGACGAGCGTTCCTGGGATCGGCCGCGGCCGTCGCACTGGCGGTCGGAGCCCGACCCGATCTGGCGGGCGCGCATGTCCCCGGCGGCGGGTCCCCGGACTTCGGCCCCCTCCTCGCGCCCGACGCGAACGGTCTCGCCCTGCCTGCGGGGTTCCGCTCCCGGGTCGTCGCCCGTTCCGGCCAACCGGTGGGACCGTCGGGCTACGTGTGGCACATCTTCCCGGACGGCGGCGCCACGTTCCGGACGCGACACGGCGGTTGGATCTACGTCTCCAACAGCGAGGCCTCCGACGCCGGCGGGGGAGTGGGCGCTCTCCGATTCGATCGCGACGGCCGCCTGCTCGACGCGTCTTCGATCCTCACGGGTTCGAGCCGCAACTGTTCCGGCGGGCCGACCCCCTGGGGAACGTGGCTGTCGGGCGAGGAGGTCCCGCTCGGCAAGGTGTGGGAGTGCGATCCGACCGGCCGCACACCCGCCATCGACCGACCGGCCCTCGGGCGCTTCAGTCACGAGGCCGCAGCCGTCGACGACCAGGGGAGGCGCGTCTACCTCACCGAGGACACCCCGGACGGGCGCCTGTACCGGTTCACCGCCGATCGGGCCGGCGACCTCTCACGCGGTCGGCTCGACGCGGCCCGGGTCGACGGGACCCACGTGCGTTGGCTGCCGATTCCCGATCCCTCCGCCGTCACCGGACCGACGCGACTCCAGGTCCCGTCCACCACGGCGTTCGCGGGCGGCGAAGGGATCTGGTTCCACGACGACACCGTCACCTTCGTGACGAAACACGACCACAAGGTCTGGCGACTGGATCTCCGGCGCAACGAGATCTCGGTGTACTACGACGCCATGGCGGCGACGGCCAACGGGGTGCTCGGCGAACCCGACAACATCACCGTCACCGACCGGGGCGTGGTGTTCGTCTCCGAGGATCAGAACGCGGACCAGCAGATCGTCATGATCACCCCGGAGGGCCTCGTGGCGCCGGTCGTCCAGATGTACAACCAGACGGGAAGCGAGCTCACCGGGCTGGCGTTCAACCCCCGGGGCGATCGGATGTACGTCTCGTCCCAGCGGGGCGCCGACAACGGCCTCGGCCCCGGGATCACCTACGAGATCCGCGGGCCCTTCCGCGCCACCCAACGGCGGCACGGCCGCGGCTTCGCCTACGGCCACGACCCGGAGCACCACGCAGACCACCGCGGCTCGCCGGGGGGCCGGAGCGAACACTCGTCGCGATCGGACCATCGCTGACCGACCTTCCTAGGCTGGACGAGCGATGCACCGACTTCGCTTGTCGCCCACTCGGTACCGGCACGTCACCGTCGTCGCCGCGTTCCTGTTGGCGTTCATCATCGTCACGGGCGCGGCCGTTCGACTGACCGGATCCGGGCTCGGATGTCCGGAGTGGCCGAACTGCACCGCCGGCAGCCTCACGCCGACGCCGGAAGTCGGGAGTCACGGCTGGATCGAGTTCGTGAACCGCATGGTCACCGGGCTGGTGTCGGTCGCGGTGATCGTGGCGGTCCTCGGGTCCCTCGTGCGCACGCCCCGGCGTCGGGATCTCGTGTGGTTGTCGGTCGGGCTCGTCGTCGGCGTCATGGCCCAGGCAATCCTCGGGGCACTGGTGGTGAAGAAGTTGTTGGCCCCGCCGTTCGTGATGGGCCACTTCCTCGTCTCGGCCGTGCTGCTCGCGAACGCACTCGTGCTCGTCTGGCGCGCCGGCGTCCCGGACGACGAGTCGGCGCCGGTCACGGTCCCCGCCACGATCCACCGGCTCGCGGTCGCGATCGTCGTGATGGCCTCGGCGGTCCTCGTGACCGGAACCGTCGTCACCGGCGCCGGCCCCCACTCGGGCGATGCGGGCAACAGTGCGAAGATCTCGCTGCGGGCGACCCGCCTCGACCTCCGGGTCTCGGACGTCGCCCGGATCCACAGCCTCACCGCGATCGCGTTCTGCGCGCTGGTGCTCGTGCTCACCGTCGTCCTGATCCGCACGCGTGCCCACGCCCGCCTGTACCGACGGGTCACGGCACTGCTGACCCTGACCGTCGCCCAGGGCGCGGTCGGCTACATCCAGTACTTCACCAACGTGCCGCCGGGTCTGGTCGTGATCCACGTGGCCGGTGCGACCGCGGTCTTCGCCGGCGCGGTGGGGGTACTGCTCGGCTGCCGGTCGACGACGACCGCACCCGAGCCCTCCCGGCTGCCCGACGTGGTCTCGGCCTCGACCTGAGCCGGTTCGACGACCGCCCGTCGCGAACTGGACGGTCGTTTCGTCCGGTTCGCGAGGGTCACGCGGAATCGTCATCCGAAAATCTCACGCTCCGTGCTCAACATGGGCGGGGAAACCGGCCGATACAGGCATATGCCGTCGGTCGAACGAAGTTCCTTGCGCCGCCGCGTGGTCAGGCTCGCCCTCAGCGCGCTCTGCGTGACCATCGGCTTCGGCTCCATGCCCGCCGACGCGGCACCGACCCCGGACACCGGCGATTCGACCCCGCAACTCACGGCCGAGCACATCGAGGCGGTGGCCGAGCGCTACAACCTCGCCCGGGTCAACGTCGATCGGGCACGCGAGGCCCTGGAGAACACCGAACAACGCATCAAGGCCGCCGAGGTCAGCACCAAGTTGGTGCAGATCCGGGTACGGGCCCGGGCGCGGGCCATGTACACCGGCGTCGGTACCGTCCCGCCGCTCCCGCTCGAATCGGGCACGCGCCTCGCCGACCGTGACCGGCGCACCACCTACCTCGACGCCGCCCAGAAGCCCGACCAGGCACTCGTCCGGCAACTGAGCCACGAGCTGGGGCGGCTCCGGACCGCACGCGAGAGCCAGCGCGCCGCCCGTGACCTCCTCGACCGGAATCTGGCATCGGCACGCGCCATGAAGAACCGGCTCGAGACCATGGCGGCCCAAGCTGCGACCACCACGCCGACGGGCGACGGGGCCGGACCGATCGCTTCGTCGCAGCCACCGAGCGCGGCAGCGTCCCCGGCGGCGGTCGGCACCGGGACCCCGACGACGGTTCCGACGACGCCAGCCCGACCGAATACGCCTGCGCCGACCCCGGCACCGGCGCCGACCCCCGCGCCTGCATCACCGACACCGACCCCGACGTCACCAGCACCGAGCAACGCGCCGGCGCCGAGCTCCGGTGCCGCGACCGCGGTCGCGTTCGCCCGGGCGCAACTGGGCAAGCCGTACGCGTTCGCAACCGCGGGTCCGAACACGTTCGACTGCTCCGGCCTGACGAAGGCGGCCTGGGCAGCCGCGGGCGTGCGCATGCCGCACTACTCGGGGTCGCAGGCGACGATGTTCGCCCGGGTCTCCTACGCCGAACTGCAGCCCGGCGACATCGTGGTGTTCTACAGCGACCTGCACCACGTCGGGCTCTACATCGGCGGCGGCATGATGATCCACGCCCCCCAGACCGGCGACGTCGTCAAGATCGCCCCCGCCTGGCGCACCACCTTCCAGTGGGGCGTCCGCCCCCGCTAAGAGCGGAGACAAGAGGCCGCCGCCGACAAGGACCGACCCGCACGCCGGAACAACAGCTGCGTGGCGGCGGCCGTGGCCCGAGCGGCCCGGCCCGAAGGGCCAAGAGCGGGGGAACGAGAGGCCGCCGCCGACACGGACCGACCCGCACGCCAGACCCACAGCTGCGTGGCGGCGGCTGTGGCCCCCGCG
>CAZJBJ010000105.1:0-14291 GCA_964544295.1 uncultured Bifidobacteriaceae bacterium
GGTTCGAGGACGCGGTGATCGCGGGCGACGGGCTCACCGATCCGCCCGACGAGTTCCACCTGCCCTTGTCGTTCACGTGGGCGCTCCCGCCGTTGCCTCATGCGCCGGATCTGCTGGTGCTCGCCACCGACCTCGCCGCCGTCGGCGGACCGGATCTGCCCCTCGAGGTGTCCGCGATCGACTCGTATCCCTCGGTCACCGACGCCCCGGAGACGAGCTTGCGGGTCGTCGGGCATCAACGGGTCTCGCTCCTGCGGATCCGCGACGGTGAAGAAGTGCCGTGCGAGACCCTGGACCGGTGCCTGGACGTGAGCCGACATCTTCTCGAGCGCGCGCCGGGCTGGCTGCGCTGAGGTCGTCGGCCGCGTTCCATCTGCCAGGATGGTGCCGTGCCGATGCGATCTGACTGCCACCACTACGAGTCACGGACCTACCCGTCGGGGGAGATCGTCCGGAAGTGTCAGCTCGACCTCGCGCCGGAAGCGCCGTGGAAGTGCCCGGAGGACTGCCCGAGCTTCCGTCGCCGGATGTTCGACGCCGGCTGGCAGTACGGCAGCCTCGGTGCCGCCGCGGCCGCGCCGCAGTCGCCCGAACCCGAGGGCGAGGACGTCGCGGCGCTGCTCGACGCGGCGGAGGACATCGTGAACGCGGCGGCGCCCGACATCCTCGCCGAGTTCGACCGGCAGCAGACCAAGAGGGGTCCGTTCCGGCGCAAGGGTGGATCGGGAAAGGGCAAGGGCAAGGGCAAGCGCAGGAAATAGCTGAGCGGTCGGCCCTCCGACGCGCGCGCGGCGTTAGCCTCCGGCGGGCATGACCGGTCCGGGACGCACTGCAGGAATCGGGTGGTCGACCCGGTGGGAACGCTGGATCGTCATCGGGCTCACGGCCGTTGTGCTCGTGCCGATCCTCCTGTCGATCGTGAAGATGCTGGGCGGGCCCACGTACTACCCCGGGATCGACATCGCGGCCACCGAACTCCGCGTGCGCGACGCGCTGGGGGAGGCGGTGCTGGTCGGCCCGTACTCCCGATACGGCTGGGATCATCCGGGCCCGTTCCTCTTCTATCTCCTCGCGATCCCGTACTGGTTGAGCGGCCGGGCATCCATCTCGCTCCCGATCACCGCCGCGCTCGTCAACGCGGCGAGCGTCGTCGGCTGTGTGACGATCGGGTGGCGCCGGCTGGGAGTGCGCGGCGCGCTCGGCGTCCTCGGTCCCGTCGCTCTCATGGTGCGGGCCATGGGGCCCGAACAGATCCGCGATCCCTGGAATCCCTACCTGCCGGTCCTGCCGCTGCTCTTCTTCGTGCTCGCGATGTGGTGCGTCGCCGAGCGGGACTGGTGGTGGGGTGTCGCCGCTGCGCTGGTCGGGAGTTTCGTCGTCCAGACCCATGTGGGCTTTGCCCTCGTGGTGGGCGCGACCGCACTGGTCGGGCTCGGCCTCGGGATCCGGCGCGCCCGCACCGAGAACGGGTCCCGGCGGTGGTGGCCCGCGGCGGTGGTCAGTGGTGTCGCGCTGGCCGTCGTCTGGTTCCCGGTCGCCTACGGCCGGTTCGTCCGCGACGACGGCAACCTGAGCCGGCTGTACCAGTTCTTCTCCGCGGATCACGCCACCGCGGGATGGACCAGGGCGCTGGAGATCATGGGCCTGCAGTGGGGGGTCGCGCCCGAATGGGTGCTGGGCGGGCGCTCGACCGCGGGCCGCCCGTTCCCGGCCGAGCCGCGCTGGTACCTGGCCGTCGGGATCGTCGCCGTGATACTGGGCATCGTCGTCGCGTGGCGACGCGGGGATCGGGTGGTCACCTCGTTGGGATGGCTCGCCGTCGTGGCCGTCATTGCCGCGACCGTCTCGGTGTCCCAGGTCGTCGGCCCCATGTGGCCCTACATCGTGCGCTGGACGTGGGTGCCCGGGGTGCTACTCGCCGTCGTCGCAGTGCTCGGGCTCGTACCGCTCGTCGCCCGTCGTCACCGGCCCGTCGCGGTCGCCGTGGCCGGGTTCGCGATCGTGGTATTGGGCGTCGGCGCGACCGTCCGGGTGGCGCGGGTCGACGCACCCGCCGCGCGCCGCAGCGCGATCGAACGATCGCTCAGCGACCAGGTCCTCCGGAACCTTCCACGCGGATCCGGGTCGGTGATGATCGACCGCACCGAGTCGACGTTCGCCGTGCCCGGGCTGATGCTCCAACTCGAGCGGCACGGGTTCGACACGGTGGTGACGCCGCCTTTGGAGATCGTCTACGGCGAGCGGCGTAGCCGCGCGCCGGAGGAGATCCGGGCGCGATTGGTCGTCATCGACGGGGACGCGGCGGCGCCGGTTCCGGGCCGCAAGATCGCGTCGTACCGGTCACGCGAGGCCGGGGTGTCCGAGCACATCGACGTCTACCTGGTACCGCCGCCGGGTGCGAGCGGAGGGAGTTGAACCCTCACCCCCGAAGGGACCGGGACCTAAACCCGGCGCGTCTGCCGTTCCGCCACGCTCGCGTCCGTTCAGTGTCGCACGTCGGGGCGTGACCAGCTCGACCGATCGGTGCGAACGAGTTCGTCGAGCGTGACCGCGGTCGAGAAGAGGAACCCCTGGCCGTAACCGCACCCCAACTCGCGCAGGACCGCGAGTTGACGGGGGGATTCCACGCCCTCGGCAATGACGTCGAGGCCTAGCCCGCGGGCGAGGCCCACGATTCCCGCCACGATCGTGATGTTGGCGCCTTCCTCACCGAGCTCGGCCGTGAACGATCGGTCGATCTTCACGATGTCGACGGGAAGGCGACGCAGGTAACTCAGCGACGAGTAGCCGGTACCGAAGTCGTCGATCGCCAACTGCACCCCGATGTCTCGGAGGGCGTTCAACGTGGCGATCGCGGCATCGACCTCGTCGAGCACGGCGCTCTCGGTGATCTCGATGCAGAGACGGTGGGGCGCGACTCCGTGCTCGGACAGCGTGGCGCGCACGCGGTCGACGAGGTCGGGTTGATTCAGTTCGCGGGGCGAGAGGTTGATCGCGAGCCGGGGGACGAGCGTCTCGGGGAAGTCGCTCATGGCGCCGACCGCGAGCGCCAGCACTTCGCGGCCGAGCGGCACGATCAGACCCGAGACCTCGGCGGCGTCGAGAAAGTCGTCGGGGAGGAGGAGTCCGCGCGAAGGGTGTTGCCAGCGGACGAGACCCTCGGCGCCCATCAGATCCCCGGATGCGAGGTCGACGATCGGTTGGTAACGAAGGAACAGCTCGTGACGATCGAGTGCCCGATGAAGATCCGTTTCCACCTCGAGCGCCGCCGCGGTGGCTGCGCGCAACGCGTCGTCGAAGATCTCGTAGCGGTTCCGCCCCAGCTCCTTGGCTCGGTACGCGGCGGCATCGGCATTCCGCAGCATGTCGGTGGCGCTGGGATCGTCGGGGTCGGCGACGGCGATCCCGATGCTCGCGCTGACGAACACGCTGCGACCCTTGATCGTGAACGGATGTTGGAGCAACGACCCGACCCGGTCCGCAATGTCGCGTGCCTGGTCGACCGAGTCGAGATCGGAGCAGACGACCACGAACTCGTCGCCGCCGGTGCGGGCGGCGAGGTCCGAGGTTCGCATCACGCTGGCCAGGCGACGGCTGAAGTGGATCAGGAGTTCGTCGCCGGCGGCGTGGCCGAGCGCGTCGTTGACCAGCTTGAAGCGATCCAGGTCGATGAACAGCACGGCGGTGTTCGTCGCGTTGCGGACACCTCGCGCGATGACGGTGTCGAGATGACGAACGAGCATCGTGCGATTCGGCAACCCGGTCAGCGGATCGTGCGCCGCGTCGTACTCGAGGCGGTGCTCCAGTTGCTTGCGTTCGGTGAGGTCGAACATCGCGCCGTCGATCCACTTCGGTTCGCCGGACTCGTCGACGACGACATGGCCGCGCTCTTCGATCCAGCGGAGCGAACCGTTGCGGTGGCGGAACTGGTACTCGATCGAATACGAACCGCCGTGGTCGATGGCATCGGAGATGGCCTGGTCGATCACACGACGTTGTTCGGGTTCGACGAGGTCGTAGAGATCGATGTCGCGGCGGAGCAGCGCCCACGCCGGATATCCGGTGAGTTCCTCGACAGCATCGCTGATGAAGATCTCGGCGTAGGGGGGTTCGGCATGACACCGGAAGACGGCGCCGGGGACATTGGCGATGAGGTTCGCCAACTGGGTGTCGCGGTCGCGGGTTGCCTCGACGGCGTCGACCCGGGAGCTGATGTCGAACATGAAGCCCTCGAGGTACAGCGGGGCGCCGGAGTCGTCGAAGACGACTCGCCCGTGTTCGGAGATCCACCGAACCGACCCGTCGCGGTGGCGGATCGGGTACTCGACGATGTAGGGCTGTCGGTCGTCGCGGGCCTGCGCGATGACGTCGTCCGTCGCCGTGCGGAACCCCGGGAGGATCATCTCGTCGAAACAGACGTTCCGGGAGGTGAAATCCTCCGGCCCGAAACCGGTGAGGGCGGTGATCGCGTCGGAGACGAAGTCGTCATGGTACGGCCTCACGGGGTCGCAGCGGAACACCGCACCCGGCAGATTCGCGATCAGCGACTCCCGGCGAGCCTCGCTCTCGGTGAGCTGTTGCTCGACCCGGGTGCGGTCGGTGACGTCGCGCACGTTCATGATGACGCCGTTGATGGCCGGTTCGTCGAACCGACTCGACGCCGCGAGCTCGATCGGAACCCAGTGCCCGTCGGCATGGCGGATGCGCATGGCGTTGATGGCCCGATAGGTCGGATCGCTCAGGAACTTCAGCATCTCGGAAGCCGCGAACTCGAGATCATCGGGATGGACGAGGTCGAGCGCATTCATCCCGATCAGCGCTTCGGGTTCGTATCCGAAGAGGTTCTCGCCGATCGGGAAGTGACTGATCACGGCGTCGGCATCGATGACGATCAACGCATCGCTCGAGTGCTCGACCATCGCGCGGAACTGCGCCTCCGTGGCCCGACTCTCGACGCTCGCGTCCCGGCGTGACAAGGCCGAGCCCAGGATGTCGGTCGCGATCCGCAACAGCTCGATGTCCTCCTCCGCCCACGAATGCGGACGGTCGACGACCTCGAGTCCGACGAAGCCCACCGGGACGCCGCCGCGCACCATCGGGACCGCGACCAACGCGCCGACGCCGGCGGCCCGGATCAGGTCGCTCTCGGCCGCCGACTCCGGATCGGGCTGGGACGGGTCGGCGATCAGCACCTCGAGATTCTTGAGCCGGTTCCGCCATACCGGGAATGCGTCGAGGTCGATCTCCTCGCCATCGGCGACGACGAATCCCGCCCGGTCGCTCGCCCAGCCGTGGCTGCGCGCGATGGTCCGTCCGTCGGGGGAGAGGCGGAAGATGAAGGCGCGGTCGGCACCACAGTGCACCCCGAGCCGTCGGAGCGCCTGATCCACCGTGGCGTCCATTTCGGTGTCGGCGGCATCGACGAACAACGCGGCCAATTCGGCGACCAACTCGCGGCGGAGGCGGCTCTCCTCGAGCAACACGCGGGTCTCGTACCACTCGGTGATGTCGCGCACGGTGAGCACGAGCGAACCGGCCGGGCTCTCGGCCAGCGGTTGCGGGTTCTCCCGGGCGACCAGATCGACGGTGATGTAGTGGCCGGCGCGGTGCAGAAATCGGTACACGCGGAAGTCCTCGGGCACGGCCTCGCCGAATCGGCTCAGCCGGTCGAGGGCGGCATCGACGTCATCGGGGTGGAGGAGTTCGAGTCCGTTCCGTCCCACCAGCTCGCCCGCATCGAACCCCAGCATGCGCTCGATCGCCGGGGTCGTGGCGAGCACGGTCCCGTCGCTGCCGACCAGGCAGATCCCGTCGGTGGCGTGGTCCAGCATCAGCGCGAGCAGCGCGAGGTCGGCGCTCGGCGCGCGGTCGGATTCCGGCCCTGGATTCACGCCTCAACCATCGACCGATTCCGGCCGATCTTGAGGTTTCGAGGACCGCGACGATCGCCGGGATGTGGGCGATCGTCGGTTGTTCGGGCGTGGCCGGCTAGATGGCGGTCCAGCCGCCGTCGACCGGCAGCACGATCCCGGTCACGTAGCTGCTCGCGGCACTGGCGAGGAAGAGCAGCGCACCATCGAGTTCGTGGGGGTCGCCGGCCCGACGCAACGGGGTCTTGTCCGCGATCCAGTCGACCAGCCGAGGGTCGGTGAACATGGCGGTCGTCATTTCGCTCTCGAACCACCCGGGTGCCAGCGCGTTCACCCGAATCGTGCGCCGAGCCCACTGGGCCGCGAGTTCCCGCGTGAGGCTCGCGAGCCCGCCCTTCGACGCGGAGTAGCCGGCCTCGGGGATCCGACCGATACCCGCGAGCGCGTAGATCGAGACCACGTTGACGATCCGGCCTTCGATCGAACGCTCCGCCATGGCCGCCGCCGCGGCCTGGGAGATCGCGAACGGGGCGACGAGGTTGAGCTCCACCGTGGCGCGGAAGTGCTCGATCGGCTCGTCGAGGGCGCGCATGGGTTCGCTGCGCCCGGCGTTGTTCACCACCACATCGAGGCGTCCGCCGGCCTCCAGCACGGTTGGCACCAGCTGGGCTTGCTGCGCCGGGTCGGAGAGGTCACACGGCACCACGATCGCGTCGGTCAGTTCGTCGGCCAGTCGTTCGAGCCGATCGGCCCGCCGGGCGGCGAGCGCGACGCGAGCGCCGGCTGCGTCGAGCACGCGGGCGAAACGTGTGCCGAGGCCCGAGCTGGCCCCGGTGACGAGCGCGACCTGGCCGTCGAGACGGAATCCGGCGAATGGGTCCATGGCGGCGGCAGGGTAGCCGCGCCCCTGACGGGGACCGGGCCGGTCGGCGGATCAGGTGTGTAGGAGGGCGACCAGCGCTGAGCGCGCGGGCTTGGGCGAGAAGTCGTGGCGCAGCACGCCGAAGTTCTCGTAGATCGACGACGGGTCGGTGCTCGCGTCGCGTACCGAGAACCAGAGCAACGGGCCGGTGAAGCTGCGGTACGCGCCGTTCCAGCCGGTGTAGTAGTCCCGGAGCAGGTCGGCCTGGCGGGCGTCGCTCACGGCCTTGTCCCCGGTGCCGGTCGCCGCGCCCGATTCGGTGCCCCAGACCTTCCGGTCGCCGTGACCGTGCTCGACGAGCACGTCGTGTAGGGCCTTGGTCTGGGTGAACGCGTTCCACGGCGCGCCGTCGAGGGGGCTGTCGGGGAACGAGTACGGATGGTGTGACAGCGCGTCGAAGCTCTGTCCGCCGCCGTTGGCGTAGATGCCCCGCAGGAAGGTCACCGGCGCCACGTCGCGGCCACTCGGGTCGTCCGGGGCGGGCGACGTGGCGCCGGCGAGGACGGTGGCGCCCGGATCCAGCGTCTTGATCGCCGCGTAGGCCTGCTGGAGCATCACCGTGTAGCCGGGGATGTCGACCGTCGGTTGGACGAACGGGTAGTGATTCGGCTCGTTCCAGATCTGCCAGACCCGCACCGAGCTGCGCAGATCGGTCACGAGGCTGTTCGCGCCGTAGCGGGCCGTCGCGGCACGTGCGAACGTGGCGAACGCCGCCGGATCGGCCGGGAGGCAGTGACTGGTACCGGCGCAGTTCGCTCGCCGCGCCCACGGCGGGCTGTACGCCAGGGAGCCGACGATGTTCAGGCCGCGGGCGCGTGCCTCGCGCACCACGGTGTCGGTGGCGCGATCCCAGCGGAAGCTCGTCGGCCCATCACCCTGGATGGAGTTCCAGTCGAAGTCGAGGGCGATCCACCGAGCGCCCGTCGCCGCCATCGCGTCGAGTTCCTGCTGCCGGTCGGCGTCGTTCATCCAGAGGATGCCCGAGCCCGGGTTGAAGCCGGCGCGGTTGGCGAACTCGTTGGGTTGGCTCAGTGTCGCGGTGCCATCGGTGTGCAGCGTCTTGGTCGGAGAGGATCCGCCCGTGGCCCGCAGATCCCGAGCGGGCTGGTAGCCACACGCGCCGAGCACGATCACCGCGGTGACCAGCGGGACGATGGAGCGTAAGCAAGCAGTGCGGCGGAGCATGAGACCTCGAACCTGGACGACCTCCTCGATATCGACGCGCACCGTGGTCGAGTTGACGCAATGCCACCACGGAGCGTGGGAGAAGTCGATCAACGAGTCGAACGGCCCATCGCAAACCGGTCGAAGGGGACACCGGGAGGGCGGCGGAGTGCGGACGGCTAAGAATGCGCAATGCGCGCGCTCACCTTTCACGGTCCCTTCGACGTCCGGATCGAGGACATCGCCGACCCGAAGCCCTTCGACGCGGAAGGTGCGGTGGTGGCGATCCGGGCCTGTGGCATCTGCGGCAGCGACCTGCACATCTACGAAGGACACGGGTTCAGCCCGGATCTCGGGTTCTGCGTCGGTCACGAGGCCGTCGGCGAGGTGGTCGAGGTCGGGTCTGCGGTCTCGCGGTTTCGTGTCGGCGATTCCGTGCTCGTGAGTGCCTCGACCGGCTGCAACTCGTGCGCGCCGTGTCGGGCCGGGTACGTCCTGGGGTGCGAGCGAGGCCGGAGCGGTTGCTACGGCCTCAGCGCACTCCTCCCGGGCAGCCAGGCCGAGTACGTGTCGGTGCCGGCGGCGGACGGGAATCTCGTCGCCATCCCCGAGGGGGTCGGGGACGACGCCGCACTGGTCCTCACCGACAACGCCCCCACGGCCTGGTACGGAGCCCGGCGTGCTCGCATCCGGCCCGGCGACACGGTGGCCGTGATCGGGCTCGGCCCGGTGGGGCTCATGGCGGTGGTCGCCGCGCAGGTGATGGGCGCCGGCCGCGTCCTGGCGATCGATCTGGTCGCGGAACGGCGCGCCGCGGCAGAGGCGCTCGGTGCCGAGCCGGTGGAGGGTGACCCGCGCCTCGCGGTGCGGGAGATGACCGGCGGGCGTGGCGTGCACGCCGTCATCGAGGCGGTGGGTGCCGACGCCACGATCGACCTGGCGTTGAAGATCGCGGCGCGGGGTGCCCGGGTCTCGGTCGTCGGCGTGAACCAGAGCTCGGCGTTCCCGATGCACATGCAGCTCGCGCAGTTCAACGAGATCGAGTTCAGCATCGGTCTCTGCTCGGTCCAGCGGGAATTGCCGGCGCTGCTCGCCCTGACCCAGTCGGGCCGCATCAACCCGGAGGTCGTGGTGACCCATCGCCTCCCGTTGCGTGCCGGCGACGACGCCTACCGCTTGTTCCACTCCCGGGAGGGCGGCGTCGGCAAGGTGGTACTCGACCCCACGGCGTAGCTCAGGCGTGCCACCGGTCGATCATCGCCAACATGGTGACGACGAGCAGGAACGTGTCGAGCATTGCGACCGACGTGATGTTGTGTTGGAGTGTGCGCGCTCGATCGGCGTCACCGGCTTCCAGTGCCGCGTCCTCCTGACCCAGGAGCCGGTCGAACACGGCGACGCCGAGGGTGGCGCCGATCGCGACCATGGCGATCCCGACGAGCACGAACCCTCGCCACCGCCAGTCGCCGTGGAGGACCAACGCGACTCCGGTCACGGCGACGAGCACGCCGGCCACGTTGTAGTAGCGCTGCCCGAGAAACCGCGCGGTCCGCGACCACGCGAGGGCTTCGGTCGTCCCCATCCGGCGCAAGCGCGGCGCGACGACGAACTGCGTCAGGTTGGCACCGAGCCAGGCGGCGACGGCGACGATGTGTCCGAGGAGGAGCAGGTTGCGGGTCATGATCCACTCCTATGGTGGCCGGTGCTCGACTCGATCAGCGTGCCAGGCTCCGTGACCCGCGACGCGGATCGCACCCTGGGAGACTGCGGCCCGTGACCCCGATCCCGCGACGATTCCGTTGGCTCGTCGGCCTGGCGTCGGTGGCACTCGCAGCCTGTGGGAGTGCGGGTGTGCGCCCGCACGCGAGCCCGATCTGGGTCCGGGCCCGGATGCCGGTGGGTCTGCTCGCGCTGCCCGACGGTGGGGTGCTCTACGGGGAACGCCTGACCGGCGCGATCCGCGGGGTCGGGCCCGATGGGACCCCGGCGCGCGGAATCTTCGGCCGCGTCCGGGTCGCGGGGGAGGCGACCGATCAACGCGGGTTGCTCGGGTTGGTCCGGGCACCCGGCGGTCGGATCTTCCTGAGCTGGACCCGACGGTCGGATGCGCGCCTGGTGGTCGGTGAACTCGGCGGTGGTGCCGAGCCGCGCTTGGTGTGGGTCGGGCCCGTGAGCGCAGACCGGGCGAACGGTGGCTCGCTCGCCCTTCTCCCGGATGGCCGGCTGATGATCGGGATCGGTGATCTCCTCGCCGATCGCGCGCTCGCCGACGACCCGAGCGTGCCGAACCGGAAGATCCTCACCCTCGATCCCGACGGGCAGCGCACGCAGCGTCCCGAGGTGTTGTCGTCCGGCTGGAACAACCCCTACGCGATCGTGGTCACGGCATCCGGGGTTCCGTGGGTGGCCGACAACGCGGGCGGACGCGCCGCGGAACGCATCGGGCGGGCCGATCGTCCGGCGGCGGACGCGACGGCGTTTCCTCGCACCAAGCTGCCGATCGCCCCGGCCGGACTGGTCGATCTCGGTCCATCCCGGTTGGGTGTCTGCGGCTACGTGTCCAGGACGCTGACCGAGGTCCGCACTGGCGGTGGCGTCGCCGACCCGACCGGACGACTGGTCGCCCGACCCTGTGCGCTCGGCGCCGCCGTGCGTCCGGACGGCCGCGTGGTCACCGCCACCGTCGATGCGTTGCATCTCTCACGGGATCGCGTGCGGGAGCCGTCACGTCCCGGGTGAGTCGGGCCCGCGGTCGAGGTGGTCCTCGAGGCGGCCCATGCGATCGATCAGATCGTGGAGGTCGCCCTCGGTGCGGGAAGCGACCAGATACGTCTCGCGGTCGCGCGCCCGGTCGCGCATGGCGTCACGCCGTTGAGCGAGGAGAATCAGCGGTCCCTGGCAGGCGGCGGTGGTGGCCAGGGTCGCGGCGAGCACGCTGAGCATCAAGGTCGGGTGGGGCTCGAACGGCCGGAAGACGACGTTGACGCCGACCCAGGTCAGGACGGCCGCGATGAGTGCCATCGGGAACCACCACGAGGCCACGACCGCGGCGACCCGATCCGCGGCGCGTTCGCCGCGATCCGGTTCGGGTTCCACGAACATGCTGAGGCGATGCCCGCACGCCGGGCAGTGGTCAATGGTCATTGCGCCGCCTTCGTCGGATGCACGATCCCGGTGTCGTCTCGATCACGGGGGTTTCGTTGCACCCGACCCCGGGTATCTCAGTGCGAATCGGAGTCTGGGGTAGCCGCCTCGGACCCGACCCCCTGGGTGTACGAAACCCTGGAGGAAGGGGAGGAGCGGCAGTTCCGAGGCTGTGGGCTGTGATCGAAGTGTGTGGTACGCCGCCTGGGACTCGAACCCAGAACCTACAGATTAAGAGTCTGTTGCTCTAACCAGTTGAGCTAGCGGCGCGGGACGAATCTAGTGGACATGGGGTCGATGACCGCCAACTGTTGGCGACGGCCTACCGTGCAGTGACCCAGGGAGCAGATCATGGACGTGGCAATCACCGGATCCAGTGGACTGATCGGTACCGCGCTGAGCGCGGCCCTCCGGGCGCGCGGCGATGTCGTCATTCCCATCGTGCGTGGCGAGGGACGGGGCGTGCGGTGGGACCCGACGGCGGGCACGATCGACGCCGAGGCACTCGACGGCGTCGGCGCGATCGTGCACCTCGCCGGAGAGGGCATCGGCGAGCAGAAGTGGACGCCGGAGCAGAAGCAGGCCATTCGGGACAGCCGGGTCGTCGGGACATCGCTGTTGGCCGACGCGCTGGCGGGTCTGGCCCGCCGCCCCGAGGTACTGATCTCCGGGAGTGCGATCGGCTGGTACGGCAACCGCGGCGACGAGGTCCTCACCGAGGACAGCCCGCCACCCCCGTCGGCATTCCTCGCCGACGTCACCCGGGAGTGGGAGGCCGCGACCGCGCCGGCCGAGGCCGCCGGCATCCGGACCGTCCATCTCCGGACCGGCATCGTGTTGAGCCCGCACGGCGGTGCGCTGGCCCGGATGATCACGCCGTTCAAGCTCGGCCTGGGCGGTCGGATCGGATCGGGCAACCAGTACATGAGCTGGATCTCGATCGACGACGAGGTCGGCGCAATCCTCCACGCGATCGACACGTCATCGGTGCGCGGCCCGCTCAACGCCACCGCACCGAACCCGGTGACCAATCGGGAGTTCACCAAGACCCTCGGGCACGCGCTGCACCGGCCGACGCTGCTGCCGACGCCACTCGCCCCGCTCAAGCTGCTCTACGGCCGGGAGTTGGTGCAGAACCTGCTCGTCGACGGCCAACGCGTCATGCCGGCCCAGCTCCTCGCGACCGGCTACGAATTCCAGCACCCGGAACTCGCCGCCGCCCTGGCCGATCTCGACCTCTGAGCGCGCGACGCCCGAGCGGCGAACGGTTGAGTGCTCGTCCTGGAATGGGCCAGCGAGGTTCTGGCGACGTGGCGCTCCGGGTGATCGAGGACCGCGCCCGCTGTACCGTTGCTCGGCATGCAACGAGGGCACCACACCGGCTCCGCGGTCCTCACCGGTCTTGTCGTGTCGGCGGTCGCGTGCCAGACGTTCTGGCGGTTCCGGTCATCGATGCCGTTCGATGACCGCGACGGGTGGGCCGCCGGTTCATGAGATCGCGTTGGGGGTCGTGCTTCTCCTATTTCCAGTCGGTGCTTCTGGTGCGCTCATCGGGTTCGGACTCGGCGAAGGCGTCCGACACCTGACCCGAACGAGTCGCAATGCCGTTCCGGCCGCGCCGAAAAAGGACTCGAATAATTATTGATGCCGGCGCGTCGTGCGTTCCGCGGAACGTCCCAGAATCTGGAAACCCTCGCTGATCGTGAGCGCCATGATGTCCCTGTTCCGCTTTCGGGATAGCTCTACAGGCATAGAGCTATCTCGAATTCCGAGAAGGGGATGGGTGGTGGTCCGATGGGTTTCGCGGAACGCACCGGAGCGGGCGACGCGACGCCCGCGTGCAGCTCCAGCCCGCGCGACGCCAGGCGTCGCGAACTTGGGGTGACCGAGGGGTTTCGAACCCCCGACCTCCGGGACCACAACCCGGCGCTCTAGCCAACTGAGCTACGGCCACCATGGTGACGACCGCAGTCGTCGTATTACGCCGACGGATGTCCGTCGCCGGCGCGCCCGGGAGGATTCGAACCTCCGACCGGCGGATTAGAAGTCCACTGCTCTATCCAGCTGAGCTACGGGCGCTCGTCGCCTTCCGGGCCGGTGCAGTGTACCGGGTCGCGATCCGCCGGACGGGTTCGTTCGTCACGCGTGTCGGTCGGGCGGGATCGGTAGGATCCGCTGCAGTCGCCGGGGAGGGCACACATGCGGGATTTCATGCACCGGTTCTGGTCGTCGCTGGCCTTGAACCTGGGCAAACGCGCCGGCCTGGTGTCGATCATCGGCCTGCTCGTGACGCTGGCCCTCGGTGCGGGAATCACCAAGCTCGAGTTCGCCACCGGGCAGGACTCGTACCTGAACAAGTCCGACCAGGTGTACAAGGACAACGTCGCCTACCAGGACCTCTTCGGTGGTGAGGCGATGCTCACGGTCATCTCGATGCGGCCCGGCCACACGGTGGTCGAACTGTTCGAGCCGAAGACCAAGGCCGAGTTGATGCGGACCGGCGAGCGGCTCGACTCCCGCCGCGAAGGCATCTTCGGCGTGATCACCCCGGTCGACGCGCTCCAACTCTCGGACAACCTGGTGAAGAGTCCGACCGGTTCGATCACCGACAGCATCGCCGGGAAGGCGACGCTGGACGCGCAGTCGCGGGCGCCCGCGGCCGACCAGGCGAAGCGCCTCGCCGACGCCTCCACCACGTTGAGCCGTGCCACCGAGATCCCCGCCGACGAACAGACGCTCGACAATCCGGCCTGGGTGAAGTTCCTGCTGTTCGACAACCAGGGCAACATCCGGAAGGCGTTGCTGCCGTTCTTCCCGGACGACCGGCACGCGCTCATCATCACGAGGCTCGTCGGCAACGCCTCCATCGTCGAGGAAGGTCGGGGTGCCGATTGGGCGAGCGCGCAGACCGCCCGCATGTCGATCCCGAACGCGACCGTCACCACTGCGGGCGCGGCCGCGCTCCTGAAGGAGATCAACGACTACCTCCAGGGCGGCATGCTGACGCTGGGCGCGATCGCGGTCGCGATCATGGTGCTGATCCTGTTGGTGCTCTTCGACGTCCGCTGGCGACTGTTGCCCCTCGGGATCGTGCTGATCGGCGTGGTCTGGTCCTTCGGTCTCGTCGGCTACCTCGGGCTCTCGCTGACGCTCGTCTCGATCAGCGGTCTCCCCGTGATGCTCGGCATCGG
>CAZJBJ010000106.1:0-14279 GCA_964544295.1 uncultured Bifidobacteriaceae bacterium
GGGTTCCCCATGCCGTAGAGCCGGATGCCGAACTCCGCGCAGTTGGCGTCGAGCACTTCGATCTGGCGCTTCGAGACGGGGTCGGTGATGCCGAGTTCGAGCCCGGCGGTGGGCACGTTGTGGTCCATCGTGGCCACCGTGAGTTCCGGACGGCGGACCGTCCGGCCGTTCAGCCGCAACCCGTCGAAGGCCTGGGGCGAAGTGACCTCGTGGATCAGGTGGAGGTCGATGTAGAGCAGATCCGGCTCGCCCTCCGCGCCGCGGACCACATGGCGGTCCCACACCTTCTCACTGAGCGTCTGACCCATCCGGCGAGTTCTCCTCGAGTTCGTGTTCGGGCCGTCCAGCATACGGGTCGGTCCGCCGACGCTTCCGTTCCAAAACCTCGCTCCGACGCAGGCCCGGCACCCGGTCGGGACGGAGACCCTTCACCCGTTCGAAACATGCCCGAAACCGGGCGACCGTACCGTGCCGCCATGGATGTGGTGCTCCTGCGGTGGCCGGAAGAATCGTCGCGACGAACCGAACTCGAGGCCGGGGCCCGCCCGCGTCTCCTCTTGGTGGAACCCGGGACGTCACCCCCCGAATGCCGCGACCCGCTCGAGGACTGGATCCGACTCCCGGCCGACGATCAAGACGTCCGCGCCCGCCTCAGCGCGCTCGTGGCCCGCTCCGATCGGGACCAACCGACCGTCGATGCTGACGGCTTGCTGTGGTTCCGGGGTCGGTGGGTCTCGCTGTCGCCGGTCGAGCGCTCGTTGGCCGAGCCCCTGATCGAGCGGTACGGCGCGGTGGCGGGCCGCGACACCTTGCGGAAGCGGGCGTGGCCCGAAGGGTTGCCGTCACGCAACGCCCTCGACGTGCACATGGTGCGGCTCCGGCGGCGGATCGCTCCGCTCGGACTCGAAGTTCGGACCGTCCGCTCGCGGGGCTACCTGTTGCAGGCGACGGAGAGCAGTCGATGAGCCCAGCCGAGGTCCTGCGCGACGTACTCGTCGTGCTGGTCGCCGCGAAGATCGCGGCGGAGATCGCGGAACGCGTGGGCATCCCGGCGGTGGTCGGTGAGATCGTCGCCGGGGTCCTCATCGGGCCGTCACTGTTCGGACTTGTATCGACCAGCGACGCATTGGAAGTCCTGGCCGAACTCGGCGTGATCCTGCTCCTGCTCCAGGTGGGCATGGAGATGGACATCAAGGACCTGGCGGCGGTCGGCCGCGCGTCGGTGTCGGTGGCCGTGCTCGGCGTCGTGTTACCGCTGATCCTCGGCTACACGGCCGGACTCGCACTCGGCTACGACTCGAACACGTCACTCTTTCTCGGCGCCGCGCTCTCGGCGACGAGTGTCGGGATCACGGCTCGGGTCTTCGCCGACCTGGGGGTGTTGTCCTCGGTGGAGGCGCGCACCGTCATGGGTGCGGCGGTGACCGACGACGTCCTCGGTCTGGTGCTCCTCACCATCGTCGTGCGCATGGTCAGCGACGGCGCCGTGTCGGTGGGAACGGTGCTCTCGACGGTGGCGCTCGCCGTCGGGTTCCTCGTCGTCACCACGGTGCTCGGGGGCAAGCTCGGCGTCTTCCTGTTCCGCACGATTCAGAAGTACTCGCGATCGGCCGGCACGCTGGTCGCGCTCGCGCTCGCATTCGCCCTGGCCTTCGCCGAGTTGGCCAACCTCGCCAAGCTCGCCCCGATCGTCGGCGCGTTCGTCGCCGGGCTGGCGTTGTCCCGCACCGAATCCCGCGATCGCATCGCCCGTGAGTTGACGCCGGTGGGCCACCTGTTCGTGCCGGTGTTCTTCCTCCAGATCGGCATCGCGGCCGATGTCGAACGGTTCGTCGACCCGAAGGTGCTGGGCATCGCCGCGATCCTCATCGTGGTCGCGTTTCTCACGAAGCTCGCGTCGTCCCTCGCGGTGCTCGGCTCGCCCGGCGACAAGCTCACGATCGGCTTCGGCATGGTGCCGCGCGGTGAAGTCGGCCTGATCTTCGCGACCATCGGCCTGAGCCAGGGCGTGCTCGGGCGAGATCTGTACGCCGCCCTGGTGCTCGTGGTGTTGGTGACGACGTTGATGGCCCCTCCGTTGCTGCGGTTCCGGCTGGGTCGGTTGCGAGCCACGATGTCGCCCGACGACGCGGATCCGATGCCCGCCTCCGGCTGGCTCTGGGTCGACGACGGGGTGGTGGATCTGGCTGCGCACCCTCCGGCCGAACTCCAGACCGTGCTCGCGCTCGATGCCGCGCTCGTCGTCTCCACCGGCGCCCGGCCGGGACCGCGGCTGCTGGACTGGCTCGGCCAGGGTGGCCCCACGCCATGGGACCGCGAGTCCACCCAGCGACTGGTCGAGGTGCTGACCCGGGGGAACGACCGTGGTTGGCGGTTCCTGGACACGTCCGGGGTGCTGATCCGCGCACTGCCGGAAGTCGCGGCCGCGGTTGAACGGTGGCACCGCGATCCGGAGCTGAGCGACCCCACGCAGGTGGTGCGGTTCGACACCGTCGACACGTTGCAACGGCTGATCCGGAACGATCGTGCCGCCGCCGCGGTCGCCGAACGGCTGGCGGATCGTGACCGGGTCGTGTTGGCGGCGCTCGTCGCCGATCTCACCGGTGAACACCCGCCGGTGCAGCTGGTGGCGGCGTTGGCGAGCCGTCTGGACCTCGAACCCGACGACCACGAAGCGCTCCTCGCGTTGACGGCCGACCGGGGGTTGATGCGCGGCGTCGCCGAACGCCCCCAGGGTCTGGGCGAAGCCTCGGTGCTCTCGCTGGCAACCCACCTGGGGGATACGGACCGCGTGCGCGGCCTCTACCTCCTCGACCTCGCCGCGGGTCCCCTCGAGGCGCCGGATCGGGAACGGCTCGACACGCTGGTCGGACGCGTGCTCAGTGCAATCGAGGACATGGGTGACCGGTCGGAGCCGACCGAGTTCACCCGTCGTCGGGATGCCGCGATCCGCTACGCCGGCGCGGACGAGGTGCTCGCTGATCGAATCCGGCACGCGCCGCGTTCGTATCTGCTGGCCGAGGTGCCCGAGCGGGTCGTGGCCACGGCGCGGCTGCTCGAGCCGCGCCCGGATCGGCGCGAGGTGCGAGTGGCGATCGGGCAGCGTCCGGCCGGTGGCGTCGTCATCGACGTCGCCACCCGGGACCAGCGCGGCATCCTTGCCGCCGTCACCGCCGCCTTCGCCGACCGGGAACTCGACGTCGTGCGCGCCCAGGTCGCGACGTGGGGCGATGGTGGCGCGCTGGAGTCCTTCGACGTCGAACCCCGTCCCGGGAGTGCACTGCCAAGTCCCGAGGAGCTCGGCGCCGACATCAGCCGCCGGCTCGGCGAACGGGTGGAGTCCGCGGCACTCAGTGACTCCGAGATCGCCTTCGACGATGCCGGTTCACCGTGGTACACGATCTGCGAGATCCGTCACCTCGACCAGCCCGCGCTGTTGTCGACGATCGCCGCAGCGCTGAGTCTCGCCGGGGTCAGTGTCCACTCGGCGCAGTTCGACACCGTCGACGGCGAGGCGATCGACCGCTTCTCGCTCACCGACCGCGACGGCAACAAGCTCGGTCGGGAGCAGAAGGACGCCATCCGGGCGGCGGTGAGCGGCGACGTGCGGGGCCGGGGGCGAATCGGCCGCCGCGTCCGCGGCTAGCCGAGCGGTCGGATGGAGACGATCTCGACGTCGAGGGTCGCCTTGCGTGGCGTCTCGTAGGTGGTGGAGTCGCCGACGGCGTGACCGAGGAGGGCCTGACCGAGCGGTGAGCTGGTCGACAGCACCTCGTAGGTGTCGTTGCGTTCCTCGATGGAGCCGATCAGGTACGACTGGGTCTCGTCGTCGCCCGCGATCCGGACCTCGACGATGACACCCGCCTCGACCGAGTCGCCGCTCGGGCCCTGCACGATGATCGCGTCACGCAGCATGGCCTCGAGTTGGCGCACGCGGGCCTCGTTCAGGCCCTGCTCGTTCTTGGCCGCGTCGTAGTCGGCGTTCTCCTTGAGGTCGCCCAACTCCCGGGCCCGCTCGATGCGCTCGGCGATCTCGAGCCGGAGCGGACCGCTGCGGTGTTCGAGCTCGGCGACGAGCCGTTCGTGGGTGGTCGCGGAGAACTGAGACGGTTCCATCGGGGGGAGGGTACCTGGCGACCAGGCTTCAGCTGGTCTTGTCGAAGGTCAGTTGGAGTTCCAGGGTTCCGGTGTCGCTGATACTGGCGATCGGCCCGCCGCTCGGCGCGGTGATCCCGTAATCGGCCAACGCGACCTCCAACTCACCGATGACCTGGATCTGGCGGCCGTCCCAGCGACCCTCGAGCGGGATGGTGACGGACTTGGTCACGCCGTGCAGGGTCAGATCTCCCGTGACGTCGACCTTCACGGTCTGGCCCTCGACGGGGGCGGCCGGGAGGGTGACCGGTGCGGTGGCGGCGAAGGTCGCCTCCTTGAACTTGTCCGTTTCGAGGCCGCGGGTCTTCAGCGCGGTGTCCCGAAACGACTTGTCCGATGTCAGCGCGGCCATGTTGGCGGTGACCGTGATGTCACTCACCTCGGTGCCGGAGATCGTGAGTGAACCGGTCACATCCGTCGACTTCCCGGTGGCGGCGTTGTCGACGAGGCCGGCGGCGAAGGTCTCGTCGATCCGGTACTGCACGAAGGTCGCGTCGCCACTCCCGGCCGCGATCGTCCAGACCCCGTCGATGTCACTGCCGGTGACGACCTCAGTGTTGGCGATCTTGGGCTTGGGCTTGGCGTCCTCGCGGATCAGGAACCAGTAGACGGCACCGCCTCCGACGATCGCCAGCACGACGATCGTGATCAGGATGGTGCGGATGGCACCGGATTCGGACCGGGCGGAAGGACGACGAGTTGGGCGCATGACCCGATTCTGGCCCGTGGAACCGCCCGGGGCGTCGCGCGCACGACGCCGCGCATCGGGTACGCCCGATTGGCGCAGATTGGGACGAGGGGATTCACCGGGGCCGAACCGGGTGGTGCTGCTATCGTGCGGACCGCATGTCGACCTCGTTCGTAGCCATTATTTCCTAGCGGACGCCGCGGTCGGCGTTCGCGGTGCAACCGTCCACTTCGGTGGGCGGTTTTTCGTTGTCAGGGGCCCCGAGCCAGGGAGTGCCCCCGGATCATCCAGTCAGTCAGGAGCGCGGGCGTGAGCCATCGGATCGGGATCATCGGCGGAGACGGCATCGGTCCCGAGGTCGTGGCCGAGGCGCTCAAGGTCATCGACGCGACCGGCGTGGCGTACGAAGCGGTCGAGTACGACCTCGGCGGGGCCCGCTACCTCGCGACCGGTGACGTCCTCCCGGACGACGTGCTCGCCGAGCTGGCGACGCTGGACGCGATCCTGCTGGGTGCCGTCGGCACGCCTGACGTCCCGCCCGGCGTCCTCGAGCGGGGTCTGCTGCTCAAGATGCGGTTCGCGCTGGACCTGTACGTGAACCACCGGCCGTTCCTCGCGCCGCCGAGCGCCCTGAACGGCGGCGTCGACATGATCGTGATCCGCGAGAACACGGAAGGGAGTTACGCGGGCGAGGGTGGTTTCCTCCGGAAGGACACCCCGCACGAGATCGCGACCCAGGGCTCGGTGAACACCCGGATGGGGGTGGAGCGCTGCATCCGGTACGCGTTCGAACTGGCGGCAACCCGTGACGCCCGCCGGGTCCACCTGGTGCACAAGACCAACGTGCTCACGTTCGCGGGCGACCTCTGGCAGCGGACGTTCGACCTCGTCGCCGCCGAGTACCCGGGCATCACCACGGGCTACGACCACATCGACGCCGCGTGCATCCACTTCGTGCAGCGGCCGGAGAAGTACGACGTCGTCGTGACCGACAACCTCTTCGGTGACATCCTCACCGACCTGGGCGGAGCGATCGGCGGCGGCATCGGCCGCGCCGCGTCGGGCAATCTCAACCCGGCCCGCACCGGCCCCTCGTTGTTCGAGCCGGTGCACGGGTCCGCACCTGACATCGCCGGCACCGGGGTCGCCGATCCCCGCGCCGCCATCATCAGTGGGGCGATGATGCTCGAGTTCCTCGGCGAAGCCGACGCGGCGGCGCGGATCCACGAAGCGGTCCGCACGTCCGACGCCATCACCGGTTCGACCTCCGAGGTCGGTTCACGTATTGCGGAAAGGGTGTAGCGATGCCGATCGAAGCCACCAAGCAGATCTGGATGAACGGGCGCCTCGTCGACTGGGACGACGCGCGCATTCACGTGCTCACCCACACGCTGCACTACGGCATGGGCGTGTTCGAGGGCATCCGCGCCTACGAGACCGAACGCGGTCCGGCGATCTTCCGGCTCACCGAGCACATCGAGCGCCTGTTCAACTCGGCGAAGATCATGATGATGGAGATCCCGTACTCCGTCGACGAGATCGTGCAGGCCTGCAAGGACACCGTGCGCGCGTCGGGGCTGCCGAGTTGTTACGTCCGACCGATCGCCTACTACGGCTACGGGGAGATGGGGCTCAACACGTTGCCGTGCACGGTCGACGTCGCGGTGGCGTGCTGGCCGTGGGGGGCCTACCTCGGTGACGACGCGGTCACCAAGGGCGTCCGCATGAAGATCAGTTCGTGGGCCCGGCACGACCACAACGTGATGCCGCCGGCCTCGAAGACGACCGGGAACTACGTCAACTCGTCGCTCGCCAAGGTCGAGGCCCTCAAGGCCGGCTACGACGAGGCGATCATGTTGAGCCTCGACGGTCTCGTGAGCGAGTGCACCGGCGAGAACATCTTCGTCGCTCGCAACGGCGTGTTGATCACACCGCCGACCTCGGCCGGGGCGTTGGAGGGCATCACGCAGAACTCGGTGATGACGATCGCTCGGGACCATGGCATCGACGTGCGCATCGACCAACTCACCCGGAGCGACCTCTACATCGCGGAGGAGATGTTCGTGTGTGGCACCGCCGCGGAGGTGAGTGCCGTGAACTCGGTCGACGACCGCACGATTCCGTGTCCCGGTCCCCGGACCGAGATCATCGCCGCCGAGTATGCACGCGCGGTGCGGGGCGAGATCGATGCGTACAAGAGCTGGTGTGAGCATGTCGACGACTGACGGACCGACGCGGCCGATCCTCCCCGAGCGGGTCGAGATCTACGACACGACGTTGCGCGACGGCTCGCAACTCGAGGGCATCTCGCTCACCGTGGACGACAAGTTGCGCATCGCGGAGCAACTCGACTGGCTCGGCGTGGACTACATCGAAGCGGGCTGGCCCGGCGCCAACCCGAAGGACGACGAACTGTTCCAGCGCGCCCAGCAGGAACTCGTGCTGGAGCACAGCAAGCTCGTCGCGTTCGGCATGACCCGGCGGGTCAAGGGGAAGGTCGACTCCGACGACACGTTGCGCCATCTGGTCGAAGCCAACACCGCCACGGTCTGCATCGTCGGGAAGTGCTGGGACTACCACGTCATCGAAGCGCTCGGCACCACGCTCGACGAGGGCGTCGCCATGGTCGCCGATTCGGTCGAATATCTGAAGTCGCTCGGCCGTGAGGTGCTCTTCGACGCGGAGCACTTCTTCGACGGGTTCAAGCGCAATCCGGAGTTCAGCCTGCGTGTGCTCGAGGGTGCGGTGCAGGCCGGCGTCGACACGCTCGTCCTCTGCGACACGAACGGCGGAAGCCTCCCGCACGAGGTCGAAGCGACGGTGCGTTCGGTCGTCGACTACGTCGGCGCCGACGTGCGGGTCGGCGTACACCTCCACGACGACACCGGCTGCGGCGTCGCCAACGCACTGGCCGGGGTGCTCGGCGGCGCGACGCAGGTGCAGGGGACCATCAACGGGTACGGCGAACGCACCGGCAACTGCAACCTCACGACGATCATCCCGAACCTCACGCTCAAAATGGGCGTCGAGACCTTGCCGCTCGAGCGCATGGAACGGCTGACACCGGTCGCGCACCACATCGCCGAACTCGTCAACATGTCGTTGAATCCCCAGGCCGCGTACGTGGGCACGTCCGCGTTCGCGCACAAGGCCGGTCTGCACGTCAGCGCGATCGTCAAGCGGCCCGACGCCTACGAGCACATCCCGCCCGACACGGTGGGCAACGGCACCCGGTTCGTGATGTCCGAACTGGCGGGGAAGTCGACGATCCAGCTCAAGGCCAAGGAGCTCGGCCTCGACCTGGACGGTCCGACGGTCAACCGCGTCGTCGACACCCTCAAGCACCTCGAGCACGAGGGCTACCACTTCGAGGTGGCGGACGCGTCGCTGGAACTGCTGATGCGCCGGGCGACGGGGTGGGAGCAGCGCTGGTTCCGGGCCGAGGCGTTCCGCGTGATCACCGACGACGCGAGCCCGATGACCACCGCCGGGGAGGCGCCCGACGGCGTGCTCACCGAGGCCACGATCAAGGTGTGGGTGGGGGAGGAGCGGCTCATCGCCACGGAGGAGGGCAACGGCCCGGTCAACGCACTGGACCGCGCACTCCGGCAGGCGCTGGCCGGGCGATATCCCGCGCTCGACCGGCTTCACCTGACCGATTACAAGGTGCGCGTCCTCGACACGCAGAAGGGCACCGGTGCGATCACCCGGGTCCTGCTCGACAGCACCGACGGCGAGCAGTCCTGGACCACGATCGGGGTCAGCGAGAACATCATCGAGGCGAGCTGGCAGGCGCTGTCGGATTCCATCGTCTATGGCTTGCTTCGCGCCGAAGCCCGCGGGTAGTCATCCTCCGTGCCGACCGACCCCTACGTCCCCACCCCGCGCGACGAACGCCCTCGCCAGCAGCAGAACTTCGCGAGCGGAGTCCACATGCCGGCCGCCCGCGGCTGGCACGCCGACCGCCCGGGCGACGCCATCGAGCGGCGCCCGACGGGTGGCCTCGTCGGTGCCCCCGGACCCAGCACGGGTTTTGCGCTCACGCTGGCCAATCGGGCTCGTGACCGGTTCCGGCTCGAACCGGGCGAACACGTCGAGGACGCCGTTGCCGTGGTGGCGGAACTGGCGATGAAGCGGGCCGCGACCTTCGGGCGGGCTCCCACCACGCTCGACATCGATTTCGCGGTCGAACTTCTCGGCTATGCCGGTCCGGCCCCCGCCGAGGTGCGGACCTGGCGGCCCGGGGTCGTGCGCGGCGCGAGCCACGAATACGTCGTCCGGCGGGCGATCGCCGACACCGTGAGCACGTCACTGCTCCGTCTCCCGCTGGCCGAGTTGCCCGAGCACCTCGCGCGGGTCCGCGACTTCATGGGTCGTGGTGAGGCGGTCGAGGTCGCGCCCGCTGATCCGTCGTCCTGACCGCAGTTCCCCGGAAGAAGAAGGTGCGAGGCGCATGAGTGTCCGAGTCCGATTCTCGCCCGCGCCCTCCGGCGAGTTGCACGTCGGCAGTGCGCGCACCGCCCTCTTCAACTGGCTCTACGCCCGCCACACCGGCGGCTCGTTCTTGATCCGCATCGAGGACACCGATTCCTCTCGCACCCGTGAGGAATGGGTCGACGCGATCGGCGACACGTTGCGCTGGCTCGGGCTGGATTGGGACGAGACCCCGTGGCGCCAGTCACAGCGAATCGCCGAATATCTGGCGGCGGCCGATCAACTGTTGGCGAGCGGCGACGCCTACGAGTGCTTCGAGACGCCCGAGGAACTCGAGGCGATGAACGCGGCGCGCAAAGCCGCCGGGTTGCCGCCCGGGTACGACGGGCGCGGGCGCGATCTCCGCGCCGACGAACGGGCGGCGCTGGCGGCCGAGGGCCGACCTCGCACGGTGCGGTTCCGCACCCCGGACTCCGGTCGCAGCGTGTTCACGGATGCGGTGCGCGGCGAGGTCGCGGTGGAGTGGTCGACGATCTCGGATTTCGTGATCGTGCGGTCCGATGGTTCGCCGCTGTTCTTCCTGGCCAACGCAGTCGACGATCTCGCCATGGGCATCACCCACGTGATCCGCGGTGAGGATCTGATCGACACGACGCACCGCGTGCTGGCAATCCGCCGTGCCCTCGGCGGAACCGAAGCTCCGATGTACGCGCACCTGCCGCTGATCCTGCAGGCGAACCGGGCGAAGTTGTCGAAGCGCCACGGGTCGGTCGCGGTCGAGGACTTCCGGTCGCGCGGGATTCTGGCCGAGGCGTTGTTCAACTACCTGTCGTTGCTCGGGTGGGCGCCGGACGACGATCGGGAAGTGATGGGGGCGGCTGAGGTCGTCGACGCGTTCACGCTCGAACGGGTCACGCAGTCGGCGGCGATCTTCGACGACAAGAAGCTCGAGTGGATGAACGGCGAATGGATCCGCCGCTTGTCGCTCGCCGACCTGGTCGAGCGGGTCCGTCCGTTCGCGGTCGACCGGTACGGCGACGGCATCGACGAAGCCCTGCTCGTGGCCGGCGTCACGATTGGCCAGGAGCGGGCCAGCACGCTCGTCGCGCTGGCCGACCAGCTCGGGTTCCTCTTCGCGGGCGACGACTTCGCGGTCGACGCCGAGGTCTGGGACCAGGTCGTGTCGGTCGAGCGACCCGCCGAGGTGCTCGACGCCGTCATCGACCACGTTGCATCCTGCGAGTGGGATGTGGACGCGATCGGCGAGATGCGTGCGGCGATCACCGGACTCGGGTTGAAACCCGGCAAGGTCATGAAGCTCCTCTACGCCGCGGTCGAAGGTCGCCCGGCCGGGTTGCCGCTCTTCGACTCGATCGCCCTGCTCGGTCGTGACGTTTCCGTGGCACGCCTGCGGGGAGCTCGCGGTCGACTCGGTTGACGCCACGCGGGTTTCCGGTGGCTCCGAATCGGGTTCCCGGGAGGCCTCGGCTATGATCACCGCTCCCATTCGGGGGTGGTGTAATCGGCAACACAACAGGTTCTGGTCCTGTCTTTGGGGGTTCGAGTCCTCCCCCCCGAGCTCTACCGAGGAGTCATCCTCGGCGCAGCCTGGCCCCGTCGTCTAGTGGCCTAGGACGCCGCCCTCTCAAGGCGGTAACGGCAGTTCGAATCTGCTCGGGGCTGCCAACCAAGCCCGGGACTACGTCCCGGGCTTTGTTGTGTCCGGACTCCGCGAGTCGATCGGTGGCCGTTCCGGCGTTCTCGCGCGAAGAATTTTTCTGCGTGGCGTCGAGCCCGTTCGAACTCATCGCGCGATCGCTCGCGTGAGGTCGTCGACGTGCGACGCGCGACACGCGACGTCGCGCGTTTCTCACTACGCGTGTTCAACGAGCGCGTCTGCAGCACGTCGCGTTGACGCAGCGTGCACGTTCGCGTGACTTCGCGTGCGCGGGTATCGGGCGTGTGCTGTAGTGGCGCGTCGACGCGCGCGCCACGCGTCACGCGTCTGAACGTCGCGTGACGTGAAGGAAATGCTTGACGTTGCGCGCGGAATGCGTTTCCATGGGCTCTGGTATGACGAGCGGCGGAGGAAATGCGCGTTCGAGCGATGCTCGTCGACAAAGATTGTGTTCGTGTGAGTCGTTGATGCACTGACGACACACACACGCCAAGATCGTGGTGGGTGTTCGCCGGACGTACAACCGTTGTACGGCGAGGTCCATCGCGTAACCGAGGCGATCGAGCCGACACTGGGGTTCGGTCTCACCTCGTGACCGTAGACACCGACAGAAGGTGGTGACCATGCCTCCAGCAAAGCGAAGCACGCGTAAGGCGGCGGCCAAGAAGGCTCCGGCGAAGCGCAAGGCAGCAAAGAAGGCTCCGGCGAAGCGGAAGGCTGCAGCCAAGAAGAAGGCTCCGGCCAAGAAGGCTGCGAAGAAGAAGGCCCCCGCGAAGCGGAAGGCTGCCAAGAAGGCTCCCGCGAAGCGGAAGGCGACGAAGAAGGCAGCGAAGAAGACCGTGAAGAAGGCCGCCAAGAAGAAGGCGACCAAGAAGGCGGCGAAGAAGAAGGCTCCGGCGAAGCGCAAGGCAACCAAGAAGGCTGCCAAGAAGAAGGCCCCCGCGAAGCGGAAGGCCGCGAAGAAGCGCTAGCGACGAATCCGTCGCACCGACGAAAGGGGGGAGGCCATCGGCCTCCCCCCTTCGTCGTTTCCGATGCGGCGGATTCCCGCCGTGATCGGCCGCTACAGGTCGGCCAGGAGCTTGAACGTCTCGCCGAGCCGTCCCCACCGATTGGCGAGACCCCGGTCTTCGACATGGCGGGTGAACGCCTCGGTCTGCTCGGCGACGTCCGGTGCATCGGGATCGATGCCCATGGTCGAGAGCCACTGGCTCCGATGACACAACAGCGCCGCGACCTTGACCGCGATCGTGTCGTCGATGGTCTCGATGTGATCGGCCTCGTCCGCTTCGAAGAGCATCAACAACCCCGGTCGGTGATGCGCACCACCGACACCGGGGAAGAAGTGGGGGTCGCGCGCGGCGACCACGCCGTCGACCGTGCTCCAGCCCGCGTGGCGATGGTCGGGGTGCAACCGGTACCGCTTCCACGGGTCGTGGCCGATCACGACATCGGGGCGGACGGTGCGGATCGTGCGACAGACGACGGTGCGCGCCGCGACATCACTCTCGAGTTCGCCGTCGACGAAGTCACCGAAGTGCACCGTGCCGTTCCCGATCGTGCGCGCCGCGTCCTGGGCCTCGAGGCGGCGGAGACCGATCAACGCCGCCAGATCCTGGGTGGCGTCCCAGGTCCCCTTCGATCCGTCGGTCAGCACGAGGAAGTGGATGTCGGTACCGGCGGCCGCCCACTTCGCGAGGGTTCCGCCGCAGCCGAACTCGATGTCGTCGGGGTGGGCCCCGATCGCGAGCGCGCGCGTCGGAGGCGGCAGCGGAGCCGGGAGCTCGGGGGGTGATGTGGTCATGACGAGGTGAGATCCTCCGGGACGTCGACGTCGAACGCCAGTGAGGGGTCTCGTTTCACGCGGACCGCGAAGCCGGCCCGGCGGGCTGCCTGTACGTGACGACGGCCCGAACCGGGTCCGTAGGCGAAGGGAAAGTCGGCGTGGGCCGGCACCGAGAGCACCGGCGTTCCGTCGTCCCGATGACACGGCACGATCGTCACGATGCCGGGTTCGACGCGGTCGAACCACTCGAGCGCACCGGGTCGGGCATGGGGGAGATCGGCATGCGCCACGATGACCCGCCCCCGGCCGCGGTCACGATGGCGGTCGAATCCCGCCCGGACCGCGGCGTCGAGTCCGCGATCGGGGTCGGCGATGGCGTCGAGACCGTGGCGCGCGGCCCAGTCGCGGACCTCGGCGGCGGAGGTGACGACGACCAGTGGGAGGTGCCCGGCGGCGGCGACGACTCGTTCGGCCATCGACTCGGCCAGCGCGGCACGCTCCGCTTCGGAGAGCACCGTGGCGAGTCGGGCCTTGCCCGTTCGGAAGCCACGAATGGGGATGACGACGCCCGCGTGAGGCACGTGACCGGGGACGGGCTCCATGGGGCTGCGTATGCTACCGGCCCGTGGAGCCAGTTTTTGATGCGGTCCGGGGCGTGCTGTACCCGCCGATGCATCTCGGGGTCCGGTGGACGATCGAAGGCGTCGAGCACATTCCCACCGCCGGCGCGGTGATCCTGGCCTCGAATCACACCTCCTACCTGGATCCGCTCGCGCTCGGGTACGTCGCGACCAAGCGAGGGCGCCGGACCCGCTTCCTCACCAAGGATGAACTGTTCGAGAAGCCTGCGCTCGGTTCGATCCTCACTCGCTGCGGCATGATCCCGGTGAGCCGCGGCAGCAGCGCCGCCGCCGGTTCGCTCATCGCCGCGGAGGAGGCGCTGCGTGCGGGTCGGTGTGTGACGGTCTTTCCCGAGGGCACCATCTCGCTGGACCTCGAACCGATGGTGGGCAAGACCGGGACCGCCCGCCTGGCCGCGGCGACCGGGGTGCCGATCGTGCCCGTCGGGCTCTGGGGCCTGCATCGGATCATGTTCAAGGGGCGCAAGCCGCGGTGGCGGGCGGGGATCGCCGAGGTCGCGGTGATCGGGTCTCCGATCACGGTCGACGCGGACGAGGACGTCACCGCGGCGACCGACCGCATCATGGACGCGATCTGTCGACAGGTGGGCCGGGCGCGCGCCGTCTACCCGCAGACACCGCAGCCGGCCGAGGGCGACTGGTGGGTCCGGGCTCCGGATACCGCGGTCGTGAGGAGCTGTCGATGACGAGGATCGTGGTGGTCGGCGCGGGTTCGTGGGGTACCGCGGTCGGGGCGATCGCGGCGACGAACGCCGACGCGGTGCTCTGGGCACGCGACCCCGCAGTGGCCGATCGCGTGAACACCGACCACGCCAACCCCGACTACCTCCCGGACATCGAACTCCCGACGACGTTGCGGGCGACCTCCGATCTCGTCGACGCGTGCGCCGAGGCGGA
>CAZJBJ010000107.1:0-14134 GCA_964544295.1 uncultured Bifidobacteriaceae bacterium
GGTCGCTCCTCGGTGACGTCGACGTCAGGTCCGGCCGGGGAACCTATCGCGATCGTTCAGGCCGGCGTGAGCTTGTGTTTCATGACCTTGCCGGTGGCGTTGCGGGGGAGTTCGTCGGTGAAGTGGAGTTCACGGGGGCGCTTGTAGTCGGCGAGCTTGTCGGCACAGAAGGCGAGCAACGCGTCCGCGGACGCGTCGGCCCCGGGGCGCAGCACCACGTGCGCGGCGATGTCCTCGCCCAGGACCGGGTGCGCGATGCCGACGACCGCGGCTTCCTGGACGTCGGGGTGCTCCAGCAGCACCGCCTCGATGTCAGTGGGGTACACGTTGTGACCGCCCCGGATGATCATGTCCTTCTTCCGCCCCGCGATGTAGAGGAAGCCGTCCTCGTCGAGGTACGCGAGGTCGCCGCTGCGTAGCCAGCCGTCGGCGGTCCAGGTGGACGCAGTGGCGTCGGCGTCCTGGTAGTACTCGCGCTGCGCGCCCTCCATCTTGGTGAGGAGTTCGCCGACCTCCCGGACGTCGCACTCGGTGTCGTCCTCGCGGACGATCTTGAGTTGCATCGGCCCGATGGGCTTGCCGACGGAACCGATGCGCTTGGTCACCTCGTCCTTCGGCATCACGATGTAGGCCGGTCCGGCCTCGGTCATCCCGTAGGAGTTCGACACGGTCGCGTCGGGAAGGCGGGCCTGGAGGGTGAGCAGCGTCTGCGGCGCGAGCGGTGCGGAGCCGATGGCGACCGAGGCCAGGCTCGACAGGTCGGGCTCGGCGAAGCGCGGGTGGGCGACGAGCAACTCCGCCATGGCCGGGACGAGGAACGCCATGGTCGGGCGTTCGCGTTCGACCAGGTCGAGCCAGCGGGCGGCATCGAACTTCGGCAGGTAGAGGCCGACGAGACCCATCTTCATCGGGTTGTAGATGAACGCGATCCCGGCGAACGTGAACATCGGTGCCCCGTGGATCCAGCCGCCGCCGGTCCACGCCGGCTCGTGGTTCGGGATCATCGCCACGTTGCGGTGCCGGACCGCGACCCCCTTCGGAAGTCCGGTCGTGCCGGACGTGTACATGATGTCGGCGAGGTCGTCGAGCGTGCGGGGGACCTGGATGTCCGAGGTGTCGGCGGAGAGGAACTCGTCGTACGCGATGACGCCGTCGGCCTCGGCGGTGACGGAACCGGCACTCACGATCGTGGTGATGCTGGGAATCTGACGCTGGACTGCGCGGGCGGTCGGCAGCAGCGTCTCGCACGTGATGACCGCGGATGCTTCGGCGTGTCCGAGGATGGTGGCGACCTCAGGGACCGACAAGCGCGTGTTGGTGGGCACCACCACCGCACCCGCCTTGTGGACCGCGGCGTAGGCCACGATCCAGCGCAACGCTTCGTCGCTCGGCAGGTAGATCGACACGCGGTCGCCCGGCGCGAGGCCGGCGTCGACGAGCGCGTGGGCGAGCCGGTTCGACTGGTCGTCCCACTCGCGGAAGTTGATGGCGGTCGCCGCGTCGAGGTCCCGGTAGGCGACGGCGTCGCCGTACTCGCGGGCCATGAACCGCAGCTGATCGACCTGGAGATCACCCCATTCGGGCATCGCCCCACCTTCCCCGTCGGCGCGGGCTGGACGCTACCCGGCCCGGCCCGGCGCACGGCGCGAGTCCCGGGGGTGGTCTCGGCGTCTGGCAGGCTGGGCCGATGCGAGTCACGTTCCTCGGCCACGTGGGGATGTACGTCGAGACCGAAGGCGGGTCGGTGCTGTGCGACCCGTGGTTCACCCCCGCCTACTTCGGCTCGTGGTTCCCGTTCCCACGCAACGACACGCTCGACGTCTCGCCGTTCACGTCGCCCGACTACCTCTACATCTCCCATCTGCACCACGATCACTTCGATCCGGTGTGGCTCGCCGAACACGTCGACAAGCGGGCGAAGGTCCTGCTGCCGGCGTTCCACGTCGACCATCTGGAGCGCGCATTGCGCGCGCTCGGGTTCACCGACTTCGTCCGGACCGACCACGCCGAGGCGAAGCAGTTGGGCGCGCTGAGCGTCGTGATCCTGGCGATGACCGCGCCGGCCGATGGCCCCGCGGGGGATTCCGCGCTCATCCTGCGGGACTCCAGCGGGTCGCTGCTGAACCAGAACGACGCCCGCCCGCGCGACTTCGACGAACTCGAGTCCTTCGGTCCGTACGACGCGCACTTCACCCAGTTCTCGGGGGCGATCTGGTACCCGATGGTCTATGACTTCCCTCCCGACGAGCAGCGGGCGCTGGGGACCCGGAAACGGGCGGACCAGATGGAACGGGCGGTGCACTACCTCACCGACGTCGGCGCACCCGTGCTGTTCCCGGTGGCCGGACCGCCGTGTTTCCTCGACGACGATCTGTGGCAGTTCAACGACCTCGACGGTGACCCGGCGAACATCTTCCCGGACCAGCTCGTGTTCCTGCGCGAGCTCGAAGCGCGGGGGGTGGCCGGTGGTCGGCTGCTCGTGCCCGGCTCGGTGGCGACGATCGCCGGTGGTGCATGTGAGGTGGTCCAACCTGGCGGCGACGCGCACCCCGACGCGATCTTCGGGGACAAGCGCGCCTACCTGGAGCGCTACCGGGCCGACTGGCGCGACTGGTTGGACCGCGAACGGGCCTCTTGGCCGCGCGGTCGGTACGACGTCGTCGCCGAACTGCGGGACTGGTTCGAGCCGCTCCTGGAACTGGCGCCGTACACGCGGCGGGGTATCAACGGGACGGTGCTGCTGCATGTGGGTGACGTCGGCGTGGCGATCGACTTCCCGGGGGGCACGGTGCGCGAGTGGACCGGCGAGCCCGTGATGCATCGGATCGACGTCGATCGCGCGCTGATCGAGTCGCTGATCGAACGCCACGTGGAGGACTGGGTCAACGAGCTGTTCCTCTCGTGCCGGTTCCGCGCGCATCGCGAGGGTCCCTACAACGAGTACGTGTACACGTTCTTCAAGAACCTGTCGGTGGAGCGCATGGCGTTCTGCGAGGGCTACTACGCGATGGTCGCCGAGCCCGTCGACGAGATGTTCCGGTGCGGCGACTACCTGCTGCAGAAGCGGTGTCCGCACCTGCGGGCCGACCTCGAACGGTTCGGCACCGTCGAAGGCGGCGTCCTCGAGTGCAAGGTGCACCACTGGCGCTTCGAGTTGGCCACCGGCCGGTGTCTCACCTCCGACGACGACGAGCACCGCCTGCGCACCGAACGGATCGAGGAGTGAGCCGAAGCGAGGCGGCGCGGCCTGGCCCGCAGGGCGGAGAGTGGGGTTGACGTGCTGATCGACCTCCACGCCCATACGTCACCGCGTTCGAACTGCTCGCGCACGACGCTCGAAGAACTGGTGGATACGGCGCGCGCCCGGGGCCTCGACGCGCTGTGCATCACCGAGCACGACGTGCGCTGGCCCGACGACGAGCTGGCCGACGCGTCGCGCCTCCTCGGCTTCCCGCTGATCCCGGGCGTCGAACTCACGACCGACGTCGGTCACGTGCTGGCGTTCGGGCCGCTGCGCAAGCCGCTGTGGATGGGCTACTCGCTGGCGGAACTGGTGGAGGAGTGCGACGAGTCCGATACGGCGCTCGTGTTGCCGCACCCGCTGCGACGGTTGGCGGGGGAGCGGGCGATCAAGGGGGGTCGGGTGCCACCGAGCGCCGAGGAGATCGGCGCACTGCCGCAGTGGGAGATGGTCCACGCGATCGAAGCGGCGAGCACCCAGACGACGCCGCTGGAGCACTCGTTGACGGCCGCCGCGTTGGCGGTGGCGCCGCGCCCGTCGGTGGGGGCGAGCGACGCCCACGGTCCGGGGCTCGCCGGGACCTACGCGACCGAGATCGACCGGGTGGTGCACACGGCCGAGGAACTGGCCCGCGAGATCCGCGCCGGCCACGTGCGCGCCGTCCTCGCCAACTGACCGGGAGTGGACGCTGAGGGCGCGGGGTACGCTCCCGGCGCTCGGATCCCCGGCTCGGAGGAATGCCCGTCATGGGTGACGCCGTCATCGTCTCGACTGCTCGTACGGCCATCGGTACGGCCCGGAAGGGCACGCTGGTCGACGTGTCGGCGTTCGATCTCGCCAAGTACGCGGTGGCCGAGGCACTGGCCCGGTCCGGCGTCGCGTCCGAGGACGTCGACGATCTCCAGCTGGGTGAGTCACTCCAGGGCGGCGGTGACATCGCGCGCTACGCCGCGGTGGACCTCGGTCTGACCAACGTGCCCGGCGTCGCGCTGAACCGGCATTGCGCGTCGGGGATGGCGGCGGTGCAGGGCGCGGCGGCGAGCATCAGGGCCGGGATGGACCGGGTCGTGATCGCCGGGGGCACCGAGGCGATCTCGAGCTCGCCGGGGGCGATGAAGCGCACGCTCGGTACCGACGACATGGAACCGTGGATGTCGCCGAGTCACCCGGCCACGCCCGACGCGCCGGCCTTCGACATGTCGATCACCGTCGGCTGGAACACCGCCCAGCAGGCGAACGTCACCCGCGAGGAGATGGACTTCTGGGCGTACGAGTCGCACCGGCGGGCGATCGAGGCGATCGACACGGGCAAGTTCGAGGCGGAGATCTTCCCGATGGAGGTCACCACCCGCGCCGGTGAGACGGTGACGTTCGCGGTCGACGAGCACCCGCGCCGGGGCACGACGCTGGAGAAGTTGGCGAGCCTGAAGCCGCTCCATCCCGAGATCGAGGGCTTCAGCATCACCGCCGGGAACTCGTCCGGACTCAACGACGCCGCGGCCGCGATCATGATCGTCGACTCCGACTACGCGCAGGCCCACGGCCTGGTGCCGATGGCGGTCATCAGGAGCTGGGCCTCGGCCGGCGTGCCGCCGAAGGACACCGGGCTCGGGCCCACGTACGCGATCCCGAAGGCGCTGGACCGTGCCGGCATGCAGATCGGTGACGTGGACGTGTTCGAGATCAACGAGGCGTTCGCGTCGATGTGCGTGGCGAGCACCCGCATCCTCGGCATCGATCACGCGGTCACCAACGTCAACGGCAGCGGGTGCAGTCTCGGTCACCCGGTGGCCGCGACCGGCGCGCGGATGATCGTGACCCTCGTCAACGAACTCCAGCGCCGCGGCGGGGGCATCGGGGTCTCGAGCATGTGCGCCGGAGGCGGCATGGGTTCGGCCACGGTGCTCGAGGTGCTCCCCGGGTAGGTGCGGACGGGTCGCGGTCGGTCGCGCGTTCCGGACCTCGAACGCTCGATGGCAACCAATGTGCGCGCAGCCACCGCAGGGGTAGCGCTGCGCACATTGGTCCGTGGAACGACGCCCGTGCGCGACCGCCGGCGGTCAGCAGCCGAGGCGGAGTTGCGTCGGGACCGGGGCCGGCGTGTCGCACCCGACGCCGGTGGGGCCGACGCCGTAGATCGTCCAGATCGACCCGACCCGTTGCAGGACGACGGTCAGTCGACCGGCTCCAGCCTTCGGGACGAGCGTCACCGCGGCCCAGATCGGGTTGGCGTCGGCGATCCGACAGTCGGTGATCGTGAACTGGTTGGGGTCGGCGCCGCCGAGATCACCGTTCTGCACCGCGGCGATGACGGGCCCGCTCCGATCGCCGCATCCGGATCCGGACACCGCAGGTGGCGGCGTCTCACTGGGCCCGGGAACGGTGCCCACGGTCGTCGGCGACGGGTCGCCGGTGGGCGCGGTGGTGGTCGTGGTGGTTGTGGTGGGCTTCGGGCGCCGCTTGCCGTGCGACGTGGTGGTCGTGCGGTCGTCCTGGGCGGAGGACGAGCCCGACGAACAGGCTGCGACCGCGACGACACAGAGGATCAGGAGGCCGAGTCGGCCGACACGCTTCATGGGGTCCAGCATGACGCACCGAGCGCCGCGGATCCGGTCTTTCCGATGTGCGGCTCCGGTAGCGTGCCCCCATCGACGCCGACCTCGCTCTCGCTCTCGAACTCGCCGATGCCGCCGACGCGCTGACCATGGAACGCTTCGGCGCCCACGATCTCCGCATCGACCGCAAGGCGGATACGACCCACGTGACCGAGGCCGACCACGCCGCCGAGGTTCTGATCCGTACCGGGATCCAATCGGCCCGGCCGGGTGACGCGGTGCTCGGCGAGGAGTTCGGCGTGGAAGGTTCGGGCGCACGGCGCTGGATCGTGGACCCGATCGACGGCACCGCGAGCTACGTCCGGGGCTTTCCGATCTGGGCCACGCTGATCGCGCTCGAGGTCGCCGGCGAACTGACCGTGGGCGTGGTCTCGGCCCCGGCCCTCGGTCGACGCTGGTACGCCGCGCGTGGTGAAGGGGCGTTCGTCAACGGCGAGCGCATCCACGTGTCGGCCGTCGACGCGTTGAGCGACGCGCACCTGTGTTACTCGGACCTGCCGTCGTGGACGAAGTACCGGTCGAGCGCGGCGCCGATGATCGACCTGCTGCACGCGGTGTGGCGCACCCGGGGTGTCGGTGACTTCTGGCAGCACATGCTGGTGGCCGAGGGTGCGGCCGACATCGCGGTCGAGCCGGTCGTGAACCTGTGGGATCTCGCGCCGATCCTGGTGATCGTCGAGGAGGCGGGCGGCCGCTTCACCAACCTGGAGGGGGAGCGGACGGCCGCGGGCGGCAGTGCCATCTCGACGAACGCCCTGCTCCACGACGAAGTGATCGCCGCCCTGGCGCCGGCGGTCGCGGGAACTCCATGACCGGACCGGTCACCGTCGGGATCGACATCGGCACGTCGTCGGTCAAGGCGTTGGCCGCCGACGAGGACGGCACGGTCGTCGCCCAGTCCCGCATCCCGCACGCGATCCAGATTCCGGCGCCCGATCAGTTCCAGCACGATCCGCAGGCCGCGTGGCGCGACGGGCCGCGCGCCGCGCTCGACGCACTGGGTCTCGACGCGTCACCCGCGGGGGTCAGCGTCAGCGCGATGGTGCCGTCCATGGCCGCGGTCACCGCCGACGGTCGGGCCTTGACGCCGGGCCTGCTCTACGGCGACGCCCGCGGGCAGGGGGAACCGTCGAGTGGCAACCCGGCCGAGACCGGCGAACTGGTGAACTTCCTCCGCTGGGCCCGGTCGGCCGCACCCGAGGCCGCCGCGTTCTGGCCGGCGACCACGATGGCGAACCACGCCCTGGCAGGAGAGGCGGTCATCGACACGACCACCGCGAGCGTCGCCTTTCCATTGTTCGACTGGACGACGTGGGACCCGGCCATCGCCGAAGATCTCGGCATCGGCGTGGAGCAACTTCCGCGTCTGGTCCCGACCGGGTGGGCGTGTGGTCGGGTCGACGGTCCCGACGGTCCGGTCCTCGCTTCCGGCTGCATCGACGTCCTGACCGATCAGATCGTGGCCGGCGCGCGCGATGTGGGCGACGTGCTGATCCTGATGGGCACGACGCTCATCGTGAACCTGGTGACCGAGCGCCACGATCCGGTGCCCGACCATTGGGTGATGCCGTTCACCGAACCGGGTCGTTTCCTCGCCGGTGGTCCGAGCAACGCCGGCGGCCTGTTCGTGAACTGGGCCACCGCGACGTTCGGCGCGACCGAGGCGGGCGACGTCGCGCCCGGATCGGTGCCGGTGTGGGCGCCGTACCCGCGGGGCGAACGGGTGCCGCTGCACGACCCGACCCGCCGGGCGACGCTCGCCGATCTCGACCTCACCCACGGACCCGCGGCGATCCGCCGGGCGGCGTTCGAGGCGTCCGGGTTCGTCGCCCGTCGAATGATCGACGCCGCGGCCGAGGCGCACGGCGTGACCCCGCGCCGCATCGTCGCGACGGGCGGCGGGACGCGCGTGCAGGAGTGGGTGCAGGCGTTGGCCGACTGCTCCGGGTTGCCCGTGCAGTGCACCGCGGTACCCGAGGGCGCGGCGCTCGGCTCGGCGTTCCTCGCCCGACTCGCGGCCGGCCTCGAGGAAGGCGTGATGACCGACGCGCGGCGGTGGGCGAAGCCGGGCCGCACCGTCGATCCCGACCCGGTCTGGGTCGACGCGGTCGCGCCGCGCTATCAGCGGTTCCTCGAACTCTCGTGATCGCCCGGCCTGAACGGGATCGGGCGTAGGCTGGTCGCATGTCAGTTGCGACGGACGCGCCGTTCGATCCGATGGCCCAGTTCACCGGCGTCGCCGGAGACGTGCGGGATCCGTATCCGGAGTTCTGGACCCGCCGCGCGTCCGAGCCGGTCGCGCTGATGGAGGACGGCGGTTACGAGGTCTTCAGCTACGACCTGGTGTCCCAGGTGATGCGGGACAACGTCAGCTTCCCGTCGGGGTCGATCCGCGAGTTCATGAGCGTGGTGATGGGCCCGTACCCGCTCGTCGGGATGGACGAGCCGGAGCATCGCCGGCTGCGCGCCCTGGTCGCGCAGGCGTTCCGCGCCCGCACCCTCGCGCACTGGGACCAGGACCTCGTGGTGCCGGTGGTCGACGAGATGATCGACGGGTTCGTCGCCCGGGGCTCGGCCGACCTCGTGAGCGAGTTCACCTACCACTATCCGGCGCAGGTCATCGCCGCGATCCTCGGCTTGCCGCGGGAGGATCACGCGTTCTTCCATCCGCGGGCCCTGGCGTTGATCAACGTCTCGGTCCGCCCGGAGGAGGGCATCGTCGCGAGCGAGGAGCTGCGCGACTACTTCGCCGGGATCATCGAAGACCGCCGGTCACAGCCGGGCACCGACATCATCAGCGAGCTGGTCGTCGCCGAGCTCGACGGCGAACGACTCGGCGACGAGGAGATCTTCTCGTTCCTGCGACTCCTCCTGCCGGCCGGGGCCGAGACGACCTACCGGGCGACGGGCAGCTTCCTGTACGGACTCCTCACGAACCCCGACCAACTCGGTGCGTTGCGGGCCGACCCGGAGCTGATGGCGCCGGCGATCGAGGAGTCGATCCGCTGGGAAGGACCGTTGCTCATCACGTCCCGTGAGTGCGCCCGCGACACCGCCGTCGGTGATGTGACCATTCCGAAGGGCGGCTTCGTGACCGTCAACATCGGTTCGGCGAACCACGACGAGACCCGCTGGGACCGGCCCGACGAGTTCGACATCTTCCGCGAACCCCAGCCGCACATCGCCTTCGGCCACGGCGTGCACATGTGCCTCGGGATGCACCTGGCGCGGATGGAGATGGCCACCGCGGTGTCCCGGTTGTTCGAGCGGTGCCCCGGGTTGCGGCCGGATCCGGATCGCTGGGATGCCGAGGACGTGCACATCCACGGTGAACGGTTCCGCTCGCCCACCACGTTGCCCGTGGTCTTCGATCCGGCATGAGACGGCGCACGCAACCCCCGATCGAGGACGTCGTGGTCGCCGGCGACGGCGTCGAGGTGGTCGAGTTCGTCGCAGCGACACCGGCGATGCCGTGGCGACTGGTGGCCCTGATGGGCGGGGCCGGGACGACACACTTCACCAACCCCGGCTTCTACGACGCGATCGTGCCGAAGTGGTTGCCCGGTAAGCCGCGCACCTGGACCTACGTGAGTGGCGTGGCGGAACTCGCGTGTGCGGGCCTGATGCTGATCCCGCGCACCCGTCGTCTGGGCGGCGCGGCGACCTTCCTCACGATCCTCGCGGTGTGGCCCGCCAACTGGCAGGTCGCGGTCGATGGGGGGATGCCCGAGGGCGACGGCCCCCTGAACACTCCCGCCGCGGCGTGGGCCCGCGTGCCGATGCAGCTCCCGATGCTCCTCGGTGCGTGGCGGTTGGCGCGCGGCTGATCAGCGACGGAGTCCGACCGCGTGGGGTGAATCGGGCGGCGGAAGCGGGTGCCGGAAGAGGAGCGCCGCGTTCTCGTGGCTGATCATGGCGAGTTCGTCGGCGGGCAGATCGCCGAAGACGTCCGCGAAGACGGCCTGGGAGTCGGGCCAGGTGCCGTCACCGTGGGGGTAGTCGGTCTCGAACATGATGTGGTCGACGCCGACGGTCTCGCGGGTCACGAGGGTCGACGGGTCGTCGATGGTGCAGAACCAGAAGTTCCGGCGCAGGACATCGGCGGGCCGGAGGTCACCGGCGAAGTAGTGGCCGTATCCGGAACGGTCGACGAGGTTCTCGAGCCGGTCGTGCAGCATCGCGACCCAACCGATCCCGCCCTCGCTCATGGCGATCCGCAGATCGGGGAATCGGCCGGGGTATCCGGACCAGAGCCATTCCGTGCAGGCCGAGAGTGAGAGCTGGCCGAACAGGGTCGCGGCCAACGGCACCAACGGCGCGTCCGCAGGCATGTCGGCCACGCCGGTCGAACCGACGTGCAGGCAGATCACGGTGTCGGTGTCGACGCACGCCTCGATGATCGGGTCCCACCAGCCCGAGAAGATCGACGGCAGGTCGATCCGGTGCGGTTGCTCGGGCAGGGTGACGGCGCGGAACCCGCGGGAAGCGTTGCGGCGGATCTCGGCCGCGGCGGCGTCGGGGTCGCCCAGGTAGGTGATGCCCATCGGCACGATCCGGTCCGGGTAGGGGGAGTACCACTCGTCGAAGAACCAGTCGTTCCACGCGCGTGTCACCGCGAGTCCGAGTTCGGGATCGGAACACTGCGCGAAGACGGAACCGCAGAACCCGGTCACCTGGCTCGGGAAGTTCACCGAGGCCCACACCCCGTTGATGTCCATGTCCCGGATGCGGGCGTCGATGTCGTAGCAGCCGGGGCGCATGTCCTCGAACCGGGTCGGTTCGACGAGCCAGTCGCGTCGATCGCGCCCGACGACGGCGTTGAGCCCGACCTGGAAGAAGATCTTCCCGTCGAACTCCCAGACCTCGTGGCCTTCCTCGGTCTCGACCACGCGCGGCGCGGCGTCGGCCAGCGCCGCCGGCATCCGGCCGTCGAACATGGTCGGCGGTTCGACGAGGTGGTCGTCGACCGAGATGAGCGTGTGTCGGATCGGGCGTGGTTCGGGGTCGGCCAACAAGGGGTGCGGCTCGGACCGCCGCCAGTGCAACCGCCAGGTCTGCTCGCTCATCTGGTGACCTCCCGGCGCCAGTCTGGCACCGGTCCCCGAACGGGAGGGTGGACGGATCTACCGTGACTCGTCGTCGACCGCGGGTCGAGGAGGTCGGGAAATGAAGTGGAGTGCTCGGAACGGTGGTCGCGGTCTCCGAACGTGGGGTGCGGCCGGGTTGCTCGTCGTGCTCGCCGCGTGTGGGAGCAGCGGCGGATCGTCGCCGAAGTCGGACGGTGCGACGGGGTCCTCGGGCGGGACGAAGGCGACGGCCGCCGACGCGGGGAAGGGCAAGGGCAAGGTCGACGTGTGTGCCGTGATCACGCCGGCCGACGCGGCCGCGCTCTTCGGTGAGAGCGCCGAAGCGCAGACGTCCCCGAGTCCGGAGCCGCTCGTGTCGGGCATCTGTCTCTACTCGCATCCCGGCGACCCGCTCGACGTCCGGAACCTGCTCCAGGTGCGGGTCTATCCCGGTGAGCAGTTCTACGGCGCGCAGCTCTTCCCGAACGCGACGGAGCTCACCGGGTTCGGCGACAAGGGATTCGTCGCAGTCAATGAGAAGACCCACAAGATCGACCTCCAGTTCGTGAAGGGCGGCCGGACCGGGGTCATCGCCTATACGACGGGCGGAGGCGTCGACATCGCCGCCCGGGAGGACGCGGTCCGGACGATCGGGAAGAAGCTCGCCGCCGCGATGTAGACACGTGAGCGGGTAGTTTCGGAGGAAAGCCGAGAGAGGGGTCAACGTGGCGTTGTCGATCGAGATCAACCGGGACGTGTGCATGGGGTCCGGGAACTGTTCGTTCTGGGCACCCGGAGTGTTCGACCTGGACGACGACGGCGTCGCGATCGTGACCGATCCGGAGGGTGAGCCCGAGGACAAGATCATCCTCGCCGCCCAGGGATGCCCGACCCAGGCCATCGCCGTGCTGCGCGATGGGGAGAAGATCGTCTGAGTTCGCTCCGCCATGGCTGAGCTCGATGTGGCGCGCCTGGTGCGCACCGCCCGCACCAACCTGCTGCGCCGCATGGCGCGCCGGCCGATCGCCTTCGTGCTGAGCGGGGGCGGTTCGCAGGGCAGCTTCGAGGTGGGCGTCCTGCGCTACCTGTACGGCGACCTCGGTCTGCAGCCGTCGATCCTGGTCGGGAGTTCGGTGGGGGCGATCATCGCCGCGAAGCTCGCCGAGGGCGACGACGACGAGACCGGCCGGTGCGCCATGGACGAACTCGAGGCGATCTGGCGCGGGTTACGGTCGAACTCGGACATGTGGCTGACCGAGCCCTGGCTCGACAAGCTCCGGTCCCAGGCGGCCTGGGCGTCGGATCTGCGCGGTCGGGCGGGGGAGCACGGGGCCGCCGGGAGTCAGGCGCGCGTCGTGATGCGCATGCTCGGCGAGATCGTCCGGAACCCGCCCGAGGCCGACGGCACCATCGACGCGTTGCGGGCGGCGATGCGGGCGAAGTCGTTGCTCAACATGGGGCCGGTCGAGCACATCGTCGAGACGCAGCTCTCACCGGAGCGCATGCAGCAGTCGGGCCTCACACTTCGGGTCGGTGCGGTCAGTCTGGAGAGCGGCGAGCTGCGCTACTTCGACCAGTTCGGGCGGTCCTACGCCCGTGGTGGTGAGCTGCTGGACGTCGAACCGGTCCCGCTCCGTGACGCGGTGATCGCGTCGGCGTCGATCCCGGTCGTGTTCCCGCCCAAGCCGATGGGCGGTGAGCACTACGTCGACGGTGGTGTGCGCGAGATCCTGCCCCTGGCGTTGGCGTTCAACGAACTCGGTGCCGGTCACATCTTCGCGGTCGTGGCGTCGGCGTCGGGGGTGAACCGGTGGGACGACGCCGGCGAGCGCGGACTGTTCGACATCGCTCGACGCGTGTCGGCCGACATCGCGCCCGACGAGACGCTCCGCAAGGAGATCGCCCCGCCGCGCGGCTGGGGACGCCGGGTGACGGTGATCGAGCCCGAGGTCGACGTGCACGACGCGCTGACGATCGATCCGGAACTCATCGCCGCCTCGATCGACTACGGGTACATGCGCGCGGCCGACGTGCTGCTCGACCTCGATCCCGAGCAGTGCGACCTGAGTGCCGAGATCGCCCGCACCCGGATGCGACTCCGGGCGGCCCGTGGTCCCGTGGCCGGCCTCCTCGAGGGGGCCGACGCGGCGACCGGTCCGGATACCGCCGCCGAGGCGCAGGAACTCGCCACGTTGGCCGGGCTGTTGGAAGCCCGATTGCGGTCCGGCGCGCCCCTCGCGCCGGGCGACTGCGGTCTCAGCGCGCCCCGCGGATGAGCTGACCCGGCCGGGCGCCGGTGTCCTCGCCGTGTTCGAAGGTCACCTGACCGGCGTTGATGGTGGCCACGTACCCGTCGGCACGCTGGATGAAGCGGCGGGCATCGCCGGGCAGGTCGTAGGCCATCACCGGCGCGTGCAACCGCAGTCCGGCGTGGTCGATCACGTTGAGGTCGGCGCGCATGCCGACGCGCACCATGCCGCGATCGCCGAGGCCGTAGAGCGACGCGGTCTCGGACGTCATCTTGCGCACGACCCACTCGAGGGGAAGCCGGCCATGGTCGCGGTCCCGGGCCCAGTGGGCCAACATGAACGTCGGCGTCGACGCGTCGCAGGTGGTGCCGCAGTGGGCGCCACCGTCGCCGAGACCCCAGGCGCTGGTGGGATGCAGCAGCATCTCGCGCACCGCGTCGAGGTTGGCGTCGGTGTAGTTGAGGAGCGGTCGCATGATGAGGGCCCGACCGTCGTTCTCCATCAGGAGGTCGAGGTAGAGGTCGTAGACGTCGCGGCCGCTCGCCGCCGCCCGGGCCGACACGCTCTCGGACGGGTCAGGTTCGTAGTTCGGCGGGTCGCCGAGCGGGAAGGCCTTGGCCGGATCGAGGAACTGGAGCATGGCCGGGTCGGGCGTGGCCGCCTCCCGCACGAGTCGGGCGCGCAACTCGGGGTTCGCGGCGATCTTCGCCACCCGCTCGGCGACGGGCAGGAGCCCGACCTCTGCCCAGCTCGGGCAGTACGCGAACGGATGGAAGGTCTCGAAGCCGAGCAGCAAGGTCACCGGGCGGCCCGCCACCTGCGGGCGGACCCGGGCACCTTCGGCCCGGGCGGTGCCGGCCAGTTCGAGCATCTTCCGCCAGCTGTCGGGGTCGTGGTCGTTCTGGGTCAGGGCGAAGGTCACCGGGCGACCGATCGCGGCCGAGAGGCGGCGCATCCAGTCCA
>CAZJBJ010000108.1:0-14110 GCA_964544295.1 uncultured Bifidobacteriaceae bacterium
TCGGCGTGCTGGATGACTTCGTCGCGCTGGTAGTGGTGGCCGAGGATGAGGAGCCGCGAGCCGAGCGTCGCCTTCGCGGTGCGGATCATCGCTCGCAACGCCTCGGGATCGGCCGCGGAATATCGCTCCGGCAGGGGAACCTGGAGTCGCAACATGAACGTGCCCCTTCGGGGAAGGTTCCGATGTTGGCCGGCGGGGACAGCCTGGTCGCCACTCCGCGGGGTTGTCGGCCTCGGAACCGAATATGTAGCCGGTATTCCAGGCCGGCCTTCGGTGATGGTAACGCCCCGGAGCGCCCCGCTCTTCCCGGAGTTCGGGCGGGCGTGCCTCCGGGAGTGAACCGTGAGCCTCCGGGTCGGACGGATCTGGGAGGATGGGGGAATGGTCGATCCGCGCATCCGGCTCTCCGAGCCCACCATCGGCGTCGAGGAAGCCGATGCCGCGGCGCGTGCGGTTCGGGACGGGCACCTCGTCTTCGGGCCGGATCTCCCGGCGTTCGAGGCGGCGCTGGCCGAGGCCGTCGGCGCGCCCGGGGCGGTGGCGGTCAGCACCGGGACCGCGGCGCTCCACCTGGCGTTGGTGACCGCCGGCGTGGGTCCGGGCGACGAGGTGTGGGTGTCGGACCTGACGTTCATCTCGTCGGCGAACGCCATCACCTACACCGGGGCTCGGTGCGTCCTCGTGGACAGCGAGGCCGAATCCTGGAACCTGGATCCGACCGTCGTCGCCGAGGAGCTCACCCGACGGGCGCGGACCGGGGAGGCGATGCCCAAGGGAATCGTGCCCGTGCACCTGCTCGGTCATCCCGCGAACCTCGCACCCGTCCTCGACCTGCTCGCCGAGCACGACATCACCGTCGTGGAGGACGCGGCCGAGGCGCTCGGGTCGCAGTGGCGGGGTGGTCCGCTCGACGGGCGCGCGCCGGGGAGCGTCGGCGCGTTCGGCATCTATTCGTTCAACTTCAACAAACCCATCTCGACCGGGGGCGGGGGCATGCTCGTCGCTCGCGATCCGGCCGACCTCGCCCGCGCCCGGCACCTCGGGGCCCAGGCCAAGATCCCGGACCTCGACTACCGGCACGACGCGGTGGGATTCAACTACCGCCTGTCGAACGTGGCCGCCGCCATCGGCGTGATCCAGATGCAACGACTCGACGGGCTCATCGCGCGCCGTCGCGCCATCGCCGATCGCTACCGCGACGCGCTCGAACCGCTCGGGCTCGGCAGCGGTCCCGACGCTCAGTGGGCCGCCCGTTCCGGGTGGCTCTCCAGCGCGACCTTCGCCGATCCGGGGACGCGGGCCGCGATCCGGTCCGCGCTCGACGCGCGCGGCATCGAGACCCGTCCGATCTGGGCGCCGATGCGCTGGCAGGCCCCGTACTCGGACGCGCCGGTCCTCGGCGGCACCGTCGCCACCGACATCGCGGACCGGGTGCTGTGCCTGCCGTGTTCCGCGCACCTCACCGTCGAGCAGCAGGACGAAGTCATCGAGACCATCGAGCGCACGCTCCGCTCGGCCTAGGGCGGTCCCCGTGTTGACCCGCCCGCCCGCCGGCACGATCCCCGACGCGCCGGGCTCGTACCAGTTCAAGGACGAACACGGCCGCGTCATCTACGTCGGCAAGGCCAAGAGCCTGCGCAGCCGACTGTCCAACTACTTCGGTGCGCCGGCCACGTTGCCGCTGCGGACGCGCCAAATGGTCACCGCCGCGACGAGCGTCGAGTGGATCGAAGTACGCAACGAGGTCGAGGCGCTGTTCCTCGAGTACAACCTCATCAAGGAACACCGACCGCGGTTCAACATCCGGCTGAAGGACGACAAGTCCTACCCGTTCCTCGCCGTGACGCTCGACGAGCAGTGGCCGCGCGCGATGGTCATGCGCGGGGCGAAGCGCAAGGGCGTCCGCTACTTCGGCCCGTTCGCCCACGCCTACGCGATCCGCGAGACGCTCGACCTGCTCCTGCGCACGTTCCCCATCCGGACGTGCACCAACGGCAAGTTCCAACGTCACGAACGGCTCGGCCGACCCTGCCTCTACGCGCACATCGAGAAGTGCGCGGCGCCATGTGTGCAGGCGGTCGACGAGACCGAGTACCGGGTCCTCGTCGACGACATGCTGGCGTTCCTCGGCGGAGAGACCGCGCCCGTCGTGGCCCGGCTGGAAGGGCTCATGGCCGAGGCCGCCGACGAGTTGGAGTTCGAACGCGCCGCTCGGTTCCGTGACCAGTTGCTCTCGGTGCGGAAGGCGATCGAACGCCAACAGATGGTGGGGGAGAAGCAGGAGGACCTCGACGTCATCGGCCTCGCCGAGGACGAGCTCGAGGCGTCGGTCCAGATCTTCTTCGTCCGGCGCGGTCGGGTGGTCGGCCGCAAGGGCCTGGTGGTCGACAAGGTCGAGGACGTCGAGACCCCCGCGCTCGTGGCTCGGGTCCTCGAACAGCTCTACGGCGACGCGGCGCCGGACGACGTCCCGCGCGAGGTGCTGGTGCCCGAGCTCCCCGAGGATCAGGACCTCTACGAGGAGTTCCTCGCGCTCGTGCGCGGCAGCAAGGTGCGGATCCGGGTTCCCCAACGCGGGGAGAAGCGCACCCTGCTCGAGACGGTGACCCACAACGCGACCGAGGCCTTCGCCCGCCATCGCCTCAAGCGTGCCTCGGACCACAACGCACGCGCCCAGACCCTCACTGCCCTCCAGGAGGCGCTGGGCCTTCCCGAGGCGCCGTTGCGCATCGAATGCTTCGACATCTCGAACCTGCAGGGGACCGAGATCGTCGCCTCGATGACCGTCCTCGAGGACGCGCTCCCGAAGCGGTCGGAGTACCGGCGGTTCAAGATCAAACATCAGCAGGGCCAGGACGACTTCCTCGCGATGGAGGAGGTCCTCACGCGCCGCTTCCGCCGGTACCTCGACGAACGGGACGAGGGCGCCCGCTCGGGCAAGCGGTTCTCCTACCCACCGAACCTGCTCGTCATCGACGGAGGCAAGGGGCAGCTCGGCGTCGCGGTGCGGGTACTGGAGGACCTCGGCCTCGAGGACATCGCGGTCGTCGGTCTGGCGAAACGCTTCGAGGAGGTGTACCGCCCCGGCGAGTCGGATCCGGTGCGGATTCCGCGGGACTCCCCGGCGCTGTATCTCCTCCAGCAGGTCCGCGACGAGGCGCACCGCTTCGCCATCACGTACCACCGCAGCCTCCGCGACAAGAAGCTGACGGCCTCGGTGCTCGACGACGTGCCCGGACTGGGTCCCGCCCGTCGGACGAAGCTCCTCAAGGAGTTCGGGTCGGTCAAGCGACTCCGCGAACAGGACGCCGAAACCCTCCGGGCGCTCAGCTGGTTGCCCGACGCCGTGGCCGACGATCTCTACGCCCATCTGCACGGCGGCGCCCGCCCCGACGCAAACGTCGGGTGAACCCCGTCCGGTCTGCCATCCTGGAGTCGTGAGTTCGACCACCGCACCGGAATCCGTCTCGGGGCTCGACGTCACGGTGATCACGGGCATGTCGGGCGCGGGTCGCGCGACCGCGGCGAACGTGCTCGAGGACGTCGGGTTCTTCGTCATCGACAACCTGCCCCCGGCCCTCATCGGCAAGGTCGCCGAGCTGGCGCGCGGCGGCAACAGCCCGCAGCGCTACGGGTTCGGCGTCGACGTTCGCACCGGCAGCTTCGTCGCCGACCTGGACGAAGCCCTCGCCGAACTGCGCAGTCTCGGTGCGCGCACCCGGGTGCTCTTCCTCGAGGCCTCCGACGATGCCCTGGTGCGGCGCTTCGACGCGTCCCGTCGACCACACCCGCTCGCCGATGCCGAACGACTCCTCGAAGGCATCCAGAAGGAGCGGGCCCTCCTGGAGGAGCTGAAGGGCCGCGCCGACGTCGTCATCGACACCTCGATGCTCAACGTCCACCAACTGCGCGATCGGCTGGTGTCGATCTTCGCGTCGGACGGGACGGGCACCGCACTCCAGGTGGACGTGGTCAGCTTCGGGTTCAAACACGGTCTGCCGCTCGACGTCGACCTCGTCTTCGACGTGCGGTTCCTCCCGAACCCCCACTGGGTCGACGAGTTACGACCGCTCACCGGGCGGGACGCGGCCGTGCGGGACTACGTGATGGCCCAGCCCGACGCCAAGGCCTACCTCGACCAACTCGACCACCTCTTCGCGCTCACGCTCCCCGCGTACGAGCGGGAGGGGAAGGCCTACCTCTCGATCGCGGTGGGCTGCACGGGTGGCCGGCATCGGTCGGTGGCGGTCGCCGAGGCGCTCGCGCCGATGCTGGGCGCACTCGGCTACGCGCCGCACGTCCGTCACCGCGACGTGGATCGTGAGTAGTTCCGCACCGTCGGTCGTTGCCATCGGGGGCGGGCACGGTCTGGCGGTGACGCTGCGCGCGGTGCGGCGCTACACCTCGGATGTCACGGCGATCGTGAGTGTCGCCGACGACGGCGGCTCGACCGGGCGGCTCCGCCGGGACCTCGACATCATCGGCGTCGGCGATCTCCGCAAGTGCCTGGTCGCCCTCGCGGCCGAGCCGCCGGGCATCTGGGCCGAGGCCTTCGAGCATCGATTCGACGCCGGTGATCTCGACGGCCACCCGCTGGGCAACCTCGTCCTCGCCGGACTCGCGGCGGTGACCGACGACTGGGAGCATGCGGCCGCGGCCGCCGGCGAGGCGCTCGGCGTCGTGGGACGAGTGCTGCCGGCGACGTCGGAGCCCGTGGTCCTGCGCGGCGAAACCGACGACGGCGAGATCATCGAGGGCCAGGTGGTGGTGCAGAACTCGACGCGCCGGATTCGGGCGGTGCACCTGGTGCCGGCCGATGCCCCGAGTCCTGCCAGCGTCCCCCGCGCGATCGCCGAGGCGGACCAGATCGTGCTGGCCCCCGGCTCGCTCTTCACCAGCGTGATCCCGGCGTTGCGGGCCCGGGCCGTGGCGGCGGCCCTCACGGCGACGAGCGCACCAGTGGTCCAGATCGCCAACCTGTCGACCCAGGTGCCCGAAACCGCCGGAATGGCGGTGCGCGACCACGTGCAGGCGGTCCTCGATCTCGGGGTCCGGATCGACCACGTGGTGGTCGATCCTCGGAGTCCGCTGGCCGCCGATCCGGCCGGATTCTCGGATTGCGGCCCGGAAATGGTGCTCGCGGAGGTGGCCCGACCCGACGTCGCGGTCCATGAACCGGCCAAACTGGCGCAGGTACTCGCGACTCTGCTGGAGTCCGACGACGGCCCATGAGGGTCACCACACACGGCAAACGGGCAACGGCGCCCGAAACGGAGGGGTCATGACGGTACGGGTTGGCATCAACGGTTTCGGTCGGATCGGTCGATCGTTCACGCGGGCGCTGCTCGCGCGGGGCGCGGCCGCCGGCGTGGAGCTGGTCGCGGTCAACGACCCGTTCGGCGACTCCGCCACCATGGCCTTCCTCCTGAAGCACGACTCCGTCGGTGGGGTGCTGCCGAACGAAGTCGCCGAGACCGAGGACGGGTTCTCCATCGACGGCCGGGCCATCAAGAAGCTCGAGGCCCGCGATCCCGCCGACATCCCGTGGGGCGACAACGGCGTGGACGTCGTCATCGAGTCCACCGGCCTCTTCACCGCCCGGGGCGACGCCGCCAAGCACCTCGCCGGCGGCGCCAAGCGGGTCGTCATCTCGGCGCCGAGTGGCGACGCCGACACCATGATCTGCATGGGCGTCAACGACGGCGACTTCGACCCGGCGGCGCACACCGTCATCTCGAACGCGTCGTGCACGACCAACTGTCTGGCCCCGCTGGCCAAGGTCCTCCACGACAGCTTCGGTATCGAGCGCGGCCTCATCACGACCGTGCACGCCTACACCTCGGACCAGCAGCTCCAGGACCAGGCCGTCGCCACCCGCAGCGGCAAGCCCGACCTGCGCCGCATGCGGGCCGCCGCTCTGTCCATCATCCCGAACAGCACGGGTGCCGCCCGGGCCATCGGGCTGGTCCTGCCCGAACTGAAGGGCCGGCTCGACGGCATGGCGTTGCGGGTGCCGACCCCGACCGGTTCCATCACCGACCTCGTCGCGACGCTCAAGCGTGACGCGTCCGTCGAGGAAGTCAACGCGGCCTACCAGGCAGCGGCGGCGAACCCGTCCTACCGGGGCGTGCTCGAGTACAGCGACGAGCCGCTCGTGTCGGCCGACATCGTCGGCAACCCGTCGTCATGCGTGTTCTCGGCGGTCGACTCCATGGTGAACGGCCCGACGGTCAAGGTCCTCGGTTGGTACGACAACGAGTGGGGCTACTCGAACCGGCTGGTCGACCTCGTCGACTTCATCGGCGCGCAGTAGCGCCCGGCCGATCCCGACCCGAGGTACTCGATGACCGGAACCGTCCCGTCACTCGAAGATCTGCCCCACCTCAAGGACCAGCGCGTCCTGGTGCGGGCCGACTTCAACGTCCCGACCCAGGACGGGGTGATCACCGACGATCTCCGGATCGTGGCCGCGCTGCCGACCATCCAATGGTTGCGCGACCAGCACGCGGCGGTGGTGCTGTGCAGCCACTTCGGCCGTCCGAAGGGTCAGCCGGACCCGCAGTACTCGCTCGCGCCGGTGGCCCAACGGCTCGCCGAGCTCCTCGAGATCGAGGTGCCGCTCGCACCGGAGGTCGTCGGTCCGACGGCCGCCGGCATGCAGGCCAGCCTCGGACGGGGCGACGTGATGTTGCTCGAGAACCTGCGCTTCCACCCGGGGGAGACGAGCGACGATCCGGCCTTGGCGGTCTCGTTGTCCGAGCCGGTCGACTGCTACGTGAACGACGCGTTCGGTGCCTGTCACCGCGCCCACGCCTCGGTCGTCGGTCCACCCCGGCTCCTGCCGAGCGCGGCCGGCCGTTTGCTCCAGCGTGAGGTCGAAGTGCTCTCGGGCATGTTGGATGCACCCAAGCATCCGTTCGTCGCCCTGCTCGGCGGTTCCAAGGTGAGCGACAAGCTCGGGGTGATCGACGCGTTGCTGGAGCGGTGCGACACCATCCTGGTCGGCGGCGCGATGGCCTTCACGTTCCTGGCGGCCCAGGGTCACGAGATCGGCGACTCACTCGTCGAACCGGATCGCATCGACGACTGCCGGCGACTCCTCGACACGGGACGGGTCCGGATTCCGGTCGACGTCGTGATCGCGCAGGAGATCAGCGAGACGGCCGCCACCAGCATCGTGGGCGCCGGGCGCATCCCGGCCGGCTGGAAGGGGCTCGACATCGGGCCCGAATCCGCCGCGATCTTCTCCGACGTGATCGCCGAGGCGCGCATGGTGCTCTGGAACGGCCCGATGGGCGTGTTCGAGATGACCCCGTTCGCGTCCGGCACCCAGGCCGTCGCCCACGCCGTGGCGGATTGCTCCGGGTTCACGATCATCGGCGGGGGAGACAGCGCCGCCGCGGTGCGCCAGTTCGGACTCGCCGACCAGATCGACCACGTCAGCACCGGCGGGGGAGCATCGCTCGAACTCATCGAGCAGGGCGACCTCCCCGGCCTCGCAGCTCTGAGGGCCGGAATCAAGGGAGAGTCATGACCGACCGGAAACCGATCATCGCGGCCAACCGAGCCGAGGGCCAGCGCACCTCAGTCTGATCCACACCGCCCGAGGCGGGGCCCGAGCGGCCCGGCCCGCAGGGCCAAGAGCGGGAAGGAACGATGTCGACCATGACCGACCGGAAACCGATCATCGCGGCCAACTGGAAGATGCATCACGACCACTTCGTCGCGATCCAGTTCACCCAGAAGCTGTCCTACCTCCTCGACCGGGAGGACACCGAAGCCGTCGAGGTCGTGCTCTGCCCGCCCTTCACCGACCTGCGCTCGATGCAGACCACGATCGACTCGGACCGCATCCCGGTCGCCCTCGGTGCCCAGCACTGTCACGCCGAGGACCAGGGCGCGTACACCGGCGAGATCAGCCCGGCGATGCTGGCCAAGCTCACGGTGAAGTACGTGATCGTCGGCCACTCGGAACGCCGGGAGATCTTCGGTGAGACCGACGAGATGGTCAACGACAAGCTCAAGGCGATCTTCAAACACAACATGACGCCGATCCTCTGCGTCGGTGAGACCCTCGAAGAGCGCGAGGCCGGCGGGACCGACGCCAAGGTCGAGGGACAGGTCCGCGCTGCGTTCGCCGGGATCTCGAAGGAGCAGATCGCCCGGACCGTCGTCGCCTACGAGCCGATCTGGGCGATCGGGACGGGCAAGAACGCCACCCCGGAGGACGCGGAGGCGACCATCGCCGTCGTACGGGCTGCGATCGGTTCGGTCGGTGGTGACGACGCGGCCGAGGCCGTGCGCATCCAGTACGGGGGCAGCGTGAAACCCGGCAACATCGCGTCGCTGATGGAACGACCGGGCATCGACGGTGCCCTCGTCGGTGGCGCATCGCTCGACCCCGAGGATTTCGCCCGAATCATCCGTTTCCGCGCGTAACCCTTCGGTCATTCAGATTTTCTGCCGATGATGGGGTTCGAAGGACCCATACGGCGGATAGATTCCGACCCGGTCTTTCAAGGAGAAGTCACGTGACCGCGATCATCCTGGTGCTCCACATCCTCGTGTCGATGCTGCTGATCTTCCTCGTGCTCCTGCACGCGGGGCGCGGCGGCGGTCTGTCCGACATGTTCGGTGGCGGTTCGCTGGGTGGATCGATGGCCGGCGCGACCGCGGTGGAGCGAAACCTCGACCGCATCACGGTGCTGACCGCCGTGGCATTCGGTTTCACCACAGTTCTACTGGGGCTCCGGGTCACCTGAGTCCTTGCGCGTGCATCACCCACTAGAGACGGGGAGGTCTCGGATGTTGCGTCACCGACGCTCATTGATCGCGCTCACCATCGTTGCCGGCTTGGTGCTGGCGGCGTGCGGGAGCAGCAGTGGCTCGAAGGCAGGGGACGACAAGAAGTCGTCCGGGCCGAAGAGCGGCAACGGCACCGTCGTGCTCGGCGCCGAGCAGGAAATGGACTGCGCAGACTGGATCGCCAGTTGCGGTGGCTCCTCGTGGGGCGTCTACACGATGCAGCAGCACACCATGCCGCGCGTGTTCGACTTCCTGAAGGTCAACGGCGTCTGGTCGAACGTCCCGAACGTGATGATGGTCGAAGCACCCGCCGTCACCGAGGTCGGCGGCAAGCAGACCATCACCTACAAGATCAGTCCGAACGCCAAGTGGTCCGATGGTGAGCCGATCACCTCGAAGGACTTCGAGTACACCTGGAAGCAGATCGCCGAAGGCAAGGACATCTACGACAAGTCCGGCTACGACAAGATCGAATCGGTCGACACTACGGACCCGAAGACGGCCGTCGTCACGTTCACCCAGCCGTACGGCGCGTGGACCGCGCTCTTCGGTGGCGGGCTCTACGGCATCCTCCCGTCGCACATCCTGGAGGGCAAGGACCGCGCCAAGGCGATGGCCAACGGCTACGACTGGTCCGGTGGGCCGTGGATCGCCAAGTGGAACCGGGGCGTGGACATCACCCTGACGCCGAACCCCAACTGGTACGGCACCGCGCCCAAGCTCTCGAAGGTCATCTTCCGCTTCATCCCCGACACCGCCGCCGAGTTCCAGGCGTTCAAGTCGGGTGAGGTCCTCGCGATCTACCCGCAGCCGCAGCTGGACGCGGTCGAGTCGGTCACCGGGGGTATCCCCGGCGCGCAGACCAACTTCACCCCCGAGACCGGGAACGCGGAAGCGCTCTGGATGAACAACAACAAGTTCCCGTTCGACTCGGTGGCGGTGCGCCAGGCGTTCGCCTACGCAATCGACCGCGATGCGATCGTCGAGAAGCTGTTCGGCAAGCTCGGGGTCAAGGAGCCGCAGAACTCGCTGAACCCGCCGATCCTGGCCGAGTTCTCGGACACTTCCGAGTTCAGCAAGTACAAGCTCGACCTGGACAAGGTCGACGAACTGATGACCGGCGACGGTTGGACCAAGAACGGCAAGGGCATCTGGGCCAAGGACGGCAAGACCGCCAGCGTCACGATCAACTCGACGACTCAGAACAAGCGGCGGGAGTTGACCGAGGAGATCATCCAGGCGCAGGTCGGCGAAGCCGGCTTCGAGTTGAAGATCAAGAACCAGACCGCCGCGCAGCTCTTCGGCAAGACCTTGCCGACCGGCAACTACCAGCTCGGGCTGTACGCCCAGTCGTCCACGAGCCTCGAACCGGGCCTGTGCGCGATCATGTGCTCGTCCAATATCCCGTCGAAGGCCAATGACAACAGCGGCCAGAACTGGACCTGGACCAACATCCCCGAGATGGATCCGGACCTCGCGCTGGTCGACAACTCGGCCGACCGGGATGCCCGCATCGCCGCCAGCAAGCGGGCCGACGTGGTCATGGGGCGGGACCTGGTGAGCCTGCCGATCGACCCGCTCCCGAACATCTCGTTGTGGAGCAACCGCCTCGAGGGGCCGACGGGTGACAACCCGATCTTCTCGATGTTCTACAACCTGGCCGAGTGGAGCCTGAAGAACTAGCGGGTTCGGTCTCGTCCTTCATGGTGCAGCTTGTGGTCCCGGTGTCTCGACACCGGGACCACGCGCGCCACGACGGCTGCTGAGCGATGTTCACCTACGTCGCCCGCCGGGCGCTGTACGCCATTCCGGTGATCCTGTTCGCCTCGTTCCTGACGTTCTGGCTCTCGAGCGAGGCGTTCGGCAGCCCGTGCGACAAGCTGCGCACGTCCCGCGAGGGCATCACCGCGGTCCGGCGGTGCGAGAAGAACATCGGCGTCGACAAGCCGATCGTCGTGCAGTACGGCAAGTGGTTGGGGAATGCGGTCCAGGGCGATTTCGGGACGAGCTCCCGGACCAACCAGGAGATCAGCTCCATGCTCGGCCCGGCCATGTGGAACACGCTGCAGCTGATCTTCTTCGGTTCCATTCTCTCGATCAGCGTCGCGCTGTTCGTCGGCGTGTATTCCTCGGTGCGCCAGTACTCGGTGTCCGACTACACCCTGACCGCGCTCGCGTTCATCGGCATCGCCATGCCGCCGTTCTGGTTCGGTCTGCTCTCCCAGCAGTTCCTCGCGGTCGGGCCGAAACAGTGGTTCGACCTCCACGAGCCGATCTTCTACACGGTCGGGCTCCACAGCGCCGGCGGCAGCGGATTCAACCTGGACTACCTCCGCCACCTGTTCCTGCCCGTGCTCACGTTGACGGTGCAGAGCATCGCGTCGTGGAGCCGATATGTGCGCACGTCGATGCTCGACGTGCTCTCCAGCGACTACATCCGCACGGCTCGGGCGAAGGGAGTACCACGCCGGACCATCACGTGGCGGCATGCGACCCGTAACGCCCTCATCCCGTTCGTGACCGTCGTCGCGCTCGAGACCGGCGCCCTCTTCGGCGGGCTCATCATCACCGAGAAGATCTTCTCGATCCCGGGGATGGGGCAGTTGTTCTACGACTCGCTCCTGGTCGGTGACTCCAAGGTCGTCGTCGCCTGGATGATCATCACCGCGATCTTCATCATGCTGTTCAACCTGATCGCCGACCTGCTCTACGGCTATCTCGATCCGCGGGTCCGCCTCTCATGAGCACCACGAGCATCGACCCCGACCTCGCGGACGAACTCGACTTCGCTCCCGAACCGCTGACCCAGTGGAAGCTGTTCCGGCGGCGCTTCTTCCAGCACCGCGGCGCGATGATCGCCCTGGTCGTGCTCATCCTGCTGGTGATCGCGTGTTTCAGCGTCTCGTGGCTCAGCCCGTTCGATCCGAACAAGCAGGACATCCTCGCCGACCCGATGGGCCCCGGCTGGAAACACTGGTTGGGCTCCGACGAACTCGGCCGCGATCAGTTGGCCCGCATCCTCACCGCCGGGCAACTGTCGCTGAAGATCGCGTTCTCGATCGCGATCCTGTCGGTGGCGTTCGGGACCCTGGTCGGCGCCGTCGCCGGATTCTTCGGAACCGTCGCCGATCAGCTGCTGATGCGCTTCACCGACCTGTTCCTCGTCGTGCCCGAGCTCGCCATCCTCGCGGTCGCCCTCGAGCGGTTCGGCAGCACCGGGCTGGTGATCATCCTCGTCCTCTCCTTCTTGTTCTGGATGGGAATCGCCCGGGTCGTGCGCGGCCAGGTGTTGGCCATCCGGGAGAAGGAGTACGTCGAGGCCGCCCGCGCCGCCGGCGCCAGCCCGGCTCGGATCATCGTGCGGCACATCCTGCCGAACATCATCGGTCCGATCATGGTGAACACCACGTTGGCCGTGACCGCGGCGATCATCACCGAGTCGACGCTGTCGTTCCTCGGCTTCGGCGTGCAACCGCCCCAGACGTCCTGGGGCCGAATGCTCTCCACCGCCGAGGGCTACGTCGGGACCGACAAGTCGTATCTCATCTACGGACCGGGCATCGCGATCCTGATCACCGTGCTGTGCGTGAACTTCATCGGCGACGGCCTGCGCGACGCGTTCGACCCGCAGAGCGAGAAGCACTGACATGGCCGACGACGACCTGGTGACGGTGGCGCCGGCCGACGGTCCCACCCCGGAGCGCGCGTTCGTGCCGTCGACCGAGCCGTTGCTGTCGGTGCAGGATCTGTCGGTCACGTTCCACACCGACGACGGTGACGTGCGTGCGGTCGATCGGGCCACCTTCGACGTCGACCCCAACGAGACCGTCGGGATCGTGGGTGAATCGGGTTCCGGCAAGAGCGTGACGGCGCTCGCGATCCTCGGACTCCTGCCGAAGTCGGCCACGATCACCGGCGACATCCAGTTCAAGGGCCGGTCGCTCCGCGGGTTGAGCGACAAGGAGATGCAACCCATCCGCGGCGACGAGATCGCGATGATCTTCCAGGACGCCCTGGCTGCGTTGAACCCGGTGTACTCGGTGGGCGCGCAGATCGCGGAGGCGATCAAGGTGCACCGGCCCGATACCGACGACAAGGAACTCCGGGCCCGGTCCGTCGAACTGCTCGACATCGTGGGCATCCCCAACCCGACCGCCCGGGTCGACCAGTTCCCCCACGAGTTCTCCGGCGGGATGCGCCAGCGGGCCATGATCGCCATGTCGATCGCCAACGACCCCGATCTGCTCATCGCCGACGAACCGACCACCGCACTCGACGTGACCGTGCAGGCCCAGGTGCTCGAAGTGCTCGAACGCATCCAGGACCGCACCCGGTCATCCATCATCCTCATCACCCACGACCTCGGTGTGGTCGCGGGCGTGGTCGACCGGGTGATCGTGATGTACGCCGGCCGACAGGTGGAGTTCGGATCCGTCGACGACACGTTCTACGCACCGAAGCACCCCTACACGGAGGGACTCCTCGCGTCGCTGCCGCGCCTGGACCGTCGGGTCGAGAAGACGTCTCGGCTGCACCGCATCGTCGGCCAACCGCCGTCACTCATCCGGCTGCCGTCGGGATGCTCGTTCCATCCGCGTTGTCCCTATGCCGAACTCGGCGGCCGCTGCGATCAGGAACGGCCGGAACTGTTCGAAGTCGGCCCGGGTCACCGGTCGTCGTGTTTCTTCCCCGAGCGGGTTGGCACCGGAGGCTCCGAGTGACCAGCCCCGAGCCGACCATCCAACCCGTCCCCACGTCGCCGCCACCGGGCGCGCCCGACGCGCCGATCCTGGCCGTCGAGCACCTGGTCAAGAACTTCCCGATCCGCGCCGGCATCTTCCGGCGGGTCGTCGGACAGGTGCAGGCGGTATCGGACGTGTCGTTCACCGTGGCGCGAGGTGAAACGCTCGGACTCGTCGGCGAGTCGGGCTGTGGGAAGTCCACGACCGGCCGGGCGATCCTGCGACTCCTCACCGCCGACGGCGGCCGGGTGCTCGTCGACGGTGTCGACATCCAGTCGTTGTCCACCTCGCAGCTCCGGACGTTGCGCTCCAAGCTCCAGATCGTGTTCCAGGACCCGTACGTGTCGCTGAACCCGCGCATGACGGTGCAGAGCATCATCTCCGAGCCCATGCGCATCCACGGCACGTGGCGCGACGGGGGCACGGAGCGGGTCGCGGAGCTGATGGAACTCGTCGGGCTCAACCCGGAGCACGCCAACCGGTTCCCGCACGAGTTCGCCGGCGGTCAACGTCAGCGCATCGGCATCGCCCGGGCGCTCGCGCTAAATCCAAAGCTGATAATT
>CAZJBJ010000109.1:0-13947 GCA_964544295.1 uncultured Bifidobacteriaceae bacterium
GGCCGGTCAGTACGACACCGTGCTCGTCTTCGGCATGGAGAAGATGCCGAAGGGGATCATCCGGTCCAGCTTCTTCGAGGCGTGGCGGGAGGAGTCCGGTCTGGCCGCGACTCCGGCCTATTTCGCACTGCGCGCCCAACGACTCATGCGCGAACGCGGCATCACCAAGGACGATCTCGCGGCCGTCGTGGTCAAGAACCGAGCCCACGGCGCGTTGAACCCGGACGCGATGTACCAGGCCGAGATCACCGCCGCCGAGGTGCTGGCGAGTCGACTCGTGTGCGATCCCTTGCACCTGTTCATGCTCTGCTCTCCCAACGAAGGGGCCGCAGCCGTCGTCCTGCGCCGTGGCTCCGGACGCGGCGACGGTGGCGGCGCCGTTCGCCTCGACGCCGCCGTGTTGCGATCACACCTGCCCGGGAGCGTGCTCGGGGAAGCCACTCCCCTGGCCGGCGTCGACGACTCGGACATCACCCCACCGTCCACGCTCGCGGCCGACGCCGCGTACGCCGAGGCCGGGATCGGGCCCGACGACGTCGACGTCGCCGAATGTCAGGACACCGATGCCGCCCGCGAACTGCTCGGCTGGGAGGAACTCGGGCTATGCGCGCCCGGTGACCAAGCTGCGTTGCTGGCGTCGGGCGCGGCGTCCCTCGGTGGCGCCCGGCCGATCAACCCGTCCGGTGGGCTGCTGTCGAAAGGCGAGCCGCTGGGTGCTTCGGCACTCGGCCAGGTCGTCGAGTTGACCCGACAACTGCGCGGGACCGCCGGTCCCCGCCAGGTCGAGGGTGCGCGAGTCGCGCTCGCCCACACCGTCGGCCGCGGCGCCAACGCCAGCGTGACCATCCTCTCCCGCTGACCGAACTTGCGTCGGTAACCCCGCCGATCGGCCGGGTTATCGACGCACGTTGGAGTTACTGGCCGATGCGGGTGTTGTAGTCCTGGATCTTGGCGGTGCTGTCCTTCTCGGCCTGGGTCACGGCCTGCTTCGGGTCGGTGCCCTGGCTCAACATCTTGGTCATTGCGTCGCGCACGATGTCGCGCACGCCGGCGTAGTCACCGATGACCGGACCGGCCGTCGCGATCGAGTCCTGACCGCCGAGGAGTTGGTCATAGGCGACCTTGTAACCCGGCTCCTTCGCCCACTGGTCGATCAGCGCCTGCTCGTCCGCTGACGACTTGCGGATCGGGACGTATCCCGTCGCCGCCGCGAACTTCGCCTGGGTGTCGGCCTGGACGAGGAACTTCACGAACGCCCACGTCGCGGCGATCTTCTCCGGCGCGCTCTTGTTCGACATGTACAGCGCCGCACCACCGACGAGCCCACCGCCCGCCCGCTTGATCCCCGGCAACGGACCGACGCCGAGTTCCACCCCGCCGCTCTCGCCCGCCGCGAACACCTGCGAGATGGTGCCCAGTGCCCCCGAACTGTCGATGGTCATGCCCTGGACCTTGCTGCGGATGCCGACGAGGTTGTCCGCGACGTTCGGACCGCTATCCGGGTTGGTGCGGGCCAGGCCGGAATCGACCATGTCCTTCATCCACGCGAAGGCGGTCTGGCCGGTCTGGTCGGCGAACTTCGCCGCGGTCGCCCGGCCCTTCCGGCCGTTCGAGTTGTTGACGAACAGCGTGCCCGACCCGGATGCCCATTGCTCCAGATAGGCAGGATTGATCTTGAGACCGAAGCCGGTCTGGTAACCGGCCGCCTTGATCTTCTCGGAGTCGGCCGTGATCTCGTCCAGCGTGGCCGGCGGCTTCTCGGGATCGAGCCCGGCCGCCCGGAACGCGTTCTTGTCGTAGTACAGCACCAGGTTCGACACGTTGAACGGCATCGGGTACAGCTGGTCGTCCACGGTGTAGCGCCCGAGGATCCGGTCGATGAAGTCGCTCGTGTCGTACTTGTCGGCCGCGATGCAGTCGGCCACCGGCACGACCGACTGGGTGTCGATCATCTGCTGGGTGGCGGTGTCCTCCAGCTGGCCCAGCTCGGGAAGATCACCGGTGCCGAGGCCGGCGACCCACTTCCGGAGGATGTCCTCGTAGCCGGTCTGGTTGACCAACGTGACCTTGACCTTGTTCTGACTCGTGTTGAACTCGTTGGCCAGGGTCTGGATCGCCTCCTCGTTCTTCCGGTTCATGCCGTGCCAGAAGGTGATCTCGACGGGCGCGGTGGCCTTGGCCAGGGCCGCGACCGGGCACTGGTTCGCGCCCGACGACCCGTTGCCGTCGCCCTTACCCCCTCCGCGCTTCGGGCTGCTGCTGCCACTGCACGCACCCAACGCCAGGATCGCGACGGCAGCGAGGCCCAGTGCGGTGCGACCGCGTCGTCGGACTCGCGATCGGACCGGAGGAACGGAACCGAGAATCGTCGTCATGAACTCAGCCTTTCACGGCGCCGGCGGTGAGCCCGCGCACCAAATGTTTCTGGAACACCAGGAGCAACACCACGATCGGGATCACCGCGATGATCGCACCGGCGAAGGTGACGTTGAGGTCGTTCAGCTGCGTCGACCGCAGTTGTTTGAGTCCGATCTGGACCGTGCGCAGCCGATCATCCTTGGTCGCGAGCAACGGCCACAAGTACTGGTTCCACGCGCCGAGGAACCCGAACACCGCAAGCGCGGCGATGGCCGGTCGGGCCAACGGGACCGCGACCCGGGTCATGAACCGCCAGTGGCCGTAGCCGTCGAGCGCCGCCGCGTCCGAAAGCTCGCGCGGGATCTGGAGGAACGACTGGCGCACCAGGAACGCGCCGAAGCCCGTCGCGAGGAACGGGACCGCCAGGCCCTGGTACGTGTCGTACCAGCCGAGGTGGTTGATCGTGTCCAGGTTCGTCACCACCGTCACCTCGAACGGCACCATCAGCGTCGCGAGGAACACGAGGAACAGTGTCCGTTTGAACGGGAACTCGAGGAACGCGAACGCGTAGCCGGCCAACACCGCGGTGACGACCTGGCCCACGGTGATCAGGGTCGTGACCACGAAGCTGTTCACGAGGTACTTGGCCATGTGGCCGTCGTTCCACGCGTCGGAATAGCTCGACCACTGCGGATGGAGCGGGAAGAAGGACGGCGGTCGGGACGAGATGTCGATCGGGCGAAGCAACGAGTTCACGACCGTGATGTAGATCGGGAACAGCACGATGAAGGCCAGGCACGTGAGCACGGCGTACGCACCGACGGTGCGGAGTCGACCACCGCGCCGGGCATCAGCGCGCATAGTGCACCCGCCGTTCCAGCACCCGCATCTGGACCAGTGCGAGGCCGAGCGTGATGAAGAAGAGCGCCACCGACAACACCGCGGCCTTGCCCGGGTTGGCCGCATGGTTGACGGTGTTTATCTCGCTGTAGATCGCGTAGGTGAGCACGTTCGTGCGCTTGAACGGTCCGCCGCTCGTCAGGATGTCGATCTGGCCGAAACTCTGGAACGCGTGAATCGTGCCGACCACGAACGCGAAGAACAGCGTCGGTGAGAGCATCGGGATCGTGACCCGCCAGAACCGGGTGCTCGACCCGGCACCGTCCAGTGCGGCCGCCTCGTAGAGATCGTCGGGAATGGCCTGGAGCCCGGCCGAGATCAGGATGAACGTGAGTCCGAGCGTCTGCCAGATCGTGACCAGCGCGACGGCACCGAGCGCGAGATCCGGGTTCTCGATGATCGGCGGGATCGGGTTGATGCCCAGCCACGGCAGCAGACCGACGATCGGGTTGAACAGCATGCTGAAGATGACCGACGCGACCGCGACCGACGTCGCGACCGTCGACGAGAAGATCGTGCGGTAGATGCCGATGCCCTTCAGTCGACGGTTCGCCGACACTGCCAGTGCCAGCCCCAACCCGATCCCGGCCGGCACGGTGAGGAACGCGAACGCGATCGTCGTCTTCAGACTGTTGACGAACTCGGTCGAGGTGAGGATGTCGCGGTACTGGTCGAAGCCGACCCAACGGCGCGGCAGGTTCGGGAACGGCGGGTTGAGGTAGAAGCCGAGCTGGAAGTTCCGGAGGAACGGGTAGAACACGAACACTCCGAAGATCACGAGCGCCGGCACCAGGAGCGCATAACCGACGAGCATCTCGCGCCGGCGACGTCGGCTCGGGCCGGGGCTGCTCATGCGATCCGCGCCTCGGTGGTGGCGTCGAACCGGTGGGCGTCGGACCCGTCGAAGTGGAGGCTGACGTCGTCACCGATGGCGGGCGCCGCGACCTCGGTGGCCTGCCGGACGATGACGATCGTCCCGTCGGCCAGCCGGCAGAGCACGTGGCGTTCGTGACCCAGCGATTCTACGGCGACGACCTCCGCGCCCATCCCGCCGTCCCCGCCCCGCCGGAGATGCAGGTGCTCGGGCCGGACGCCGACGACCACCGCCTCGGTCTCCCCCGCGAGTGGTCCGGGGATCGTGTTCATCGGCGGAGTGCCGATGAAGCGGGCGACGAACAGGTTGGCCGGGCGTTCGTACACCTCCTGGGGCGGGCCGACCTGCTGGAGGACCCCGTGATTCATGATCGCGATCCGGTCCCCCATGGTCATCGCCTCGACCTGGTCGTGCGTCACGTAGATGACCGTCGCTTCGAGCCGCCGTTGGAGTTCGACGAGTTCGGCCCGGGTCTGCACCCGGAGCGTGGCGTCGAGGTTCGACAGCGGCTCGTCCATGAGGAACGCCTCGGGGTCCCGCACGATGGCACGGGCGAGCGCCACCCGTTGCCGTTGCCCGCCCGACAGCTGGCCGGGTTTGCGGTCCAGGAGCTCACCCAGTCCCAGCGACTCGGCGGCCGCGGCAACCTGGGCCGTGCGGGCCTCCTTGGGCACCCCGCGTGTGCGCAGCGGGAACTCGATGTTCTTGCGGACCGACAGGTGCGGGTAGAGCGCGTAGCTCTGGAACACCATCGCGAGGTCGCGGTCCTTGGGCTCGACGTCGTTCACGACCCGATCGCCGATCGTGATGGTGCCCTCGGTCAGCTCCTCGAGCCCGGCGATCATGCGCAGCGCGGTCGACTTCCCGCATCCGGACGGACCGAGGAGCACCAGGAACTCGCGGTCGGCGACGTCGAGATCGAGACCGTCGACCGCGGTCACGTCTCCGAACCGCTTCGTGACCCCAACGAGCGAGACCCGTCCCACGGGCGGGAGACTAGGGCGAGTCGACGCCCGACGCGGGGAAGCCCGGTCGCCGGGTGCTCAGCCCACCTCGGACGCGTCGATCCACCAGGAGTGGTACCCGATGGGCACCCGTTGCGGGATCTGGATCCGACACACCGGTTCGTCGGCGACCCGGCGCGCGTCGACGACGACCACCTCGGAGTGACCGGTCCGGGCGTCGGTCACGAAGGTGAGGACGTAGCCGTCGTCGTCGGCGGCGGTGGCTCCGACCCGGGGCGCGAAGACCGTCTCGCCACCGAACCGCCCGTCGCCGTACTCATGGGTCTCGGAGTCCCCGGTCGACGTGTCGTACTTGATGAAGCCGTCGAAGAGCAGTTCCGGCGCAGGGGCGATGCGCGGACTGTAGGCGTAGGTGGACTCGACGCCGAGCCGACGGTTGTCCATGCGTGGGAACTCGGTCATCACGTCGTCGAGCGCCCGCTCGCGCACGGCCCCAGTATTGAGATCGAACCGCCATTCGTAGAGGTAGGGCTCCAACCGGAGCACGTCGATGTGCGGAACTCCGGCCCGGTCACCGTCCCGCAAGGGGTTGTCGATCCGACACCCCACCAGCACGATCTCGTCGCCGGTCTCCCACGCGTTGATCGCGTGGTACATGTAACAGGACTCGGCCTCGAACCAGCGCACCTGATCGCCGGACGCGTGCCGGGGAATCACGCCGAAGCGAGCCGGCAGATCGTCGCGGAACGTCACCTTGGTGCGCCCCTGCGCCAGCAGGTCGGGATCCCACATCAGCGGGAAGTCCATGAGGATCGTGTGGTGGGCGGTGATCGCGAGGTCGTGCATCAACCGCGGGCCCGGCAGCTCCACCTCGGTCTGATGCACCAGCGTGCCGTCCGCGCCGACGACGCCATAGGTCAGGTACGGAGGCAGCACGTCGTAGTCGAACACCATCAGCTCGTTCGTGACCGGGTCGAGCTTCGGGTGGGCCGTCAGGCTCGGCAGCGTGCCCCCGAAGTCGTACCGACCCACCGTGTCGAGCGAGGGCACGTCGATCTCGTAACACGGACCGCCCAGCCACCACAGGGCCAGGAGCCGACCCCGATGGAAGACCAGGTCGGTGTTCGCGGTGTCCTTGAACGGACCACCCGCGTGTGCGAAGTTCGGGCGCTCGTTCACCCCCGACCAGATCGCCGCGCCGGCCGCGATCTCCGCCGTCAGCGCCTCGGTGACGACGTATCGATTCCGATAGACCGCGTGGCCGTTCTCGACGTGGATCGCGTGCAGCATCCCGTCGCCGTCGAACCAGTGGTACCGACCGGACGGTGGGAACTTGGGGTTCGAACCGTTCCGTACGAACACTCCGGCAAGGTCCGTCGGCAGTTCACCGACGACGTCGCAGTCGACCGTGATCTCGGTGTCGATGGGCGCGAACGGCCCCTCGAGATACGGATTCGCCACGGTGTCGCGTCGTTCGACCGTTGCCGTCATCTGCCCCCCTCGAACGCGTCCCGAATGGTGTACCGCGTCGGCGGAGCCTACCGGCGACCTCGCGACGAGGCGGTCACGCTCGCAGGAACCAGCCGTGCGGATCCCACCCCCGCAGGGCTGCGATCTCCGAGGTCGTCGGTGCGCTCAGGCTGACAACCTCGGGCGCGACGCGCAGGTCCCAGCCGCAGGCGGCGACGGCGCGCTCGACCCGTTCCTCGACCGGTTCCGGCCCGTCCGGCACCGCGGTGAGCAAGAGTTCGCCGTCGAGTTTCTCCAGGGTCCCGAGGTCCGTCACCAACCCCTGCACCGTTCGGCCCGGTGAGGTGACGTATCCGCACTCCCCCGGGGTGCGCTGCGGAGTCAGCGTGGCGACGACGATGTTCTCGGTCGCGACGCTGGCGACGTCGTTGCCACCCCCCGAACCCACGAGGAAGGGGCCGTCAGGAATCAGCGTCGAGTTGATGTTCCCGGTCCGGTCGATCTGGGCACCACCGAGACAACCGATGGTGCGCGTCGCCGCGCCGCCGACCAACGCGCCGAGCACCATCGCCGCGTCACCGAGCATCGTGGCGGTCGGGAAGCTGCCGTGGTTCAGGACGAACGGGTCCCCCACCATCGGCGCGTAGCCCCACATGCCGATCTCGGCCGTGAGTTCGACGGCGTGCCCGGCGGTCCGGGCCTGTTCCACGCCGAGCCACGCGGCGAGATTCGCGACCCCGGCACCGGCAAGTACCGCGTGCGCGTCGATGGCCGCGACCCGGCGGGCGAGGTGACGGGCGGCGTAGGTCGCCGCGAGCTCCCAGGCGTTGACCGGTGCGTCGAGGTCGGGCTGCGTGGCGGCGGCCCGCTCGGCATGCACCGCCGGATCGGCCTTCGCCCGCAGCGCGGCGATCCGATCGGCCCCCAGTCGATCCAGGTATGCCGTCTGATCGGCCGGCTCCAGCACCCAGTGGCGGATCCAGTCGTCGTAATCGTCGCGGCGGGTCGCCGCCCGCGCGTCGATCCAGAAGTCGTAGTCCTCGCCGTAGCCGTCGACGGGCAGATCCCGAGCGAACAGTCCGCCCGGGTGCGCACCCATCGGTACCTCGCAGACCGCGAGCACCTGGTGCGCCGGGATCCGGACGTGGGTCGCGACCTCGCGCAGGTCCTCGACCACGCGGTCCACGGTCGCGATCACGCCGCGCCGAGCACCGAGCGCGCCCCACACCCCTTCGAGGAGCGGCGGCGCCACGGCGAGGTTGCCCGCCCGGTCGGCCACCGGGGCGTGCAGGATCGCGACGTCCGTCCGGAGCGGAGCCAACAGTCCGACCGCTCCGAAGGGTGAGTCGAGTTCCGCATATCCCGCGTTCGCCGCCATCGACGATCCGCCGATCGACCGGGTCGTGATCGCGGGCAACCCGCGCGCGCCGGCTTCGAGACGTTGCGCGAACGCGAGGAACGACCAGTGCTCGACCTCGACCGTTCCGCTCGTGTAGCCCCGCTGGAACCAGGGGTTCGGCGTGAAGTTGGGGAACGTGTCGCCCGAGTAGCCCGTGATCACCTTCCGGACGAGTCCGCCGCGGAAGAACAGCGCACCGAGGCTCGACAGGCTGAGCATCACCAACTCGAACTGCGGGTCTCGATCCCACCACTGGCGGACGACTTCGCGCACCGCCGCGCTCCAGCGGCTGTGCCCCACGACGACGTGCAGGGAGTCGCCGGCTCGAACATGGTCGCGGACGGCCTCCTCGACCGTCGTGAACGCTGCCATCAGCGGTCGTCGAGCACGAGGTCGGCCACGCGGGACCGATGCCAGCCGCGGCTCCCGCCGAGCACGTCGTTCTGCTTGGCCCGCTGGTACAGCACACCGGCCCGGGAATCCCACGTGAACCCGACCGCGCCGTGCACCTGGATGTTCTCCCCGGTGACCATCACCGCCGCCTCGCCCATCTGCGATTTCGCGATCGCCGCGGCGCGACCCGCGTCCGGATCCGCAACGTCGGACGCCCACGCCGCGTAGTGCACGCCGACGCGCCCGAGTTCGGTGGCGTGCAGCATGTCGACGAGCTTGTGCTGGATCACCTGGTGGGCCGCGATCGGCTTGTCGAACTGCACGCGTTGTTCGGCGTAGGTCATGGCCATGGCCAACGACGCGTCGCACACGCCGACGAGTTCTGCACTCAGCGCGACGGCGATGTCGTCACTGATCGCGCGCCACGTCGCAGTGTGGTCCCGCTCGGGTCCGACCGGTTCGGCGACCGTCTCGTCGAGTGTGAGCCGGGCACACCGGCGCGTGCCGTCCATGGTGCGCACCGGTTCGGTCGTGGGATCGTCGAGCCGGAACGTGCGGAGGCCATCCGGGGTCCGAGCGACCACGAGCACCCAGCCCGCGCCGGTACCGTCGAGCACGAGGGGCTTCTCGCCGGTCAGCACCCAGTGCGCGCCGCGGCGCCGGGCCCGGGCGCGCACCCGGTCGACCGGGTCCCCGCTCCCCTGCTCCTCCAACGCGACCGTGCCGCGACGGACACCGTTCGCGAGGTCGCCGAGGAGTTCGTCGAGTCGGAGGCGGCGGCACGCGATCGTGGCGGCGACGGCAGAAGAGAGGTACGGGCCGGGGAAGGCGACGCGGCCCATCTCCTCCAGCACCACCACCGCATCGACCAGTCCGAGTCCCAGTCCCCCGTGCGCTTCGGGTACGAGCAGCCCCGTCCAGCCGAGATCGACGATCGCGTCCCACGTCGTCGCGTCCAGCCCGTCCCGCGCGTCGTGGGTCTCCGCCCAATCAGTCACGAGGGCCCGGACCGCGCCACGCAACGCGTCCTGCTCAACCGAGAACGTAAAGTCCACGTTCAGACCCTACCGGCGCGGCAAGAACCGAAGGCGAGGACCAGTGGCCCGCTTCGCACGGCGTCACGAACCCGGGATGCTGGTGCGCGGCTGCTGGGCGCGGGCCACCCGAGCCGGGGCCCGAGCGGCCTGCGACGAAGTCGCAAGAGCGGGAAGATAGGCGTCATATGGACTTTGCTCTTGGGCCCGAGGACATCGCGTTTCGCGACGAGTTGCGGGCGTGGCTCGACGCGGAGTTGCCGCGATTCCTCGCCGACTGGACCGAGGACGACGGCGAACTCGATGCGTTCGCCCGTACCCAGGCCCGGCGCAAGGACTGGCAGCGCCGCCTCGACGACGGTCGGTGGGCGGCCATCAACTGGCCGAAGGATCGCCACGGCCGCGAGGCCACGCCCGTGCAGAACGCCATCTACTCCGAGGAGATGGCCCGGGTGAAGGCGCCGGGCGTGTACAACGCCAACGGCATCTGGCAGATCGGCCCGATGATCATCCAGTGGGGCACGCCCGAGCAGCAGGAGCGTTGGCTGCCCGGCATCCTCTCGGCCGACGAGCACTGGTGTCAGGGGTTCTCCGAACCCGAGGCCGGTTCCGACCTCGCCAACATGCGCGCCCTGGCGATCGCCGACGGCGAGCGGTACGTGGTCAACGGCCAGAAGACGTGGATCTCCTCCGCGCACCTCGCGCAGTGGGGCCTGTTCCTGCTGCGCACCGATCCGACCGCGTTCGAGCGGGGCGCCAAACACGAGGGCATCACCGCGTTCATCATCGACATGCGCACGCCGGGCATCGAGTGTCGGCCGATCCGTGACATCACCGGCGACACGATGTTGAACGAGGTGTTCTTCACCGATGCGATCATCCCGGCCGACTGCCGCCTCGGTGGTGAGGGGGAGGGTTGGCAGGTGGCGATGAGCACGCTCGGCCACGAGCGGGTCGGGACCGCCGGACTGTCCATCACCATGGCCGCCGACCTGCGCGCCATGGTCGCGACCGCGCGGTCCGTGAACCCGATGGCCCTGTCCGACCCGACGATGCGCGACCGGATCGGTCGGGCATTCGCGGAAATCGAGCTCACGAAGCTGCTCAACTACCGGGCGCTGACCAAGATCGTGAAGGGCCAACCCAACTGGCCCGAGGTCCCGCTGGCCAAGCTGCAGTGGTCGTCCATCGCGCAGAACCTCGCGGAACTCGCGGTCGACCTCCTCGGTCCCGCCGGACTCGTCGCCAAGGGCGAAGCCGACGCCGTCGACGGCGGCCAATGGGCCCGCAACTACTCGTGGCAGCGCTACACGTCGATCGGCGCCGGCGCGACCGAGATCCAGAAGAACATCATCGCCAAGAAGGCCCTCCGCATGGTGCCGCGGTAGTTCGGACATGAACCTGCGGCTCGGCATCGTCACCCCCGTCGTCACCCGGCTGCCGGGCGCGCACGCACGGTGGGAGGAGACCGCCGGCGTCGCGGAGATCGAACGTGTGGTCGTCGAGGCCGAGCGGCTCGGCTACGACTTCTGCACGTGCAGTGAGCATGTCGCGGTCCCGACCGACGTGGCCGAGGTCCGGGGCGGCACGTACTGGGACCCGCTCGCGATCTACGGCTACCTCGCCGCGCGTACGACCACGATCAAGCTCGCGACGTTCGTCCTCGTCCTCGGGTACCACCACCCCCTCGCCATCGCGAAGCGCTACGGCACGCTCGATGTCGTGAGTGACGGTCGCCTCGTGCTCGGCGTCGGATCCGGCTCCCTCGAAGAGGAGTTCGAGCTGCTCGACGCGCCGTTCGCCGATCGCGGTCCCCGCGCCGACGACGCGATGCGCGCATTGCGCGCCGCGCTCTCCCAACCGCGACCGTCGTACCGGGGCGAGTTCTACGAATTCGCCGACTTTCTGGTCGAGCCCCACGCAGTGCAGGCACACGTGCCGATGTGGGTCGGCGGCCACACCGCCCGGTCGTTGCGACGAGCCGTCGAGCTCGGCGACGGCTGGGCGCCGTTCGGACTCCGCACCGCCGAACTCGACGCACTCCTCACCGCGGCACGGGACACCCAAGCGTGGGCGGACCGAGTCCAGCCTCTCGATGTCGTGTTGCAGAACGACCGGCCGTGGGACCCGCTCGGCGAGTCCGAACGCGTCGTCGATCAGCTCGGCCGGATGGCTCAGGTCGGTGCGACCGGCCTCGCGGTGCGCCTCGTCCACCACTCCGTCGACCACTACTGCGAGCAACTCGCCGCCCTCGCGAACCTCACCCCGAACTTGCGTCAATAACCCGGCCGATCGCGGGGGTTATCGACGCAAGTTCGGACGGGCGGAGTGGCGTCGTAACATCGGGCGGCCATGACCCTCCGCATCGCCGCGCTCGTCAAGCAGATCCCGGCGTTCGAGGAGATGACCCTCGGCGCCGACGGTCGGCTGGTCCGCGACGGGCTCGAGCTCGAGATGAGCGCCTACTGCCGTCGCGCGGTCGCCCAGGCCGTCGCCCTCGCGGCCGACCACGACGGCACCGTGACCGTGATCACCCTCGGTCCGCCGAGTGCGGAGGACACGCTGCGCGAGGCCGTCGCCTGGGGCCAGGACCGCAACGTGACGACCACCGGCGTGCTCCTGACCGACGCCCGCTTCGCCGGATCCGACACGCTCGCCACCTCCCGGGCGCTCGCCGCCGCCCTCGAGACCGTCGGCCCGTTCGACCTGGTGCTCGTCGGTCGGAACTCGGTGGATGCCGACACCGGGCAGGTCGGACCGCAGCTCGCGCAGATGCTGGACCTGCCGTTCGTCACCGGTGCCCGCCACCTGGCCCTGACCGATCGCGTCCTCGACATCCGGGCCGAGCACGACGACGGCTGGGCCCAGTTGCGCGTCTCGCTCCCGGCGGTGGTGTCGACCGCCGAGCGGTTGATCGACCCGTGCAAGGTCGACCCCGCCGGTCGCGCCGCGGTCGCTGCCGATCGGATCACCACACTCAGCGCCGACGACCTCGGTCCCGGACCCTGGGGTGTGGCTGCGAGCCCCACCACCGTGGGTGAGACCCGGCATGTCGCGACCACGCGGCTCGCGCGGCGGTGGCCGGGCGAGTCGATCGACGAGCAGATCGCCGCGGCGGTGGCGCTGCTGCGCGAGCGGGGCGCCCTCGACGTCGACGGCGACCCGGCGGACTCCCCCGATCCCGTCCTCGATGTCGCGCCGCTGGACGAGCCGGAGATCGGGGTCGTCGTCGAACCCGACCGCCGACCGCTCACACGCGAGTTGCTGGGCGCGGCGCGCGCACTCGGCGCGTCGCCCGTCGCCATCGTCACCGAACCGCTGGACGAACCCGAAGCGGCCGAACTCGGCGCCTGGGGCGCCGACGCGATCCTCCGCCTCGACGGCATCACCCTCGCCAACGAGGAGGACACCGCTGCCGGCGTCGCCACCTGGGTCCACGCGTTGGACCCCTGGGCCGTCCTCGCGCCCGGTACCGCGTGGGGACGCGAAGTCGCATCCCGGGTCGCCGCCGCCATCAGCACGGGACTCACCGGCGATGCGGTCGCCCTCGAACGCGACGGCGACGATCTCATCGCCTGGAAACCGGCGTTCGGTGGGCAGATCGTCGCCGCCATCCGGTGTCGGACCCGACCGCAGATGGCCACCGTGCGCGCCGGCGTTCTGCCCACCCTGCGGCCGCGTGTGCATCAACCCCCGATCACCGTCATGCCGGTCGACCCCCGGAGCCGGGTCGAGATCCGGGCCCGGACCCGTGACGACGATCTCGACACCCTCGCCGACGCTCCCGTGGTGGTCGGCGTGGGTCAGGGCGTCGACCCGGCCGAGTACGAGAACCTCGACCCGTTGCTCACGGTGCTCGGCGCCGAACTCGCCGCGACCCGCAAGGTCACCGACCAGGGTTGGCTCCCCCGCGCCCGCCAGCTCGGCATCACCGGCCGCACGATCGCGCCGCGGCTGTTCGTCAGCATCGGCGCCAACGGGAAGTTCAACCACATGGTCGGCGTACGCACCGCCGGAACGATCCTGGCGATCAACCGCGATGCCGACGCGCTGGTCTTCGACGTCGCCGACATCGGCATCGTGGGCGACTACCGCGAGGTGGTGCCGCGGCTGACGGCCGCGCTCGCGGCGCTCACTCCGTCGGCAGATCGCCCGTCGGCAGATCGCTCGTCGCCAGCTTCTCCAGCGTCTCGAGTTCCTCGCCCAGATAGTCGATGAGCGACCACAGGTCCGGCACCATCTCCCGATCGGCGACGAGTCCGAAGTCGAGGTTCCCGTTGTAGGACATGAGGGTCATGTTGAGGCCGACGCCGTCCACGATCGTGGAGATCGGATAGATCCCCTCCATCCGGGCGCCGTCCATGTAGAGCGGGAACTGCGGTCCCGGAACGTTCGAGATGACCACGTTGAACGGGAGGTTGACCCGATCCATCAGCCGCGACCGAGTGATCACCCGGCCCGCCATGCCGAGCACCGACGGCGGGGTGAACTGCGCGAAGTCCTGCAGGAGCGACGCCGGCACCGCGCCGTGCTCGTGCTTCGCGACCCCCATTT